>NZ_DATFFD010000224.1:0-2636 GCF_035250425.1 Sphingopyxis sp.
GTGTAGTCGGCGATGCCTTTCAGGTCGGCGCCGCCGCCGACGAGCACGACCTGCCGGCCGATCGGGCCGACGAAATGCAGGTCTTTGAGCGTCCGGCCGATCTCGCCCATCATCGCGTCGAGGCGCTGGCGGATCACCGACACCAATTGCGCGCGCGTGATGCGCGGGGCGTCGCCGTTGGTCGGGGCGCCGGGCTCCAGTTCGATGATCTCATTATTGTCGCGCGGGCTGGCCGAGGCCGAGCCATAGAAGCTCTGCAGCCGCTGCGCCTGGCTGCGCCGGATGCCGAATGCCGAGGCGATGTCGTCGGTGATGTCGCTGGCGCCGAAGGGCAGCGACACCATTTCGACGAGCATTCCGCCCGCATAGAGCGACACCGTCGTGACCGCCGCGCCGAGTTCGACCAGCGCGACCCCCAGGTCACGCTCCTCGTCCGAGAGACAGGCGAGCCCCGCGGCGATCGGCGAGGCGACGACCGCGTTGACGTCGAGATGCGCCTGCCGCACCGCGGCCTCGAGGTTCCGTACCGGGGCGCCGTCGGCCATGATGATATGAATGTCGACGCCGAGCCGGTCGGCGTGGAGGCCGATCGGGTTCTTCACGCCGTTGAGCCCGTCGAGCGTGTAGAGCGCGGGCTGTGCGTGAAGGATCATGCGGCCCTCGGGGTCGATACCGGCGCGGCCCGCGGCGAGCAGATCGTCGATATCCTCCTGTTCGATGCGGTGGCCGCCGAGTTCGCTTTCGATAGGCGCAACATCGCTCAAAAGGCCGCCCGCCGAGAAGCTGACCCACACATCGTCGATGTTCAGCCCCGCGATGCGTTCGGCCTGTTCGATCGCCTCGCGCACGATATGCTCGGTCTGTTCCATGTCGGCGACATAGCCGCGCTGGACCCCGCGGCTTTCGCGCTGGCCGGTGCCGAGTACATGGAGCTGGCCGTCGGCGGTCTGCCCCGCGATCAGCGCGCAGACCTTCCACGACCCGACATCGAGTGCGGTGATGATCTTTTCGATGCGCGGCGGCGCCATGGCTTACCCCTTCTCCGCCGAGGCTTCGGCGACGGCATCGACCGCGGCGCGCGCATCGTCGAGCTTCGCGGGCGCCACCTGCCCTTCGTGCGGCAAGCGCAGCACGAAGCGCGCGGGATCGCGCATGTCGAAGCGCAATATGCCGCGCCCGAGCAAGCGGTTGGCGCCGTCCATATGCGCGAATTTGGCGAGCGCGGCCTTCGCCTCGGTCTCGCCTTCGGGAAGCGACAGCGTCTCGCCGCTGCGGAAACGCAGGTCCCAGCGGCGGTTGCCGACCCAGGTCGCGCCCGCGAGCAATTCCTTGAGGCTGCTCGCCTCGGTCAGCAGGCGGTCGAGGTCTTGCGAGCGCTGGTTCGCCTTCGGCCCGATGACGAGCGGCAGGTCGGGCATCGTCGCGACGGTGACGGGTTCGAGCACGACGCCCTTTTCGTCGATCAGCGACAGGCGGTTATTATGCTGCCAGATCGCCGCCGGGGTGCGCTCGACGATATCGACGACGAGCGTGTCGGGCAGGCGCCGCGACACGCGCGCATCCTTGATCCAGCCGTAGCGCATCAGATCGCCGCGCACATCTTCCAGATCGACCGCCGCCATCGAGCGGTCCTTCTGCGCAAGCGCGATGTCATAGACCTTCAGCCGGTCGATGCGGTCGGCGCCGACGACTTCGACCTTCCTGACCTGAAACCCCGCGCGGCCGACCGCCTGCGCATATTCCTCATGGATCTTTGCGGTCACGCCGGTCGCGTGCGCGCCGATTGCGACAACCGCGCACAGGCTGAGCCCGATCGTCCAGTTCGCGACCTTCTGTAGCCGCTGCGGGCTGATCGGCAGCGCGTTGATGATCGCGTTGAGGCGCGAGGTCTGGACCTTCCGCCGCTTCTTCGGCGCGCGCGAGGCCCGCCGCGGCGGCGACTTGCCACGCTTGATCTGTGTCTTGCTCATAACAACGCTTCCCCCACGATGCGTTCGACCAGTTCGGCATAATCCATGCCCACAGCGCGCCCCTGTTCGGGTACGAGGCTGAGCGCGGTCATTCCCGGCTGGGTGTTGACCTCGAGCAGGAAAATGCCCGCGAGGCCATGTTCGTCGTCCCAGCGGAAATCGGAGCGCGAGGCGCCCTTGCAGCCGAGCAGGCGGTGCGATTGCAGCGCCAGATCCTTCATCCGCTGCGCGACGTCATCGGGGACGTCGGCGGGGCAGACATGTTCGGTCAGCCCGTCGGTATATTTGGCGTCATAATCGTAGAAACCCGACTTTACGCGGAGCTCGGTGACGGCGAGCGCCTGATCGGCGAGCACCGCGACGGTCAGTTCGCGCCCCTTGATGAAGGGTTCGGCGAGCAGCCGGTCGAACTCCTGCCACGGCCCGACGGCCTCGCGCGCGATCGGGTTGCCGTAATTGCTGTCGTCCTTGACGATCGCAACCCCGACCGACGAGCCTTCGTTGACGGGTTTCAGCACATAGGGGCGCGGCAAGGGGTCGACTGAAAACAGGCTTTCGCTGTCGACCATCGTCCCCGTCGGCATCGGAATACCATGCGGCACCAGCGCCTGCTTCGTCAATTCCTTGTCGATCGCGATCACCGAGGTGACGAGCCCGCTGTGCGTA
>NZ_DATFFD010000225.1:0-4042 GCF_035250425.1 Sphingopyxis sp.
GCATTGTGCAGGCGATGATCATCGAGGCGCTGACGGTGCTGTTGATGGCGGGAAGCTGGTGGGTGCTGTCACGCCCGGCGGCAAGCGAACCGGTTGCGAGTGATATGGTGCATTGAATTGGGAATGGCGGCTAGCGACCGGTTTCTGCCATAAGATCCTCCCTGTCGCGCAGCGATGGGGAGGTGGCAGCGCCCTTCGACTGCCTTGCAGGCGCTCAGGATAAACTGCGCCAAAGGCGCAGCGCTGACGGAGGGGTTTTGACGCGAGGTTGCAACCCCTCCACCACCGCTTCGCGGCGGTCCCCCTCCCCATGGCTTCGCCACAGGGAGGACCTTCAAGTCAGCTCACCACCCCTAAACCGACATCGGGATCCGCTGTCGATAACCTCGCCTTACGCCGCCTTGCCGTGCAGCGTGTCCATGCTCACCGAACTGCCCGCGTCGATCTCGGCCGCCTTCGCTTCGACGAGCCCCACGATATGCGCGATCATGTCGGCGTCCTCGACATGGTGGTCGGTGACCCCCGACAGGAAGACCATATGCTTGCCGTTGCCGCCGCCGGTGATGCCGATGTCGGTTTCGCGCGCTTCGCCGGGGCCGTTGACGACGCAGCCGAGGACCGAGAGCGACATCGGCGTCTTGATGTGGCCGAGCGCGTCTTCGAGCGCCTGGACGGTGCGGATCACGTCGAAGCCCTGGCGTGCGCAACTGGGGCAGGAGACGACGCGGACGCCGCGGGTGCGGAGGCCCAGCGATTTCAGGATTTCGTAGCCGACGCGGACTTCCTCTTCGGGTTCGGCCGACAGGCTGACGCGGATCGTGTCGCCGATGCCCGCCCAGAGCAGGTTGCCGATGCCGAGCGCCGATTTGACCGTGCCGCCGATCAGTCCGCCGGCTTCGGTGATGCCGAGGTGGAGCGGGCAGTCGACCGCGTCGGCGAGCTGCGCGTAAGCGGCGACCGCGAGGAAGACGTCGCTCGCCTTCACCGCGACCTTGTATTCGTGGAAATCGTGATCCTGGAGCAGCTTGATATGGTCGAGCGCGCTTTCGACGAGCGCCTCGGGGCACGGCTCGCCATATTTTTCGAGCAGGTCTTTTTCGAGCGACCCCGCGTTGACGCCGATGCGGATCGCGCAGCCGTTCGCCTTGGCGGCGCGGACGACTTCGCCGACGCGCTCGGACGAGCCGATATTGCCGGGGTTGATGCGCAGGCACGCGGCGCCGGCGTCGGCGGCTTCGAGTGCGCGCTTATAGTGGAAATGGATGTCGGCGATGATCGGGATGCGCGCCGCGCGCACGATTTTGCCGAGTGCCGCGGTTGATTCGGTATCGGGGCACGAGACGCGGATCAGGTCGGCGCCGGCTTCCTCGCAGCGGCGGATCTGGTCGATCGTCGCCACCGCGTCGCTGGTCAGCGTGTTCGTCATCGTCTGGACGCTGATCGGCGCGCCGCCGCCGACGGGGACGGCGCCGACCATGATCTGGCGCGACGTGCGCCGCGCAATGTCGCGCCAGGGGCGCAGGCCGGGATTATGATCGCTCATGGATGCTGCTCGACAGAGAGGGGGTTATGCCGCTCTTTAGCCGCCCGGCGGCGGCTTGGCAAAGCCCCGCGCGCGATCGCGCAGCTGTTGCGTGAAAGACACAGTCTGGCGCCGATTCGTCACTTTGCGCAATTTTCGTTTGTGCGTCGCAGCAAAATCGGCAATTTCGGACGCGTTCGTCGTTACAGGCCCGTACGAAGAGGCGTGGACACGCAACGCAGGCTGGGACGATCCGTTTTTTATTTAGGGGGATCACCCATGAAGTTTCTTACCAAAGCGTGTTTCGGCATGCTGCTCGCCGCGTCGGCCATGTCGACGCCCGCCTTCGCCCAGGAAGAAGAAGCACCCAGCGGCCCGTTCACGCTTTCGGGCGGCATCGCGGTCACCTCGGACTATCGTTTCCGCGGCATTTCGCTGTCGAACGAAAAGGTCGCGGTGCAGCCGACGCTGACGCTCAGCCACGAAAGCGGCCTCTATGCCGGCGTCTGGGGCTCGTCGCTTCCCGACAGCGATCCCTATGGCAAGTTCGAACTCGACCTCTATGCGGGCTTCAACACCGAGATCGCCTCGGGCACGACGGCTGACATCGGCGTGACCTATTACACCTATCCGGGCAGCCACGACGGCGGCGCGCCGACCGACTATTTCGAAGGCATCGGCAAGCTGTCGCACGACATCGGCCCCGTCTCGATCACCGGCATGGCCGCCTATGCACCGAAGCAGAACTCGCTTGGCGACGAAGACAATATCTATCTGAACCTCGGCGCCGGCTTCGGCATTCCCAACTCGCCGGTCACGCTGACCGCGGGCGTTGGCTATAATGACGGTTCGCTTGGCCTCGTGTCGCCCGACGGCAAATATATGGACTGGTCGCTCGGCGCGTCTTTCGCCGCCAGCTTCGCGACCTTCTCGGTCCAATATATCGACACCGACGTCAAAAAATCGGGCATCAAGGCGCTCGACACGCTTTACGATCCAACCGTGGTCTTTACGCTGGGCGCATCTTTCTGATCGCCTAGCGGGTCAGCGACCACGCGCTAAGGGGACGGCTTCGGGGGAGGCCGTCCCCTTTTTCGTGCGCGAAAGACGGCGTTACCGCCAGCGCAGATTGTGGGGGCCGAGATCGGCGAGCGTCCTGGCTCCCATCAATTTCATCCCGCGCTCCATCTCGGCGCGCAGCAGCGCGATCGCGCGCGCGACGCCATCCTCGCCCGCCGCGGCGAGCGCGTAGAGATAGAGGCGGCCGCCCGAACAGGCCTTGGCGCCGACCGACAGCGCTTTCAGCACATGGGTGCCGCGCGTGATGCCGCCGTCGCAGATGACTTCCAGCTTGTCGCCGACCGCCTCGACGATGCCGGCGAGCGCGTCGAAGGGGGCGATGCTGCCGTCGAGCTGGCGGCCGCCATGGTTCGACACCATGATCGCGGTAGCGCCGATGTCGACGGCGCGCTTCGCATCCTCGACCGCGGCGATGCCCTTGAGGCAGAAGGGGCCGTCCCATTGCCTGCGGATCGCCTCGGCGCGCTTCCAGTCGAGGCTCTGGTCGAGCATCGAAGTGAAATATTCGGCGACCGACTTGGGGACGCTCGACCCTTCGGAGACGTGCGTGACGAGGTTCGGCAGGCTGAACTTTTCGCGGAGGACATAGTTGAGACCCCAGCCGGGCTTGATCGCATAGCTCAGCATGTTCCGCGCCGTGAAGCGCGGCGGCGAGGTGAAGCCCGAGCGCAGGCAGCGCTCGCGGTTGCCGCCGACAATCGTATCGACCGTGAGCGCGACCGCATCGAACTTGGCGTCGCGTGCGGCGTCGAGCATCGCCTGGTTGAGGCCTTCGTCGTGGTGGACATAGAGCTGGAACAGCTTGGGGCCGTCCGTCAGCGCGCCCGCTTCGGCAAGACTGATCGTCGCGAGGCTCGATATGCCGGCGACGGTGCCCGCGTTCGCGGCGGCGCGGAGCACCGCGCGCTCGCCCTGCCAGTGGAACAGGCGCTGGAGCGCGGTCGGCGACAGGAACAGCGGCATCGCCATCTCGCGCCCGAACAGCGTCGTTCGCATGTCGACGCTTTCGACCCCGGCGAGCACGCGCGGGATGAGGTCGCAGCTGTCGAAGGCGGTGCGGTTGCGGCGGCGGGTGACCTCGTCGTCGGCGGCGCCGTCGATATAGTCGAACACCGGCCACGGCAGGCGGCGCTTCGCGAGCGCGCGGAAATCGTCGATATTGTGGCAGTCGGTGAGTTTCATGCTCTACTTTTCCGTTCGCATCGAGCGAAGTCGAGATGCCGTGAAGGCATGCGCTGAGGATGGGTGTCTCGACTTCGCTCGACACGAACGGATTTGGGCGGTCGGGTTTCCCATCAGAACACCGTCCGCGCCGCCACCGTGCCCTTGGTCGCAAAGCTGAAGCGCGGTTCGACGGCGAGATTCTTGTCGAGGATGTGCGCCGCGACGCGTTTCCCCACCGCGGGACCGTTCTTGAACCCATGACCCGACCCGCCGCCG
>NZ_DATFFD010000226.1:0-21022 GCF_035250425.1 Sphingopyxis sp.
GCGACCAGTATCTGGTCGACGCCAAGCCCGTGAACAAGGTGTCGGGCCAGCCCTTCACCATCGCCGAAATCGAAGCCGCCATCGAGGAGGCGCTCAAGTGAACGAGATGACGACCATCGCGCGGACGACGACGCTCAAGGATTGGGAAACCGATCAGGAAGTCCGCTGGTGCCCCGGGTGCGGCGACTATGCGATCCTGAAGGCGGTGCAGCGCACGATGCCCGAAATCGGCACCGCGCCCGAAAACACCGTGTTCGTCAGCGGCATCGGCTGCTCGTCACGTTTCCCCTATTATATAGAAACCTATGGCTTCCACACGATCCACGGCCGCGCGCCGGCGTTCGCGACGGGGCTGAAGCTCGCCAATCCCGACCTCGATATCTGGATTGTGACCGGCGATGGAGACGGGCTGTCGATCGGCGGCAACCACACGATGCACCTGATCCGCCGCAATCTCGATTGCCAGATCATGCTGTTTAACAACGAGATCTATGGCCTTACAAAAGGGCAATATTCTCCGACCAGCCGCGTGGGGACGACCAGCCCGTCGACGCCCTATGGCTCGGTCGATCGCCCGGCGCAGCCCGCAGCGTTCGCGCTCGGTGCGGGCGCGCGTTTTGTCGCGCGCGGCTTCGACGTGTCGAAGGAACTCCCGAACGTGCTGAAGGCAGCACACGCCCATAAGGGTGCAGCCTTTATCGAGATTTTTCAGAACTGTATCGTCTATAACAAAGACGTGTTCGAGGATTTCGCTGCGCCGAAGGGCGCCGAGGATCGCCAGCTCTGGCTCAAGAATGGCGAGCCGATGATCTATGCCAAGGGCACCAAGGGTATCGCGCTCGACGCCGAGGCGTTGCACCTCAAGACCGTCGACGTCGTAGACGGCGACTGGCAGGCCGCGGGCGTGATCGTCCACGACGTCACCAACCGCAGCGTCGCGCACATGCTCGTCGAGATGCGCTTCGGCGAATTCCCGATGGCGCTCGGCGTCCTCTACGACGACCCGCGCCCGACTTTCGAGGCCGACGTCGTCCGCCAGAACAAGGCGGCCGCCGAAGGCAAGGCGGCCGATCTGCAGGGCTTGCTCAAGAAAGGGCAGACCTGGACGGTCACCGAGGGCGGGCCCGAACTCTGATCTTGCCGCGGCACCGCGCGTCGGATCTATAGCTCGGCATGGACAATCTGACGCACAGCCTCATCGGCGCGGTTCTTGGCCAGATGGGGCTCAAGAAAAAGACCGGCCTCGCGATGCCGACGCTGATCATCGCGGCGAACCTGCCGGATATCGACGCGGCCTGCGCGATCTATGGCATCGAATCGCTGTCGATGCGGCGCGGGATCACGCATGGGCCGGTCGCGCTGCTGGTGCTGCCGATCATTCTGTGGGTGCTGATGTTCGCTTTCGACCGCTGGCAGGGCCAGCGCGGAAAAAGGCCGGCGGAGCGGCTCCCGGTCCATAAGGGCTGGCTGCTTGCGCTCGCCTATGTCGGTTGCCTCAGCCACCCCGCGCTGGACTGGCTCAACAATTACGGCATCCGCCTGCTTGAACCGTTCAGCCACCGCTGGTTCTACGGCGACAGCATCTTCATCATCGACCTGTGGATATGGATCGCGCTCGCTGCGTCGATATGGCTGTCGCTGCGCGGCGAACGGCGCGGAGCGGCGAACTGGCGGCGCCCGGCGTGGATCGGTTTCACCGCGGTATGCGCCTATATCTTCGTCAATGGCCTCATCACCGGCGCCGCCGAGCGCATGGCGTCGCGCGCGCTTGAAGCGGGCGGCCAAAAGGATGCGCTCGTCGTTGCGAGCCCGCCGCCGCTTGCTTTCTGGAAGCGCGACATCTTCTGGCGGACCGCCGACCGCTACGGCACCGCAAGCTTCGTTCCGGGCGCCGGCGGCGAAGTCGATCTGACCGGCGCACCGACCGGCATGGACGATCCGCGCCTCGCGACCTGGGTGAAGGCCGATCCCGCGGCGCGCGCCTTCCTGTTCTGGTCGCGGATGCCCGTGGCGCAAAAGGACGGCGACGCGATCCTGCTGCGCGACCAGCGTTTCATGCACCCGCTTGCGCAGGACCGGTTCCAGGTTCGCCTGACCGCGCCCGACACCGCCAGCGATACCGAATGATCGGGTCCGCGCGACGTCATGGCGCCGCGTGCTTCAACCGATTGTCAGCGCGATGCGTTTGAGGCAGGAAGGTGTCAATGAACACGCATGTCAGCCCGCGCCGCGGTAAGGAACTGCTCCGCGCCGACCGTGCCTATCGCTCGGGAGGCGGCATGGCGCGGCTCATCGCGCTGGCGCCTGCGAGCCTCTTTCATCGCATGCTCGACCGGATCGACGCCGGTCTCGCCCAGGGAACGATCGAGAGCCATCTGCCCGACGGCAGCGTGCGCCTGCTCGGCGGGCGCGGCAAGGGGCCGGTCGCGGTCGCCCATCTCCACAGCTGGGCCTCGCTCGCGCGGCTGGCGCTGTCGGGTTCGGTGGGCTGGTATCGCGCCTGGGAAGCCGGCGAATGGTCGTCACCCGATCCGGTGCCTTTGTTCGACCTGTTTATGCGCAACGGCGAAGCGCTGGGCAATGTGGGCCGCGCGCATGGTCCGTGGCGCTGGCTGAACAGGGCGATCCACGCGCTCCATCGCAACGATCGGCGCGGCGCGAAGCGGAACATCCACGCCCACTATGATTTGGGCAATGATTTCTATCGCTTGTGGCTCGACATGAGCATGAATTATTCGAGCGCGCTGTTCACCGATCCGGGCCAGTCGCTCGAGGAGGCGCAGGCGGCAAAGGTCGACGCGATCCTCGACCGGCTTGACCTGCGTTCGGGTAGCCGCCTGCTAGAAATTGGCTGCGGCTGGGGCGCGCTCGCCGAGCGCGCGGTCGAACGCCACGATGTCCTGTACACCGGCATCACGCTGTCGCCTGCGCAAGCCGAAATCGCCGATGCCCGGCTCGCCGCGGTCGATCTGTCGGATCGCTCGCGCATCGAAATCTGCGATTACCGCGACGCGCAAGGGCCGTATGACGCGATCGCCAGCGTCGAAATGGTCGAGGCGGTGGGCGAGGCTTATTGGCCTGCCTATCTCGACGCGATCGCGCGGCTGCTCAAGCCTCGTGGGCGAGCGGCGATCCAATATATATTGATCAACGACGCGCTGTTCGAACGCTATGCGGCGAGCAGCGACTTCATTCAGGCCTATATTTTTCCGGGCGGCTGCCTGATTTCGGAGAGCCGCTTCCGCGCGCTCGCCGAGGCGCGCGGCCTCGCGTGGCGCGAGGGGCGGCGGTTCGGCGGCGACTATGCCGAAACGCTCCGCCAGTGGCGCGAGCGTTTCGACGCGGCGGTCGCGGCCGATCAGCTGCCGCCGGGGTTCGACGCGCGGTTCGTGCGGCTCTGGCGTTACTATCTGCAATATTGCGAGGGTGGCTTTCGCGGCGGCGGCATCGACGTCGCGCAAGTCACGCTTGAAAAGACAGCCTGAAAAGGGGGAGAGAGGCATGCGAAGATTATTGGCGGCGGTGCTGCTGTGCACCGCGGCGGCGGGGTGCAGCGCGCCCCAGACCACCGAGAAAACCGATCAACTGCCAAAGGATCTGAATGTGCTGTTCTGGACCCAGGATCAACGCGACGCCGCCTTCCGCACGATGGAGACCGTTCCCAAGGTTGTCGTCAACACGGTCGCGGCGGGCGGTCCCGTCTATCCGCTGCCGCAGGGCAAGCCGCTCGATCTCGGCATCGATGTCGACGCCCATATGGCGAAGCAGCGCAACGCCGGGCTGGTCATCGTTCAGGACGGCAAAATCCGGCTCGAAAAATATGCGCTCGGCTACGGCGCGGCGGGCCGCTGGACGAGCTTTTCGGTCGCGAAAAGCTTCACCTCGACGCTTGTCGGCGCGGCGGTGAAGGACGGCTATATCAAGAGCCTCGACGACAAGGTCACCGTCTATATCCCCGGCCTCAAGGGCTCGGCCTATGACGATGTCTCGGTGAAGCAGCTGCTCACCATGACCTCGGGCGTCAAATGGAACGAGGATTATACCGATCCCAAGTCCGACGTCGCCTTGTTCAACATGCAAAAGCCGATCGTCGGCGAAGACATAACGGTCAGCTATATGAAGAGCTTGCCGCGCGAAGCGCCCGCGGGGTCGAAATGGGTATACAAGACCGGCGAGACCAATTTGATCGGCGTTCTGGTGTCGAGCGCGACGGGCAAGACGCTGTCGGCCTATCTGTCGGAGAAGGTCTGGAAACCATTCGGCATGGAGCAGGACGCGGTGTGGATGCTCGGCGCGACGGGGCACGAGATCAGCGGCTGCTGTATGTCGGCGAGCCTCAAGGATTATGCGCGGTTCGGGCAGTTCATCCTGAACGGCGGTGTCGCGGGCGGCAAGAAGGTGCTGCCCGACGACTGGTTGCCGGCGGCGACGACGAAGCAGGCGGACATCGACCTGCCCGGGCGCGGCTATGGCTATCAGTGGTGGACCAACGATGACGGCAGCTTTGCCGCGCAGGGCATCTTCGGGCAGGGCATCTTCATCGACCCGAAGCGGGGGCTGGTGATCGCCTCAAACGGCAACTGGCCGACCGCGACCGATCCCGAGGGTGTCGGAGCCGCGCGCGAGGCGTTTTACAGAAGCGTGCAGGCGGCGGTGGATAAGGAAACCAAATAAGCCAATAAACCGTCGCCCCCGCGGAGGCGGGGGCCGCTGGCGACGTTGCGCAAGCCTGATAACGGCCCCCGCCTTTGCGGGGGCGACGGATATTAGTCGATGACGGTCGCCGTCGCACGCTGGGCCAGCCACACCGCGACGAGCGGGACGGCGACGCCCAGCGCCATGATCCACCATGCGTCGGCGAGCGTGACGGCGCGATAGAGCGCGGCGCCGATCACTGCGCCCGCGACGATCCAGCCCGCGCCGGTTCCGGCTGAAATGCGCATCGCGAACCAGCTGCCGCCAAAGGTGCCGATGAACCAGCCGACGATCAGCGCGATCGTCGATCCGATCGGGATCAGGACTTCGCCGCTGTTCGGATCATAAACGTCGGGCGATATTTCGCTGCCGGCATATTGGGCGAGCCAGATCAGCCCGAAAGCGACGACGATCCCGATCACGGTCGCAATCGCCGTGCGCAAAATATTCTTGGTCATTCCCGCGCCCTTGCAAACCCTCTTATGCGAGCGTCTTAGCGCAGGAAAACAAAAATGGCGTTAAGCTTTTTCCATGACCTTGGGCAGCGCGTGGAAGGCGGTGCTGTCGAACCCTTCGACCATCAGCCCCGCGACAAATTCGCCGACCGCGACGGGATCCTTGATGCTCTGCGGATCCTCGCCGGGATAGGCGCGCGCGCGCATTTGGGTGCGCGTACCGCCGGGATCAAGGATCGCGGTGCGCACGGTCGAAATGTTGCGCATTTCGGCGCCATAGCTCGTCACGAGCGTTTCGAACGCCGCCTTCGATGCGGCGTAGGCGCCCCAATAAGCGCGCGGCTCGCGCGCGACGCCGCTCGACAGCGCAACCAGCCGGCCGTTTGCGGCACGGCGCAGCAGCGGATCGAAATTGGCGATCAGCGCCTGTTGCGCGATCAGGTTCAGCGTCAGCAGCTTGTTGAATTCCTTACCGTCGATCGCGGCCACGGGGGTCAGCGTGCCGAGCATCGCGGCGTTGAGCACGAGCATGTCGAGCTGTTGCCAGCGTTCGGCGATCGCGCTCGCGAGGCGGGCGATGCTGTCGCCGTCGGTCAGATCGAGCGGAGCGATCGTCGCGCTGCCGCCGGCTTCGTGGATGCGGTCTTCGAGTTCCTCGAGCCCGCCCGCGGTGCGCGCGGTGATCACGACATGCGCACCGCGTGCAGCCAGCGATTCGGCGATTGCTTCGCCGATCCCACGGCTCGCCCCGGTGACGAGCGCAACCTGGCCCGCCAATTCTTTAGACGTCACAGTCATTATGTTAGACAACCCGTTCGGCAAGCAGCGAAAATTGATCTTCCAACCCATGCTCGTCGAAATCGGTCAGCGTGGTCGGATAGTCGCCGGTAAAGCAGGCGTCGCAATATTGCGGGGCGTCGTCGCTGCGCTTCGCTTCACCCAGTGCGCGATACAGGCCGTCGATCGAGATGAAGGACAGGCTGTCGGCGTTGATGAAGTTCGCCATCTGGCCGACGCTCATCTGCGCGGCGAGCAATTTGGCGCGTTCGGGGGTGTCCACGCCATAGAAGCAGCTGTGCTGCGTCGGCGGGCTCGCGATGCGCATATGCACCTCGGTCGCACCGGCATCGCGCATCATCTGCACGATCTTGAGGCTGGTGGTGCCGCGCACGATCGAATCGTCGATCAGCACGATGCGCTTGCCCGCGATCAGCGCGCGGTTGGCGTTATGCTTCAATTTCACGCCGAGGTGGCGGACCTTGTCGCCCGGCTGGATGAAGGTGCGCCCGACATAGTGTGAGCGAATGATGCCGAGTTCGAACGGAATGCCCGATTCCTGCGCATAGCCGATCGCCGCGGGCGTTCCCGAGTCGGGGACCGGGATGACGAGGTCGGCCTCGACCGGGTTCTCGCGCGCGAGTTCGGCGCCGATCGCCTTGCGCACCGAATAGACGCTCGTCCCGTCGACGATCGAATCGGGGCGCGAGAAATAGACATATTCGAAGATGCACGGGCGCGCCGGATGGTCGGCGAAGGGGCGGTGCGAGGTCAGCTGCCCGTCGCGGATAATGACAAGCTCGCCGGGCTCGACCGAGCGCACGAATTCGGCGCCGACGACATCGAGGGCAACAGTTTCGGACGCAAGGATATGCGCGTCGCCGAGCTTGCCGATCACGAGCGGGCGGATACCGAGCGGATCGCGGCAACCGATCATGCCCTCGGCGGTCAGGCAGATCAGCGAATAGGCGCCTTCGACCTGCTTCAGCGCGTCGATGAACCGATCGAGCAGCGAGCGATAGGCCGATGTCGCGACGAGATGGATGATCACCTCGGTATCGCTGGTCGACTGGAAGATCGAACCGCGGCGGACGAGCACCTTCTTGAGCGCGGTCGCATTCGAAATATTGCCGTTATGCGCGACCGCGAAGCCGCCCGTCGACAGGTCGGCGAACAGGGGCTGGACGTTGCGCAGCGCGGTCTCGCCGGTCGTCGAGTAACGGACATGGCCGACCGACGATCCGCCTTGCAACTGGCGCATGATGTCGTCGCGGTCGAAATTGCCCGCGACATGGCCCATCGCGCGGTGGGTGTGGAATTCCTTGCCGTCGAAGGCAGTGATGCCCGCGGCTTCCTGTCCACGGTGCTGCAGGGCGTGAAGCCCCAGCGCGACAACCGCGGCGGCGCTATCGGCGCCATGAATACCAAATACGCCGCACTCCTCGCGGAGCTTGTCGTCATCAAAAGGGTGGGTCGTCAGCATGTCATTCCAGGGGCAGGGGGGCAGTGACTGGGGCGCATATAGGGACGGCAATCGCAAATGTCGCCCCCCTAATCACGCATTTGTCACAGTGGAGGCGAACAACGGCGTGACAGTGGCTCCAAACCTGCTCTAAAGCGCACTTTATGGATGACCAGCGCGACACGACCGACCGATTTTCTCCGCGTTTCGACGCCGCCGGACTGGTGACCGCAATCGTCACCGACGCCGATACGCATATCCTGCTGATGGTAGCGCATATGAATGCCGAGGCGATCGAGCAGACTCGCGCGA
This sequence comes from Sphingopyxis sp., assembly GCF_035250425.1. Lineage (GTDB taxonomy): Bacteria > Pseudomonadota > Alphaproteobacteria > Sphingomonadales > Sphingomonadaceae > Sphingopyxis. Next base: position 7,702 of record NZ_DATFFD010000226.1, read on the forward strand.
CGGGGCAGGCGCATTTCTGGTCGCGGTCGCGGGCTGCGTTGTGGCGCAAGGGCGAGACGTCGGGCAATGGCCTGACGGTCGTCGAGATGCGGGTCGATTGCGACCAGGACGCGCTGCTGCTCCGCGTCAAGCCCGCCGGCCCTGCCTGTCACACGGGACGCCGATCCTGCTTTTATCGCCGTGTCGAGGCCGATGGCGGCCTGACGTTCCTGGCGGACGATGCGCAAGGTTGATGCCGTCGCGCTCGCGGTTCTGCTGCTCGCGGGGTGCGGGCGGCCCGCGCCGGACGAACGCGCGGCGGGAATCGACGCTGGCAACCCGCTGGAAGTGGCTGCCCGCCAGCGCGGTGTCGTGCATCCCGAGGCGGCAAGCCCGGTCGGCGTGTTCGAGCGCGCGCACGATCTCGGCCGCGATGCGATGTGCGTCGTTCCCGATGGCGCCGGAAAATGGCGCTTCGCCGTCACCGCTGCCTTTGGCCCCGGCCTCTCGTGCGCTGCCAACGGAACGATGGTTCGCGAGGGCGGCGGCTGGCGGATGCGCTTCGCCGGCGCCGATGGTTGCGAAGCCTTTGTGCATGAGGAAGAGGATGAGCTCCGCTTGCCCGGAAGCTTGCCGCAGCAATGCCGCCGCCTGTGCCCTGGCCGCGCCTCGCTCGCGGGGCTGAGCCTGCCGCGCGCGAGCTGGTCGGCGGCCGATGCGGGGGGCTTGCGGATCGCCGATCGAGACGGCAATATGCACCGTCCATGCGAGGGCTGAACTACCCCGAAATGACCCGTCCTGCCGGGCTTGACGTTCACGTCAACGGAAACTAGTTTCACCGGCATGACCGAACAATATGGCCACGCCCATATCGATACGCCCGACCATCTGGGGCGCGAACAATTCAGCATCACGGACTTGTCGACCGAGTTCGGGGTCACCGCCCGCGCGCTGCGTTTCTATGAGGATGAAGGGCTGATCAGCCCGTCGCGCAAGGGATTGTCGCGCATCTATTCGAAGCGCGACCGCGCGCGGCTGGCGTGGATACTTCGCGCCAAGCGCACGGGCTTCAGCCTCGCCGACATTCGCGAGATGATCGACCTCTACGACGTCGGCGATGGCCGCAAATTGCAGCGTCAGGTGACGATCGAGAAGTGCGAACAGCGCATCGGCCTGCTGCAACGCCAGCGCGACGATATTGACAGCGCCGTCGAGGAATTGTCGCGGTTCATCGATATGGTGAAGAAGGTCGACGCCGGCCAAAAGGTCGACTGAAGCCTCTCCCCAGGCAAGTTTGACATCGCTAGCTGCTTTTCAGAAGGATTTCCCATGCCCGTCTATCGCGCTCCCGTGCAGGACACGCTCTTCCTCCTCAACGAAGTGCTCGGGATCGAGCGTTATTCGAACCTGCCCGGTTTCGCGAACGCGACCCCCGACATGATCGAGGCGGTGCTGACCGAAGCGGGAAAATTCTGCGAGGAAGTGCTGTTTCCGATCAACCAGTCGGGCGACCTCGAAGGCTGCACGCGCCACGACGACGGCAGCGTAACGACGCCGAAGGGCTTCAAGGAAGCGTATAAGGCCTATTCCGAAGCCGGCTGGGGTCTTCTCACCGCGCCCGAAGAGTTCGGCGGGCAGGGACTGCCGCACGTCATCGGCTTCCCGGTCGAGGAATATCGTAACGCCGCCAATCAGGCGTTCGCCATGTATCCGGGGCTGACGCAGGGCGCGACCGCGGCGATCCTCGTCAAGGGATCGGACGAGCAGAAGGCGACCTATGTCCCCCGGATGATTGCGGGCGAATGGGGCGGGACGATGAACCTGACCGAGCCGCACTGCGGCACCGATCTCGGCCTCATCCGCACGCGCGCGGTGCCGAACGGCGACGGCAGCTATGCCGTCACGGGCACGAAAATCTTCATCTCGTCGGGCGAGCATGACCTCACCGATAATATCATCCACCTTGTCCTCGCGAAGACGCCCGATGCGCCCGACAGCGTCAAGGGCATCTCGCTGTTCATCGTGCCCAAGTTCATCGTCAACGAAGACGGCTCGCTCGGCGAGCGCAACACGCTGTCGTGCGGCTCGATCGAGCACAAGATGGGCATCCACGCCAATTCGACGTGCGTGATGAACTATGACGGCGCGAAGGGCTGGATGGTCGGCGAAGAGAATAAGGGGCTCGCGGCGATGTTCGTGATGATGAACGCCGCGCGCCTCGGCGTCGGCATCCAGGGGCTCGGTCAGGCCGATGTCGCGTATCAGAACGCGGTACAATATGCACAAGACCGCCGTCAGGGTCGCGCGCTCACCGGTCCCAAGGATCCGCAGGAAAAAGCCGATCCCCTGTTCGTCCACCCCGATGTCCGCCGCATGCTGATGGACGGCAAGGCGACGGTCGAGGGGCTGCGCGCGCTCTGCACATGGGGGGCGCTGCAGGTCGATCTCGCGCACGTCGCCGAGAGCGAAGAAGAGCGCCAGCGCGCCGACGATCTCGTCAGCCTGCTCACGCCGGTCATCAAGGGTTTTGGCACCGACAAGGGCTATGACGTTGCCACCAACGCGCAGCAGGTGTTCGGCGGCCACGGCTATATCGAAGAACAGGGCATGAGCCAGTATGTCCGCGATGCCCGCATCACGATGATCTACGAAGGCGCGAACGGCGTGCAGGCGATGGACCTCGTCGGCCGCAAGCTCGCGCAGAATGGCGGACGCGCGATCCAGGCCTTCTTCGCGATCGTCGACGAGGAATGTGCGCGCGCCAAGGGCGATGAAGCGCTCGCCGACTTCGCGGCGCGCCTCGAAAAGGCGAATGGCGAGCTCAAGGCCGCGACGATGTGGTTCATGCAGAATGGCATGGCGAACCCGAACAATGTCGGCGCCGGCGCACACCATTATATGCACATCCTGGGGATCGTCGCGCTCGGCTCGATGTGGCTGATGATGGCCGAAGCGGCGCAGAAGGCGCTCGCCGAAGGCCGCGGCAACAAGGCGTTCCTCGAAGCCAAGCTCGTCACCGCGCGCTATTTTTCCGAACGCTTCCTGCCCGACGCGGGCTCGCTCCGCCGCAAGATCGAGGCGGGCAGTGACGCGATGATGGCGCTGGCGCCCGAGCAGTTCGTCGCAGCCTGACTTTAGCCCTTGCAACCATCGCCGCCAACATGCGTGGTGGCGGCGATGGGGACCGAGCTATCGCCAATAGTCGTCGAAGGCCGCAATTGCTGGCGCATCGAACGCGCCGACAAGGCGCGGATGATCGTCGATGCCGCCGACTATTATGCGCTGCTCGAACGGCTGATGGCCGAGGCGAAAGAGCGCATCCTGCTCATCGGCTGGGACTTCGATCCGCGCATCGCATTGAAGCCCGACAAGACGGGCAGGGGGGAGCCGCTCGGCGATTATCTGCTGCGGCTCGCCAAGGAAAAACCCGAACGCGACATCGACATATTGCGCTGGAATTTCGGTGGGCTGAAACAGTTCGCGATGCCACGCATCCTGTCGATGGTCGCGCGCTGGAAACTGACGCGCGCGATCAGCTTTCGCCTCGACAGCGCGCATCCGGTCGGGTGCAGCCATCATCAGAAGGTCGCGGTGTTCGACGACCATCTCGCGGTCTGCGGCGGCATCGATGTCGGCGCGCGCCGATGGGACACGCGCGATCACAAGGACGGCGACCCGCACCGCACCGCGCCCGACGGCAAAGCCTATATGCCGTGGCACGATTCGACGATGATCCTCGCGGGGCCGGTGGGCAACGCGCTCGCCGACCTCGGCAACGAGCGCTGGCAGCGCGCGACCAAAAAGCCGCTGTGCGACGTCAAGGGCGATGGCGAGAATTGGCCCGACGACCTCGAACCCGATTTCGAAGGCGTCGACGTCGCCATCTCGCGCACCCGCGCCGAATATGACGGCTATGAGGAAATTCGCGAGATCGAGCGGCTCTATCTCGACATGATCGCCGCCGCCGACCGTTTCATCTATTTCGAGAATCAATATTTCACCTGCGGCAAGATCGCCGCCGCCATTGCCGCGCGGCTGAACGAGGACGATCCGCCCGAATTCGTGATGGTGATGCCGAAGACCGCCGACGGCTGGCTCGAACAGATGGCGATGGACGCCGCGCGCGTGCAATTGGTGCGCGAGATCGCCAAGGCGAAGCATGGCGATCGGCTGAAAGTCTATTATCCCAGCACCAAGCGCGGCGCGCCAATCTATGTCCACGCCAAGACCGCGATCGTCGACGACCGGTTTCTGCGGGTCGGGTCGGCGAATATGAACAACCGCTCGATGGGGCTCGACAGCGAATGCGACGTGACGATCGACGCCGCGCTGCCCGCGAACAAAGGCGTCGAACCCGCGATCGCGCGGCTGCGCACGTCGCTCATCGCCGAGCATCTCGATGTGAAGAAAGACGAGGTCGCAGCGACGTTCAAGCGCACCGGCTCGCTGATCGGAACGATCGAGGCGCTGCGCGGCAAGGGGCGGTCGCTCGAACTGCTCGACCTCGTGCCGCCGGGGCCGTTCGACGAGTTCATCGCCGACAATGAGGTGCTCGATCCGACCAGCCCCGATGCGATGTTCGAAGGTTTCACCGAGCGCGGTCTCAAGAAGAGCTGGCACCGCGGCCGCGACTGGATGAAGCGCCACCGGCCCTTCGGGCGCAAATCGAACTAAAATTCCGCTCGCATCGAGCGAAGTCGAGATGCCCCTCGACGTGGCGCTATCTCGCTGGGTGTCTCGACTTCGGCCAATGGCCGAGGTTTATCCCGAGCGCCTGCAAGGCAGTCGAAGGGCTCGACACGAACGGGAATAGCGGGTTGCCCTAATCCGCCAGCGAAAGGATGTGCTTCGCCTGTTTGAGATGCGGGGCGTCGACCATCTGGCCGTCGACCTGCAACACCCCGACGCCGGGACTGGCGGCAAAGGCATCGACGATCGCCTGCGCGCGCGATACCTCGTCGGCGCTGGGCGTGAAGGCGGCGTTGATCGGTTCGACCTGCGACGGGTGGATCGCCATCATGCCGGTAAAGCCGTCGCGCCGCGCGCGGGCGGCATAGGCGGCGAGGCCTGCCTCGTCCTTGATCGCCGGGAACACCGTATCGATCGCGGCGATGCCTGCGCCGTGCGCCGCGAACAGCGTCAGCGCGCGCGCGACTTCATAGGGCGAGGTATAGCGGCCGTCGGCTTCGCGGCTCGTCGTCGCGCCGATCGCGGCGGGCAGATCCTCGGCGCCCCAGGTCAGCCCGAGCAGGCGGTCCTTCGCTTCGCGATAGCTGCCGAGCGTGAAGATCGCCGCGGGGGTTTCGGTGGCGATCGGCAGGATGGGCGGCAGCGTGGCATCGCGCGCCGATTCGCTGCGCAAGATCGTGTCGAGCTGCGCGATGCTCGGCGCGCCTTCGGCCTTGGGCAGCATGATCGCATCGGGCCGCGCCGCGGCAATCGCCGCCACGTCCGCGGCGGTCAGATGCCCGTCGAGCGGGTTGACGCGCACCAAGGTCACGACCGCGCGCTCCCCCGCCAGGTAATCGGCGATTGCGTGGCGCGCTGCATCCTTGTTCGCCAGCGACACCGAATCCTCAAGATCGAGGATGATCGCGTCGGCGCCCGACGCCGCGGCCTTGGCGAAACGCTCGGGGCGGTCGCCGGGGACGAAGAGGAGCGAACGTAGTCTCATAAATCTCTCCTACCCGTTTGCCCTGAGCTTGTCGAAGGGCCGTTCTTTACTTCTACGACACCGAGCGAAGAACGGTGCTTCGACACGCTCAGCACGAACGGTTTGCTAGGGAACCTTCTTGATCAACGCCGACCGTTCGCACTGGCAAACAACCTCGTCCCGCTGGTTGATGGCACGGTGAAGGAAGGTGATAATCCCCGCATTGGACCGCGATTTCGACTCTTTCAGGCCGATGACCTCGGTCTCGGCGCGCAGCGTGTCGCCGATGAACACCGGCTTCGGCATCACCAGCTTGTCGTAGCCAAGGTTGGCAACGAGCGTGCCCAGCGTGGTGTCGCCCACCGACAGCCCGACCATCAGGCTGAAGGTGAAGGTGCCGTTCACGAGGATCTGTCCGAACTCCGACGCCTTCGCCGCCTCGATGTCGAGATGCAGCGGCTGCGGATTGTGCGTCATCACGGTGAACAGCAGATTGTCGGTCTCGGTGACGGTGCGGCGGATGTCGTGGGACAGCGTGTCGCCGATGTTCCATTCGTCGAAATATTTACCGGCCATTATGCCTCTTCCTTCTCGATCCGCACGAGCAATGCCTCGACCTGCACCTGCGCGCCCGCCGTCGCGTTGAGTTCGGCCACAACGCCGTCGAACGGTGCGGTCAGGCTGTGCTCCATCTTCATCGCTTCGAGCGTGAGCAATTTCTGCCCCTTCGTCACCTTGTCGCCCGCGGCGACCTCGACCGCAATGACCTTGCCGGGCATCGGTGACAGGATCGTCCCATCGCCCGCGGCACCGCCCGCGCTGCCTTTGGCGCGCCAGGGCGTCAACTGCCAGACCGAACCGCCCTCGGCAACGAGCATCGCAGGAGCGGGCTGTTCGGCGCCGGGGCCATGCAGCTCGACCTCGACGCGCTTGCCGTCGAGCAGGAAGGGCGCGCTGCGCACATCGGGCGCGTTGAGGCGGAAGCCCGATTGCAGCGCGCGCGGCACCATCGCCATCGCGGCGTTCGTCAAGGCTTGCTGCGAGGGAACCGGCTCCTCGGTCATCGCATCGCCGTCGCGGCCGATCAGACCGGTATCGACGGTGCCCGCGATAAAATCGGGATGATCGAGCGAATTGATCAGGAACGCCGAGTTGGTCTTCACCGGCCAGATCGCGCTGTCCTCCAGCATCTCCGACAATGATTCACGCGCCTCCTCGCGGTCCTCGCCCCAGGCGATGACCTTGGCGATCATCGGGTCATAGAAGGGCGAGACCTCGGCGCCTTCATAGACGCCGGTATCGACGCGGCCGATAAGTTCGGGAAGCTGGAAGAGTTCGAGCGTGCCGATGCTCGGCAGGAAGCCCTTCGCCGGATCTTCGGCATAAAGCCGCGCTTCCATCGCCCAGCCGTTGATCGCGAGCTCGTCCTGCGCCAGCGGGATCGGCTCGCCCGACGCGACGCGCAACTGCCACTCAACCAGATCGACGCCGGTGATTTCCTCGGTCACCGGATGCTCGACCTGCAGGCGCGTGTTCATTTCCATGAACCAGATGCGGTCGGCGCGCAGGCCCTCCGACGCGTCGGCGATGAATTCGATCGTGCCGGCGCCGACATAATCGACCGCCTGCGCCGCGCGCACCGCGGCGGCGCAGAGGTCGGCGCGCGTCGCTTCGTCCATGCCGGGGGCGGGAGCTTCCTCGATCACCTTCTGGTGGCGGCGTTGCAAAGAGCAGTCGCGTTCGAACAGGTGGACGACATTGCCGTGCGTGTCGCCGAATATCTGCACCTCGATATGGCGCGGGGTCAGGATATATTTCTCGATCAGCACATGGTCGTTGCCGAACGATGTCGCCGCCTCGCGCTGGCATGAGGCGAGCGCGTCGATGAAATCCGCCGGGCTATCCACCTTGCGCATCCCCTTGCCGCCGCCGCCGGCGACCGCCTTGATCAGCACCGGATAGCCGATTTGCGCGGCCTGATCGGCAAGGAAAGCGGGTTCCTGATTTTCGCCCATATAGCCGGGCGTGACCGGCACGCCGGCTTCGGCCATCAACTTCTTCGCGGCATCCTTCAGCCCCATCGCGGTAATCGAGGAAGGCTTCGGCCCCACCCACACCAGTCCGGCATCGGCCACCGCCTGCGCGAACCCGGCATTTTCGGAAAGGAAGCCGTAGCCCGGATGGATCGCCTCGGCGCCGGTCGCTTTCGCGGCGGCGATGATCTTCTCGCCGACCAGATAACTCTCACGCGCCGGCGACGGCCCGATATGCACGGCCTCGTCGGCTTCACGCACATGCAGCGCCTTGGCATCGGCGTCCGAATAGACCGCGACAGTGCGAATGCCCATCTCGCGCGCGGTGCGGATGATGCGACAGGCGATCTCGCCGCGATTGGCGATGAGGAGGGACTGGATCATTGGGTTCCGTTCACTTCGAAATGCAGCACATGCGCTTCCTTTTCGATCAGGAAGTCATCGTCGAAATCATAATATTTGGCGGCGGCGACCGACGTGCCGGCGAAGCCCTCGATCACGTCGAGATTGTCCCAAAAGGTCAGCATCTCGAAATGGACGACATCGCCCTCGGTACGCCGGAGGCACCACGCCCCGCGATTGCCGGCGACCGACCGATAATCGGGAATGGCGACGTCGAGCATCAGCTTGAAATAGGCTTCGGCCTTGTCCTTGGGGACGATCCCGTGCCAGCGCCGAGCGATCATGGATGCGCCTCCGGAAACCCGTGCCGGACGTGCAGTGCATGAAGCAGCCGTTTGAAGTCGCCAACAAAGCGTGTGCCGTCATGGTCGCCGTCGGCAAGCCCGTCGGGCGCATCGTCGGCGAGCACGAGCACCGGCAGATTCTGGTTCGCCGCGCCGATCGCGGCAATCACGGCGTTGCGTGGACGCGGATAGGCGATGCGGATGACGTCGAGCTTCGCTGCCTGTTCGGGATAGGCCGCGAGCAATCCATCGACGGTAATGCAATCCCGGCAATAGAAATTCCGCCCGGGCAGCGCCGGGTCGTCGAACAGCGGATCGAGAAGGAAGAGCCGGTCGCCCATTGTCACATCCGGAACACGCCGAACCCGCGGTCTTCGACCGGCGCGTTCAGCGTTGCCGCGAAAGCCAGTCCGAGCACGTCCCGCGTCTGCGCGGGGTCGATGATGCCGTCGTCCCACAGGCGCGCGGTCGCGTGATAAGGATTGCCCTCATCCTCATATTTCTGGCGGATCGGCGCCTTGAAGGCTTCGGCCTCTTCGGGCGTCCATTTGTCGGCATCACGGTGGACGGTTGCGAGGACCGATGCGGCTTGCTCGCCGCCCATCACGCTGATCCGGCTGTTGGGCCAGCTGAACAGGAAACGTGGGCTATAGGCGCGTCCGCACATGCCGTAGTTGCCGGCGCCGAAGCTGCCGCCGATCAGCACGGTGATCTTCGGCACCGTCGCGGTCGCGACCGCGGTCACCAGTTTCGCGCCATGCTTGGCGATGCCTTCGGCCTCATATTTGCCGCCGACCATGAAGCCCGAGATATTCTGGAGGAAGAGCAGGGGAATGCGCCGCTGCTGCGCGAGTTCGATGAAATGCGCGCCCTTCAACGCGCTCTCGCTGAACAGCACGCCGTTGTTCGCGAGGATCGCAACGGGAATGCCCCAGATATGCGCGAAACCGCAGACGAGCGTGCTGCCGTAATTCGCCTTGAATTCGTGAAACTCGCTGGCGTCGACGATGCGCGCGATGACTTCGTGCACATCATAAGGCGCGCGGACGTCGTCGGGAACGACGCCGTACAGCTCTTTCGCGTCGTACTTGGGCGGGCGCGGGTCTTTCAGCGGAACCTCGAAGCCCTTATCCACGCCCAGATGGCTGACGATGTCGCGCACGATCGTCAGTGCATGCTCGTCATTCTCGGCGAGATGGTCGACGACGCCCGATTTCTTGGCGTGAAGGTCGCCGCCACCAAGGTCTTCGGCGCTGATCTCCTCGCCCGTCGCGGCCTTCACCAGCGGCGGGCCGGCGAGGAAGATCGTGCCCTGATTGCGCACGATGACGGTCTCGTCGGACATCGCGGGGACATAGGCGCCGCCCGCGGTGCAGCTTCCCATCACGCACGCGATCTGCGGGATGCGCTTCGCCGACATATTCGCCTGGTTGAAGAAGATGCGCCCGAAATGGTCGCGGTCGGGAAACACCTGATCCTGATGCGGAAGGTTCGCGCCGCCGCTGTCGACGAGATAGATGCAAGGCAAGCGGTTCGCCTCGGCAATCTCCTGCGCGCGAAGGTGCTTTTTGACGGTCATCGGATAGTAAGTGCCGCCCTTCACCGTCGCGTCGTTGCACACGATCATGCACTGGCGCCCCGACACGCGCCCGATGCCGCAGATCAGCCCGGCGCCCGGCACTTCGCCGTCATAGAGGTCGTTCGCCGCGAGCTGGCCGATCTCGAGGAAGGGCGCGCCCGCATCGAGCAGCCGCTCGACGCGCTCGCGCGGCAGCAATTTGCCGCGGCTCGTGTGCCGCTCGCGCGACTTTTCGTTGCCGCCGAGCGCGGCTTCGGCGACCGCCGATCGCAGCGCGTCGGTCAGCGCGCGATTGTGCGCGCTGCGAGTGCGATATTCGTCGCTGTCGGCGTTGATGCTGGTGCCAAGAACCGGTGCGCTCACTGTACAGTCTCTCCCTGAAATCGGTTCGGAACTAACCCGTCGCTCGTCGATTGAAAAGCGCAGCAGGCCGAAAATGGTTGGCGTTGAAACCAGTTTTTCGCACGCGTCGGCCGCCTGCCTATCCGTGACAAAATAAGGTCATTTCCATGAAAAAAGCTGTCTTTGCCGTTCTTCTGTCCACCGCAGCGATTCTCGCGGGACCCGTCGCCTGCAGCAGCGGCAAGGACAGCTCCGCCGCCTACACCGTCGGCACCGAAATCGGGATCAGCAAGGCCGCGATGGACACCGCCGCGAAGCCCGGCGACGACTTCTACGCCTACGCCAACGGCAATTGGGACAAGACGACCGAAATTCCCGCCGACCGCTCGTCGATCGGCGGTTTTTACGTGGCGCAGCTCGAAACCGAAAAGCGCAATCGCGAGCTGGTCGACGCGATCGTCAAGAGCGACGCCGCCGCTGACACCAACGAAGGCCGTATCGCTGCTTTCTATAAAGCTTACACCGACACCAAGGCGATCGATGCCGCGGGCATGAAGCCCGTCGCCGCCGACCTCGCACGCTTTGCCGGGATCACCGACAAGGCCGCGCTGTCGAAGGTTCTCGGCGAACAGCTCCGCGCCGACGTCGACCCCTTGAACGCGACCGATTTCGGCACCGAGAATCTCTTCGGCGTCTTCGTGACGCAGGGGCTCGCGACCCCGGGCGAGGTGATCCCCTATCTGCTGCAGGGCGGGCTCGGTATGCCCGAGCGCGAATATTATCTGTCGGCCGACCCCAAGATGGCGAGCATCCGCACCGCGTATCAAGCCTATATCGCCAAGCTGCTGACCGCCGCCGGCCAGACCGACGCCGCGGCGAAGGCGAAGCGCATCTATGATCTCGAGGTCAAGATCGCCAAGGCCCACGCGACGCGCGAGCAGAGCGAAGACTTCACCAAATCGGCCGACGTTTGGGCAAAGGGCGATTTCGCCAGGAAGGCGCCCGGCATCGACTGGCCGGCGTTCATGAGCGCCGCCAAGCACGACGGCGCGGCAAAGTTCGGCGCCTATCACGCGAACGCGATCACCGGGCTGTCGGCGCTGGTCGCGTCCGAACCGCTCGACGCGTGGAAGGACTGGCTCGCCTTCCACCAGATCAACAGCCACGCCGACGTGCTGCCAAGCGCGATCGATAGCGCGCACTTCACCTTCTACGGCACGACGATGGCGGGCACGCCGCAGCAACGCAGCCGTGACAAGCGCGCGCTCGACGCGCTCGATACCTATCTCGGCGATGCGGTGGGCAAGGCCTATGCCGACAAATATTTCCCCGCCTCGGCCAAGGCTGAGGTCGGCGACATGGTGAAGAACATCAAGGCCGCCTTCGCGACGCGCGTCAACACGATCGACTGGATGGCACCCGAGACCAAGAAGGAAGCGATCAAGAAGGTCGAAACGATCGCGGTGGGGGTCGGCTACCCCGACAGCTGGCGCGACTATGGCAGCTATACCGTCGGCGCCAATGCCTATGCGAACGAGGTCGCGGGGCAGCAGGCCGAATATGCGCATCAGCTCGCCAAGATCGGCAAGCCGATGGACAAGGGTGAATGGTGGATGGTCCCGCAGACGGTTAACGCGGTGAACCTGCCGGTCCAGAACGCGCTGAACTTCCCCGCCGCGATCCTTCAGCCGCCCTTCTTCAACGCCAAGGCCGACCCGGCGTTCAACTATGGCGCGATCGGCGCGGTCATCGGCCACGAAATCAGCCACAGCTTCGACAATAATGGCGCGGCCTTCGATTCCACCGGCGCGCTGCGCAACTGGTGGACCCCGGCGGACCTCGCGAAGTTCAACGCCGCGGGCGACGCGCTTGCGGCGCAGTTCGACACCTACAAGCCGTTCCCCGATCTCGCGGTCAACGGCAAGCTGACGCTGGGCGAAAATATCGCCGACGTCGCGGGGCTTCAGGCCTCCTACGACGCCTATCGCGCCTCGCTCGGCGGCAAGGAAGCGCCGGTGATCGACGGTTTCACCGGCGATCAGCGCTTCTTCATCGCCTATGCGCAGACGTGGGCGACCAAGATGCGTGCCGAGGCACTGCGCGCGCGCGTCGCGACCGACGGCCATGCGCCGGGCATGTACCGCGCGCTGACGGTGCGGAACCTCGACGCCTGGTACAAGGCGTTCAACGTCCAGCCGACCGACAAGCTGTACCTCGCCCCCGACAAGCGCGTCCGCGTCTGGGGCTGATGAACGGGCAGGGCGGGGCATTATTTCGCCTCGCCCTCAACGGACGGCGCGCCGGGCTTTTCCTTCAGGATCAGGTATCGATAGACGCCGATCGCGTTGATGATCAGCAGCGCGATATTCTGCCACCCGATGCCTTCGCTCTCGGGCTTCAGGAACCCCCATGCGATCAGCGCGATGCTGCTCGTGACAAAGACGACGAACGCCCAGCCGGTCCAGCGGCGCCCGAGGTTGAGCGACACCACGAGCGCCGCGAGCGTCGCCGCGCCCGCGCCATAATATTGCAGGGCGGTGAGCAACGTGTCGCTCACCGCGGTTCGATAAGGTTGCTGACCTCGACAAGATTGCCGTCGGGGTCATGGAAATAGAGCGAATCGATCGTGCCCGTCGCGCCATCGCGCAATCCCGCATCGAGGATCGCGATGCCCTGCGCTTCCAGATGCCTGCGCCATTCGGCGACCGGCGTATCGCTGAGCAGGCAAAAATTGCCGCTGCCCGGCACCGTGTCGCGCGCGATGCTTGGGCTGGTCGCGGCGTCCTGAAGGCTGATCTTGTTCCCGCCGAACTGCAGCGAATATTTGCCCGGCCGTTCCTCGCGGGTCACCATGCCGAGCACGCGCTCGTAGAACTCACGCGTCGCCGCGACGTCGCGCACGCACAGCACGATATGGTCGAATCCGGAGACGCGAAACGCGCTCATCGCTCGCTCGCCGTCGCGCCATGGAGATATTCGAGCTTCAGCCCGCGCGCGCTCATACCGCCCCCAGCAGCGCGAAGACGCCCGAAGCGGTGAGGATGGGCCA
>NZ_DATFFD010000227.1:0-10805 GCF_035250425.1 Sphingopyxis sp.
TGTATGTCGCGGCGAAGGCCGACGGGCTCGTGATCGTCGATGTGACGCGGCCCGCGGCGCCGGTCGTGTGGCCGGGGTTGACCTTTGGCGGCGCGCTTAATGATGCCGAGGACGTCATCGTCGCGTCGACAAATGCATCGCTGTTCGGCTATGTCGCCGACGGACGGAACGGCATCAAGGTGCTCCAGCTGACCAGTCCCGACAATCCGGGGCTCTATGGCTTCTCGCCCAAACCGACTCCCGAGCTGATCGCCTGGGCCAAGACGCCGTCGCCCGCACTCGCGCTGTCGAAGGGTCTTGATCGCGACCGCGCGGTCGACGAGACGGGCGGGCAGATGGCGGTGTTCGGCCGCGTCGGCTCGCGCCCGTTCACGCGGCCCGAGATGGAGAAGCTGTTCCTGAACAGCAAGGGGATGGTCTATAAGGTCAGCGACGAGGTCGACCAGAATGCCTGGCGGCCACCACTCCTCTACGCAAACTAAAGCCTACTGCCGCTCGGCCTGCACCACCGTGTCGGACGCGCGCAGCGCCGACAGGATGCGCATCACATGCTGGACGTCGCGCACCTCGACGACGACGTCATAGGTATGGAAACCGCCCTCACGGTTCGACAGGCGCAAATTGGTGATGTTCGCCATATTGGCGGCGAGGATGCCCGACATTTCGGCGAGCGTGCCGGGCTCGTTCAAGATGACGATGCACAGCCGCGCATTGCCGCCCTCACTGTCTTCCTGCCAGCGGAGATCGATCCAATCGGCGTCGATCCCGTCGGCAAGCTTCGGGCAGTCGATGACATGCACCTCGATCCCTTCGCCGGGCCGCGACAGGCCGACGATGCGGTCGCCGGGAACCGGGTGGCAGCAGTCGGCGAGCTGATAGGCGACGCCGGGGGTCAGCCCGGCGATCGACACCGCCGCGCCCTGCACGAGCTTGCCCGGCTTGGTCTTCATCTCGGCGGTGATGCCGGGGACGAGCGCCTCGAGCAGCGCATTGTCGGTAATCCGCTGCTTGGCGATCGCAACGTAAAGCGCGGTGTCGTCGTCGAGCTTCAGCCGCTCGCGCGCCGCGATCCGCGCCTTGTCGCCGACCTTGTTCGGAAGGCGCAGCGCGATCTCGTCGTACATCTTGCGGCCGAGCGCCGCGAGTTCGACCTTTTCCTTCGACCGCACATGGCGGCGGATCGCCGCGCGCGCCTTGCCGGTGACCGCGAAACCGAGCCAAGCGGGCTGCGGCGTCTGCTTGTCGGACGAGAGGATTTCGACCGTATCGCCATTGCTCAGCTGGGTGCGCAGCGGCACCAGCCGCCCGTTGACCTTGGCGCCGACGGTGCGGTCGCCGAGCCCGGTGTGAACGGCATAGGCGAAATCGACCGGGGTCGCGCCCTTCGGCAACTGGTGCAGGCTGCCCTTCGGCGTGAAAGCGAAGATGCGGTCCTGGTACATCGCGATGCGCGTGTTTTCGAGGAATTCCTCGGGATCGTGCGTCTGCTCGAGGATTTCGATGAGGTCGCGGATCCACCCCGCCTGACCGTCGGGGGCGGTGCCGCCCTGCTTGTAGGCCCAGTGCGCGGCGAAGCCGAACTCCGACTGCTGGTGCATGCCCAGGCTGCGAAGCTGGATTTCGATCCGCATATTCTGCTGGTGCATGATCGTCGTGTGCAGCGACTTGTAGCCGTTGCGTTTCGGCGTCGAGATATAATCCTTGAACCGGCCGGGGACCATTTTCCACTTGCGGTGGAGAAGGCCGAGCGCGGCATAGCAATCGGCATCGGTCGGCGTGATGATCCGAAACGCGATGATGTCGGTCACTTGCTCGAAGCTGACGTGGCGTTCCTGCATCTTGCGCCAGATCGAATAGGGATGCTTTTCGCGCCCCGATACATCGGCCTCGATCCCGTTCTTGGCGAGCAGCTCCTTGAACTCGCGGCTGATTCCCGCGACCTTGTCCTTGCCGCCTGCGGTCAGCTTGGCGAGACGGCCGGTGATCGTCGCATAGGCTTCGGGCTCGAGCTCGCTGAACGCGAGCAGCTGCATCTCGCGCATATATTCGTACATGCCGATCCGCTCCGCCAGCGGCGCATAGATATCCATCGTCTCCTTGGCGATGCGGCGGCGCTTCTCGGGATTCTTGATGAAATGCAGCGTCCGCATATTGTGCAGCCGGTCGGCAAGCTTGACCAGCAGCACGCGGATATCGTCGGACATTGCGAGCAGGAATTTGCGCAGGTTCTCGGCGGCGCGTTCGTTTTCGGTCTGCGCCTCGATCTTGCTGAGCTTGGTGACGCCATCGACGAGCCGGCCGACGTCGCTGCCGAACAGGCGTTCGATCTCTTCCGGCGTCGTCAGCGTATCTTCGAGCGTGTCGTGGAGCAGTGCGGTGACGATCGTCTCGGCGTCGAGATGGAGGTCCGTCAAAATGCCCGCAACCTCGACCGGATGGCTGAAATAGGGATCGCCCGACGCGCGTTTCTGGCTGCCATGCTTCTGCACGGTAAACACATAGGCGCGATTGAGCAGCGCCTCGTCGACGTCGGGATCATAAGCGCGCACGCGCTCGACAAGTTCATATTGCCTCAGCATCGCGACCAATGTCGTTCATGCAGGTAATATTGCAATGCGAAATTTGCTTGCGCGGAACGGCCCGAGGTCAGCAACTTTGATAACGCCGGTTGGAAGCATCGTTCGCCGTCCAGAAAAAGGCTCAGAAAATCCGCCGCGTCTGCCCGCGAGGGGGAGAAGCGCGGCGGCTTCCAAGGCTTGTGGCCGGATTATTTCGCGGCGTTGCAGCGCGCGAGGTCGTCGGCTTCCAGCGGTTTGCCGCCTGCGGTGAAGCTCGTCACGGGGCCAGCTTTCCTGGCGAGCGCCGAGCACATGATCAGCGGACGGCTCGTTCCCTGGCCGGCGATACAGCTCGCATCCGTGCAAGCCCAGACGACGTCACGCGCAACGAAGCGTGCGCCGGGCGCCGGGCTGGCGAGTTCGGCGCGATAATAGGTGCCGCCCGCGGCGGTCGCGGCGGATGATGCGAAGGCGAGCCCGCCGACCAGCGCACCTGCAAGTGCGAAGGAGTGGGCATGGGGAGAAAACGTGAATATGGGCATTGGAACCTCCTGTTTTTGCGCAACCAAAAGGTTGCGAAACGCTACCTAGACTTTGAGTTGCGAAATGCAACGGAGGCTCTATATTTTTTTGACGCATATGCCGATTTTACGTTAGGGCTTGGGTCATGGGAAAATTACGCGAACTGCTGAACGACATGGATGGGGGCAATTGTGCCCTGCCGCTGGCGCTGGAAGCGATGGGTGAGCGATGGTCGTTCATGATCCTTCGCGCAGCCTTCAACGGCGTCCATCATTTCGAGGAGTTCCAGCAGGAACTGAACATCGCGCGCAACATCCTGTCGAACCGGCTGTCGCGGCTGGTCGACCATGGCATCATGGCGCGCGAAGTGATGGCCGAGGATCGGCGCAAGGTTCAGTATCAGTTGACCGAAAAGGGCATCGAACTGCTCCCCGCGATGATCGCGCTGCGCCAATGGGGTGAGAAATGGGGCGCGGGTGTGCCGTCGACCCCGGTGCTGGTCGATGCGCGCGACGAACAGCCGATCGGCCCCGTCACGCTCACCGCGCACGACGGCCGGGTGATCGGGTATAAGGAATTGCTGTGGAAGCATCGCGCGGAACTGCAGCCGCTTGGCCAGGCGCGCGTGCGCGGCGATGCCGGACTCGCGCCGGTAGCCGCCGAATGATCGGCTGCGCCGGTTTCCGATATCGCCCGCGCGGCGCCTGACCATCGCCATCGCACAGACTCCCATGCCGCTTTTCCGACTGTCCTCGCCGGGTCCCTTTTTCGATAACAAGGTCCGCGCCTTCTGGAACCTGCAGATATTGGGCTGGGCCGCATGGCTCGGCCTGCGCGGGGTGTCGGGGCTTGCCAATGGCCAGGCCTTCACCTTCCTCATCCCCCAGACGATTTCGGCGATCACGGGCTTTTCGCTGACGCTGATCCTGTCGGCCTGTTACCGCGCGCTGATCAATCGGCGGCCGCTTTTGATGTGGGGCGTCAGTTTCGGGCTTGCGGGGATTGCGACCGCGCTCTGGGCCTTCATCGACGCGTGGGTCGCGCAGATTCAGAATCCGGCGAGCGACGCGGGCTTCACCAGCCTGCTCCTCGGCGCGATGTATATCGACGCGACCTCGCTCGCGGCCTGGTCGGCGCTCTATTTCGCGATCAACTATTTCCTCCAGCTCGAGGAACAGAATGACCGCGTCATCCGGCTCGAGGCGCAGGCGGCGTCGGCGCAGCTCGCGATGCTGCGTTACCAGCTCAACCCGCATTTCCTGTTCAACACCCTCAACAGCATTTCGACCCTCGTGCTCCTGAAACAGGCCGAGCCCGCCAATGCGATGCTGTCGCGGCTGTCGGCGTTCCTGCGCTACACGCTCGCGAACGAGCCGACCGCGCAGGTGACGCTGGCGCAGGAGATCGAGACGCTGAAGCTGTACCTCGAAATCGAAAAAATGCGCTTCGAGGAGCGGCTGCGTCCGCATTTCGCGATCGATCCGGCGGTCGCGCGCGCGCGATTGCCTTCACTTTTGCTCCAGCCGCTCATCGAAAATGCGATCAAATATGCGGTGACGCCGCAGGAGGAGGGCGCCGATATCACGCTGTCCGCACAGTTGGCCGGTCAAAATGTTCGGATTACCGTGTCCGACACCGGCGCGGGATTGTCAGCCGACCGCACGGACCCCACCACGGGCGTTGCAACGGAATCGACTGGCGTGGGTTTAGCCAATATCAGGGACCGGTTGGCGCAGGCTTTTGGCGACCAGCACCGGTTCGACGTCCATGCGGGCGCTGAGGGCGGGTTCACGGTGGTAATCGAGTTTCCGTTTCAGCCCGATGGGCAAATGACGATTGGAACCGAAAGAACATGACGATCAGAACCATCCTGGTGGATGATGAAAAACTGGCCACCCAAGGCCTGCAACTGCGGCTCGAACCGCACACAGACGTCGAAATCGTCGACACCGCGCAAAATGGCCGCGAAGCCATCCGAAAGATCAAGACCCACAAGCCCGACCTGGTTTTCCTCGACATCCAGATGCCGGGTTTCGACGGCTTTTCGGTGATCCAGGGCTTGATGGAGGTCGAACCGCCGCTGGTGGTGTTCGTCACCGCCTATTCGGATCACGCCATCCGCGCGTTCGAGGCGCAGGCAGTCGATTATCTGGTCAAGCCGGTCGAGCCCGAACGGCTGGCCGATGCGCTCGACCGCGTCCGCCAGCGCCTCGCCGAAAAGCGCGGCGTCGCCGAGGTCGAGCGCCTCAAGACCGTGCTCGCCGAAGTCGCGCCCGAAGCGGTCGAGGACTATGACGCGGAGGCCCAGCCCGATACGCACGCCGCCGATCGCTATGAAAAGATGATCAACATCAAGGATCGCGGCCAGATATTCCGCGTCGACGTCGACAGCATCGAACGCATCGACGCCGCGGGCGACTATATGTGCATCTATACCGCCGACAACAGCCTGATCCTGCGCGAAACGATGAAGGATCTGGAAAAGCGGCTCGACCCGCGCAATTTCCAGCGCGTGCATCGCTCGACGATCGTGAATTTGTCGCAGGTGAAGCAGGTCAAGCCGCATACCAACGGCGAATGCTTCCTCGTGCTCGGATCGGGTGCGCAGGTGAAGGTCAGCCGCAGCTATCGCGACGTCGTCGCGCGGTTCGTGCACTAAATCGGTTCGCACGAAGACACAAAGCCACAAAGATTCCCCCAAACTCCGTTAGCCCTGAGCCTGTCGAAGGGCCGTGCTTTCTTTCAGCGTCGAAGAAACGAACGGTGCTTCGACAAGCTCAGCACGAACGGGAATATGAGAAATTCTTCGTGGCTTTGTGTCTTCGTGCGGACCAAAATCGTCTAAAGCTGGTGCCCCGTCCTGTCCCGTTTCGTCGCGAGATATTGTTCGTTGTGCGGATTGGTCGGCAGCGCGAGCGGGATACGCTCGACGACTTCGACGCCCTCCTTCTCCAGCCGCGCGACCTTTTCCGGGTTGTTCGTCATCAGCCGGATGCGCGGGATGTTGAGCAGTTCGAGCATCCGCCCGGCAATCGCAAAATCGCGCGCCTCGACCGGAAAGCCTAGGCGCAGATTGGCATCGACCGTGTCATACCCCTGATCCTGCAGCGCATAGGCGCGCAGCTTGTTGACAAGCCCGATCCCGCGGCCTTCCTGCCGAAGGTAAAGCAGCACGCCCCACGGCGCATCGGCCATCGCGTGGAGTGCGGCGTGGAGCTGCGGCCCGCAATCGCATTTGAGGCTGCCGAGCACATCGCCGGTCAGGCATTCGCTGTGCAACCGCACGACCGGCGGATTGCCGTCGCGCTTGCCGATGACGAGCGCGACATGGTCCGACGCTTCTTCGGGACTACGGAAGGCGACGATCTCGGCGCTTTCGCTGGCCTCGACGGGCAGCCGCGCGCGCGCCGCCACTTCGAGTCGCGCGGGGGCGAGCAGCGCCGCGACATCGTCGACGGTGCAATGCGTCTCGGCCTCGCCCGCCGCTTCGCGCACGAAGAAGGCGGGGAGCAGCCCGGCGTGGCGTGCCATCGTCATCGCGGCCGCCGCAGCCGTTTCCGCGCCCGTCGCGCTCGTCCGGAACGGCCCTTTGAGCGGATTGGCGAGGTCGAGCGCGGGATCGGCGATCGCGAGCGCGGCAGCGACGGTATCGGCGGCATCGGCAAGCCGGACCGGCCCCGGCGTCGCGGCGACGCGCTGGTTGGTGAGCTTGAGGGTCACTGCGCGCTCGCCCGAAAGCAGCAGGTCGCGGCTGGCGAATTCGACGGCCGCCTCGTCGCGCGCGCTTTCGACCGCGAGCAGGTCGAGCGCACCGTCGGCGCCCTCGATGCGAAACGGCCAGCCGCGCCGCAGCGCATCGATGGCGCGCGCCGCCCGCCGGGCGCCGATATGGCTCAAAAATCGAACTCGGTGATCAGCGGAATATGGTCCGACGGCCGTTCCCAGCTGCGCGCTGGCTGGACGATGCGGTGCGACACCGCCTTGGGCATCAGGTCGGGTGTCACCCACATATGGTCGAGCCGGCGGCCGCGGTTCGATGCCTCCCAATCCTTCGCGCGATAGCTCCACCAGGTGTAGAGCCGCTCCGGCGCCGGGATGAAGTGGCGCCCGAGGTCGACCCAGTTCGACGCCGCTTGCAGCTTGCCAAGCGTTTCGACCTCGATCGGCGTGTGGCTGACGACGTCGAGCAGCGCCTTGTGGTTCCACACGTCGCTTTCGAGCGGCGCGACGTTGAAGTCGCCGGTCAGCACCGTCGGCGTCCCGTTCAGCGCGCCCGACCATTCGGTCATGCGGCCGAAGAAATCGAGTTTCTGGCCGAATTTGGGGTTGAGGGTGCGGTCGGGGATGTCGCCGCCCGCGGGGATATAGACATTGTCGAGCCGCACCCCCGACGGCAGCGTCACGCCGACATGGCGCGCCTCGCCGTTCGCTTGCCAGTCATATTTGCGCACGTCGGTCAGCGGCAGCTTGCTGACGATCGCGACGCCGTGGTGCATGCGCTGGCCGTGGGTGACGATATGTTCGTACCCCAGCCGCTTGAACATATCGGGCGGGAACAGCGTGCATTCGACCTTGGTCTCCTGCAGGCAGAGGATGTCGGGGGCTTCTTCGCGCAGGAATTTTTCGACGATGCCGATGCGGGCGCGGACGCTGTTGATGTTCCACGATGCGATGCTGGTGCGAGTCATGCGGTGGCTCTATCGGCGCGGGGCATTGTTCGCAATGCGATTGCGGCACCAGCCCGCTCCCCCACCAGCCTCCCAACAGCCTATCCTGAAATGGGAGGTCGGTGGGAGGGGGGTGGTGCCGCAAAGCCGCGTCAGCGGCAAAACAGCGCCGGACAAATTAAACCCCCGTCCCAGGGGCGGTGGAACGGGGGTTCAAGGTCAGCGTTCGTCACGCTCTTGAATGAAGGTGCCTGGCAGTCCGGGTGGGGCAACAGGGGGAAACCCAAATCCGGGAGCCGTGTTGGCGCCTTCGAGAGATGAAATAGCCGCTCTTCCCTGTCGCCAAGCTGAACAAAATACGCGCTCCGGCGCCATTCTGGCAGTTCGTCGATGCGTGACGTCCGTTGGTCCGGAAAAAATGGCGCCGGATCCGTTTTGCAGATTCGGCGCCATGATTTTGGAGGCGGCGGCCGACTTGTGTCAGCCGGCGCGGCCGCGCTGCTTCGGCCGCGGGTCCGTCCATTTGAACGCCGAGTCGGCGACCGCGACGTTGAATTTCTGGTTGCTGAGGTCGATCCGCGTCCGGTTGTTCTGCGAATCGAGCGCGACCCAGCCGCGCAGGCGCAGCCCCGCGGGCGCCGAGCCGTCGCGCACGAATACCATGGTGATCGTACCATATTCGGGGCGCTTCGGATCCTTGACCTCGACGCTCAGCACATCGCCGCTGCCGGTGGGCAGGATCTTGGCATATTTGGTCAGGTCGCGGTCGGGATCGAGCAGCGCGCCGAGCGGCGAATTCTTCACCGGCCAGCGCTGCACCTGCCTCACTTCATAGTCGATCATCGTCAGCGAACTGCCGTCGCCGACGATCAGCAAAGGCACGCCCTTTTGATACTGGAAGCGGATCTTGCCCGGGCGCTTCAAGGTCAGCTTGCCGTTCAGCCGCTGGCCGTTGCGGTCGGTCTGCACGAAATCGGCGGTCATCGAGCTGGTCGATTTCAGGTGCGATTGCACCGCCGACAGCGTGTTCGACGATTGGGCTATCGCAGGGACCCCAATCGCAAGGCTGGCAGCAGCCATCGGCGCGAGTGTCCATGCGGCAAGGCGGGTCATTCTGGTCTTCAAGGTCATTTGGCTCTCATTTTCCGATAACTCGGCCGATCCATCGCTGACGCGCGTTGAACCCGCCGTGAACCTTTCGTTGGACGCTGTTCAAGTCGTGAAGCCGGCGATGATTCCCTTATCGCTGCTGACCATATTGGTCGGCGAGCACGTCGCGGCGGCCTACGTGATTGGGCGGGCTGACCAGCCCTTCCTCCTCCATCCGCTCGATCAGGCGCGCCGCGCTGTTGTAGCCGATCCGCAATTGACGTTGTAGCCAGCTGGTCGACGCCTTCTGGCTTTCGACAACGATCTGGCAGGCCTTGGCGTACATGCGGTCTTCGGCGCTGTCGCCGCCTGCGGGCGCGCCTTCCATCGCGAAACCGCCGTCCTCGGGATCCTCGGTGACGCTCTCGATATAGTCGGGACGGCCCTGGCCCTTCCAGTGATCGGCGACCGCGCGGACTTCGTCGTCCGACACGAACGGGCCGTGGATACGCGTGATCTGCTTACCGCCGGGAACATAGAGCATATCGCCCTTGCCCAGCAGCTGTTCGGCGCCCGCCTCGCCCAAAATCGTGCGGCTGTCGATCTTCGAAGTGACGTTGAAGCTGATGCGCGTCGGTAGGTTCGCCTTGATGACGCCGGTGATGACGTCGACCGACGGGCGCTGGGTCGCGAGGATCAGGTGGATGCCCGCCGCGCGCGCTTTCTGGGCGAGCCGCTGGATCAGGAATTCGACCTCCTTGCCCGCGGTCATCATCAAATCGGCGAGCTCATCGACGACGACGACAATCTGCGGCAGCGGCGCATAGTCGAGCGTCTCTTCCTCATAGACCGGTTGGCCGGAGTCGGGATCGTAACCTGTCTGGACGCGGCGGCCGAGCGACTTGCCCTTGGCAAGCGCGCCGCGCACCTTGTCGTTGTACGACGACAGATTGCGCACCGACAGCGACGACATCATCCGGTAGCGATCCTCCATCTGCTCGACCGCCCATTTGAGCGCGCGGATCGCCTTCTTGGGCTCGGTCACCACGGGGGCAAGCAGGTGCGGGATGTCGTCATAGACGCTGAGTTCCAGCATCTTGGGATCGATCATGATCATCTTCACCTGATCGGGCCCAAGGCGATAGAGAAGCGACAGGATCATCGCGTTGAGCCCGACCGACTTACCCGAGCCCGTCGTACCCGCGATCAAGAGGTGCGGCATCGGCGCGAGGTCGGCGATCATCGGGTCGCCGCTGATATTCTTGCCGAGGATGATCGGCAGCGCGCCGGTCTGGTCCTGGAACAAGGCGCTGCCGATGATTTCGTGCAGTACCACCGATTCGCGGACCGCGTTGGGCAATTCGATACCGATCACGGTGCGGCCGGGGATCGGCGCGATGCGCGCCGAGAGCGCCGACATGTTGCGCGCGATATCGTCGGCGAGGTTCGACACGCGGCTCGCCTTGGTGCCGGGCGCAGGTTCGAGTTCGTACATCGTGACGACGGGGCCGGGGCGAACCGCGGTCACGACGCCCTTGACCTGGAAATCCTCGAGCACCGATTCGAGCAGGCGCGCATTGCGCTCCAGCCCCGCCTTGTCGATCTGTCCGGTCGGCCCCGGCGGCGGCGGCGCGAGCAGGTCGATCGACGGCAGCTGGTAGTTGGTGAACAGCTCGGTCTGCGGCTTCGGCTTGGGTTTCGAGGGCGCGCTGCGCTCGGCGGGATCGGCGATTTCGGGCGGCGCGCGGTCGCTCGGTTCGGCGACCGCACGCGGCCGCACGACACGGTCCGTCAGGTCCGGCGCCTTCGCGTCGTCGCTTGGCACCCGCGCGGGTTCGATGACGCGGCTGCTGCCTTCGGCCGCCGGCAGTTTGAAGCGCGACGCCCAGCCCTTTTCGAGCCGCAACGCGCGCCACGCGAGCCACAGCCCGAGCCCGACGAGCAGCAGGATCGTCGCAAAGCGGATCAG
>NZ_DATFFD010000228.1:0-2303 GCF_035250425.1 Sphingopyxis sp.
GCGGGCCGCTACGAACCCGGCACGCCGCCCGGCGCCAAGCCGCGCGCCGCCGCGCCCGCGATCCCCGAACAGGGCACGACGCATTTCGTCACCGTCGACGCGGCGGGCAATGTCGTCTCGATGACCTCGACCATCGAAAGCATCTTCGGCAGCCAGCTGATCGCGGGCGGCTATTTCCTCAACAACGAGCTCACCGATTTCGACCTCGCGCCGACCGAGGGCGGCGTCCCGACCGCTAACCGCATCGAAGCGGGCAAGCGTCCGCTTTCCTCGATGTCGCCGACGATCGTCTATGGTCCCGACGGCAAGGTCGTGCTCGCGGTAGGATCGGCGGGGGGCAAGCGCATCATCATGCACGTCACCAAGGTGCTGATCGGCGTGCTCGACTGGGGGCTCGATGCAAAATCGGCGATGGAACTGCCCAATCTGTTCTTTGGCAAGGGCGGCGTGCTGATCGAGAATAATGAAGCGGGGCAGGCGATCGCCGCGAAGATGAAACCTTTCGGCTACAGCTTCACCGCGACCAGCCTGGGGTCGAAACTCAACGCGGTCGAGCGCACCGCGGCGGGCTGGCGCGGCGCCGCCGATCCGCGCGGCCCTGGCAGCTCGTCGATCGACGGCGCGCCGGCACAGAATTGATCAACGATAACAAAAGAAACAACGAAATCTCCCTGGAGAGAGACAGAATGAAGCTCGAAAATCCCCATCTCGACCATTTTCCAAGTCTGGTCGCGATGTTCTTCGACCGCGCGGGGCGTGGCGGCGAAGATCCCTTTCTGTGGCGCAAGGCCGACCGCGCGTGGCAGCCGCTGAGCTGGCGGCAGGTCGCCAATCAAGTGGCGGCGCTCGCGCACAATCTGCGCGAACTCGGCCTCAAGGAAGGCGACCGGGTGGTGCTGGTCAGCGAGAACCGGCCCGAATGGTGCATCGCCGACCTTGGCATCATGGCCGCGGGATGCATCACCGTGCCGACCTACACCACCAACACCGAACGCGATCACCAGCATATCCTCGACAACAGCGGCGCCAAGGCGGTGATCGTCTCGACCGCAAAGCTCGCGCGCGGACTGATGCCAGCGGTGATGCGTTCCGACGCGCATATCGTCATCAGCATGGAAAGCCTGCGCGTCGGCCAGCAGGGCGATGTCGCGATCCACGACTGGGCGCCGCTGGTCGAGGGCGGCGAGGCGTTTCTCGACGAGACCAAGGCACGCGCCGCGACGATGACGCGCGACGATACCGCCTGCCTTATCTACACCAGCGGCACCGGCGGCGCACCGCGCGGGGTGATGCAGCATCATGGCGCGATTCTGCACAATGCCGCGGGCGCCGCCGAGGTGCTCGTCAATGATTTCGGCATCGGCGACGAGGAAGTGTTCCTGTCGTTCCTGCCATTGAGCCACGCCTATGAACATTCGGGCGGCCAGTTCCTGCCGATCATGGTCGGCGCGCAAATCTATTACAGCGAGGGGCTCGAAAAACTCGTTTCGAACATCGAGGAGACGCGCCCGACGATCATGGTTGTTGTGCCGCGCCTGTTCGAAGTGATCCGCGCGCGGATGATCAAATCGGTCGAGAAACAGGGCAAGCTCGCGAACTGGATGTTGGGTCAGGCGCTGCGCGTCGGCGAGAAGGATTATGAGCGCCGCATGGGCGTGCTCGATCGGCCGGTCGACATCATCCTCGACAAATTGTTCCGGCCAAAGATCCAGAAACGCTTCGGCGGCCGGATGAAGGCGCTGGTGTCGGGCGGCGCGCCGCTCAACCCCGAAATCGGCGTCTTCTTTCACTCGATCGGGCTGACCTTGCTGCAGGGCTATGGCCAGACCGAAGCGGGACCCGTCATCAGCTGCAACCGCCCGAGCGCGGGGATCAAGATGGACACCGTCGGTCCGCCGCTGATGAACACCGAGGTGCGCATCGCCGACGACGGTGAGATACTGGTGCGCGGCGAACTGGTGATGAAGGGATATTGGCGCAACAAGGCCGAGACCGAACGTGTGCTTGTGTCGAACCCGGCCGAACCCGAAAAAGGTCCCTGGCTCCACACTGGCGACATCGGCCATATCGATGGGCAAGGCCGCATCGTTATCACCGATCGCAAGAAGGACCTGATCGTCAACGACAAGGGCGACAATGTCTCGCCGCAGCGCGTCGAGGGCATGCTGACGCTCCAGCCCGAAATCCTGCAGGCGATGGTCTATGGCGACAAGCGCCCGCACCTCGTCGGCATCCTTGTCCCCGATCCCGAATGGATGGCCGAATGGGCCGAGGCCGAAGGTTTGCCCAAGGATCTTGTGCGC
>NZ_DATFFD010000229.1:0-5031 GCF_035250425.1 Sphingopyxis sp.
GTCATGCGCACGACGATCGAGGCGATGGCGGCGATGCTGGGTGGCACCCAGTCGCTCCACACCAACGCGCTCGACGAGGCGATCGCGCTGCCGACCGACTTCTCCGCCCGCATCGCGCGCAACACCCAGATCGTGATCCAGGAAGAGACGGGGATGACCAAGGTCGTCGATCCGCTCGGCGGCTCTTACTATGTCGAGGCGCTGACGCAGGAACTCGTCGACAAGGCGTGGGAAATCATCGAGCGCGTCGAGAAGGAAGGCGGCATGGCGAAGGCCGTAGCCGCCGGCTGGCCCAAGGCGATGATCGAAACCGCCGCCGCCGCCCGCCAGGCGCGCGTCGACCGCGGCGACGACGTGATCGTCGGGGTGAACAAATACCGCCTGAAAGACGAGGACCTCCTTGAAACGCTCGACATCGACAACGCCAAGGTGCGCGAAGGCCAGATCGCGCGGATCAACAAGACCAAGGCCAACCGGGATGAAGCAGCGTGTCAGGCGGCGCTGAAGGCGCTTCGGGATGGCGCGGCGGGCCAGTCGAGCATCGAGAACAACCTGCTCGCGCTCGCGGTCGAGGCGGCGCGCGCGCGCGCCACGCTCGGCGAAATTTCGTCGGCGATGGAAGAAAGCTTCGACCGCTACGGCACCCAGCCGACCCCGGTGAAGGGCGTCTATGCCGCGCCCTATGAGGGGGATGCGCGGTGGCGGCAGGTGCTCGACGGGGTAAAGGCCGTCGAACAGCGCATGGGACGCAAACCCAAGCTGCTCGTCGCCAAGATGGGGCAGGACGGCCACGACCGCGGCGCCAACGTCATCGCCTCGGCGTTCGGCGACATGGGCTTCGACGTCGTCTCGGGGCCGCTGTTCCAGACCCCGGAGGAGACGGTGGTTCTCGCGCTCGACAGCGGCGTCGACGTCGTCGGCGCCTCCAGCCTCGCGGCGGGGCACAAGACACTTATCCCCGAACTTATCCACAAGCTGAAAGAGGCCGGGCGGGGCGATGTGAAGGTGATCGCGGGCGGGGTCATCCCGCCGCAGGACTATCAATATCTGCGCGACGCGGGGGTGCAGGGCATTTACGGCCCCGGTTCCAACGTCGTCGAATGCGCGGCCGATGTGCTGCGCCTTCTCGGCCATAATATGCCCCCATTGGAGGATGCCGCATGACTAAACTTAAAACCCCGTTCGCATCGAGCGAAGTCGAGATGCCCATCGGTTGTGCGCCCACGCGGGGTGTCTCGACTTCGCTCGACACGAACGGGAATGGGGAGTCCCGCACCGACTGGAGACGCGAGGAAATCGCCGAGCTGTTCGACCTGCCGTTCGATGAACTGATGTGGGAGGCGCAGGGCGTGCACCGCCGTCACCATGCGCGCGGCGAGGTGCAGCTCTGCACCTTGCTGTCGATCAAGACCGGTGGTTGCGTCGAAGATTGCGGCTATTGCTCGCAGTCCAAGAGCGCCGACAGCGGGCTCAAGGCCACCAAGCTGATGGACGTGCGCGCGGTGCTGCAGGCGGCAGCACAGGCGAAGGATTCGGGATCGAAGCGCTTCTGCATGGGCGCCGCCTGGCGCAACCCCAAGGAGCGCGACATGCCCGCGATCGTCGAGATGGTCGAGGGCGTGCGCCAGATGGGCATGGAAACCTGCATGACGCTGGGCATGCTGACCAAGGATCAGGCGCAGACGCTCGCGGTCGCGGGGCTCGATTATTACAATCACAATATCGACACGTCCCCGGAGAATTACGAGAATATCATCTCGACCCGCACCTTCCAGGACCGGCTCGACACGCTCGAGGAAGTCCGCAACGCCGGGATCAACGTCTGCTCGGGCGGCATCGTCGGGCTGGGCGAGACGCGCACCGACCGCGTCGGCTTCATCCACGCGCTCGCGACGCTCGAACGCCATCCCGAAAGCGTGCCGGTCAACGCGCTGGTTCCGGTGAAGGGCACCGTGCTCGGCGACATGCTCGCCGACACCCCGCTTGCGAAGATCGACGATATCGAATTCGTCCGTACGATCGCGGTCGCGCGCATCACCATGCCTAAATCGATGGTGCGCCTGTCGGCGGGCCGCGAAAGCATGTCGGAAGCGACGCAGGCACTCTGCTTCATGGCGGGCGCGAACAGCATCTTCACCGGCGACAAGTTGCTCACCACCGGCAACCGGGGCGACAATGCCGACGCGGCGCTGTTCGCGAAGCTGGGGCTCAAGCCGATGGAAGGCGAAGAGCCGCTTAGGGCTTCTAAGTCTTTGGAGGCGGCTGAGTGAGTTTGGCTTTCGGAAGCTTTTGCGCCGACTTAGGCCTTCCTCTCCGAAGCGCCTACTCATGGTGCGCGATCAACCGAGAAAGAATGCAAGCCATTTTTACAGTCTGGGACAATGAGATTGACCACGACAACAATGATTATGAATTTTGGAACGACGAAGTTGATAATCTTCGACTTGCCGTCCCAGATCGAAGAAAGACAAAAAATCTCGAAGAGATGAGACAGGTTTTGCTAGAGGCTTTGGAAAATGGATATCAGACTTTAGGTATTCTCTGCACGCCTCGATATCCTCTCACAAGTCCCAGAAGCAGACAGTCTTACATCGAAAATGAGCTGTTGGTGATTCAACTTCGGCGCACGCCAGTTGGTATTTCGGGAAGATTCCAAGGCAGGGTCGACACAGACTCCATTCGCCATACCGGGTCTGTAGCTCAAACGATGGGCCGCTCGGCAATCGACGACATTGGCTCAAATGAGCTTGGGAATGACGACCCCGAATACAAAAGGCGGATGGCGGGAAGCTACGTTCGCGACAGCAAAGTAAGGAAAAAAGTACTCAAGCGCGCAAAGGGGCGCTGCGAATACTGCGGACAGGCTGGCTTCGTGAAGCGCGATGGAACGCCCTATCTTGAAACTCATCATGTAATTAGCCTGAGCGAACAGGGGCCGGATAAGCCGCACAATGTCATTGCCCTGTGTGCAAATGACCATCGGCAAGCTCATTTCGGCGAGAACTGGGAAGCGCGGCAGGCCGAGTTTATTGAAAAATTGAACAAGTACAGAATGGACAATTGAAGATGTTCAAGAAAATCCTGATCGCCAACCGCGGCGAAATCGCCTGTCGCGTCATCAAGACCGCGCGGCGCATGGGCATCGCCACGGTCGCGGTCTATTCGGACGCCGACGCGCGCGCCCCCTTCGTGCAAATGGCCGACGAGGCGGTGCATATCGGCGCATCGCCCGCGTCCGAATCCTATCTGATCGCCGACAAGATCATCGCCGCGTGCAAGCAAACGGGCGCCGAGGCGGTGCATCCGGGCTATGGTTTCCTCTCCGAACGCACCAGCTTCGCCGAAGCGCTCGCCAAGGAAAATATCGCTTTCATCGGCCCGCCGGTGAACGCGATCGCTGCGATGGGCGACAAGATCGAGTCGAAAAAGCTCGCCAAGGAAGCGGGCGTCAACGTCGTCCCCGGCTTCGTCGGCGAGATCGACGATACCGAACATGCCGTGCGCATCTCGAACGAGATCGGCTACCCGGTGATGATGAAGGCGTCGGCGGGCGGCGGCGGCAAGGGCATGCGCCTCGCCTATGACGAAAAGGACGTCCGCGAAGGGTTCGAGGCGACCAAGCGCGAGGGGCTCAACAGCTTCGGCGACGACCGCGTTTTCATCGAGAAATTCATTCTCAACCCGCGCCACATCGAGATCCAGATCCTCGGCGACCAGCACGGCAACGTCCTCTATCTCAACGAACGCGAATGCAGCATCCAGCGACGCCACCAGAAGGTCGTCGAGGAAGCGCCGTCGCCGTTCGTGACCGAGAAGATGCGCAAGGCCATGGGCGAACAGTGCGTCGCACTGTCAAAGGCGGTCGGTTACTATAGCGCGGGCACGGTCGAACTGATCGTCTCGGGCGCCGATCCGACGGGCGAGAGCTTCTACTTCCTCGAAATGAACACGCGCCTGCAGGTCGAACATCCGGTGACCGAGGCGATCACCGGCATCGACCTCGTCGAGCAGATGATCCGCGTCGCCGCGGGCGAAAAGCTCGAGATGACGCAGGACGACATCAAGATCGACGGCTGGGCGATCGAGAACCGCGTCTATGCCGAAGATCCGTACCGCGGCTTCCTGCCCTCGACCGGGCGGCTCGTGCGCTACCGCACCCCCGTTCCGGCATGGGAGGGCGACGAGCGCGGCGTCGATGGCGTGCGCGTCGATGCGGGTGTGGAAGAGGGCGGCGAGGTGTCGATCTTCTACGACCCGATGATCGCGAAGCTGGTGACCTGGGGCGCAACGCGCGACGAAGCCGCCGACCTGCAGATCGCGGCGCTCGACCGTTTCGAGATCGAGGGGCTCGGCCATAACATCGATTTCGTCTCGGCGATCATGCAGCATCCGCGTTTCCGGTCGGGCGAACTGACGACGGGCTTCATCGCCGAGGAATATCCCGAAGGCTTCCACGGCGCCCCGACCGATACGACGATCACGCGCACGCTCGCGGCGATCGCCGGCTTCATGGCAAGCGCCGAAGCCGACCGCGCCCGCCGCACCGACGGCCAGCTCGGCGACCGGCTCGAACCGCCCGCCAAATGGCAGGTGTCGATCGACGGCGCGCCGCACAAGGTCAAGATCGGCGAAAAGCATATCAAGGTCGAGGGCGACCGGATCGACATCGCGCTCGAATATACGCCCGGCGACCGGCTCGTGATCGCCGAGATCGACGAGACGGAGCTCGCGGTAAAGGTCGCGAAGACGCGTACGGGCTGGAAGATGACGACGCGCGGGCATATCCATGACGTCCAAGTGCTGCCCTGGCACATCGCGCCGCTGACCCAGCATATGATCGAAAAGATCCCGCCCGACCTCTCCAAATTCCTGATTTGCCCGATGCCCGGCCTGCTCGTCACGCTGCACGTCGGCGAAGGCGACAAGGTCGAAGCCGGCCAGCCGCTCGCGACGGTCGAGGCGATGAAGATGGAAAATATCCTCCGCGCCGAAAAATCGGGCACGGTGAAGACCGTCAACGCCGCGCAGGGC
>NZ_DATFFD010000230.1:0-6053 GCF_035250425.1 Sphingopyxis sp.
ATGCCGACCGCGAAGCCGCCCATCCAGTCGCCCGCCGGATCGATGAAATCGGCGAGGCACATATTGGCGCGGTCGCGGCTCTTCTTGACCTGCTGGCGCAGGAAAGGCAGCGTCACATGGCGCTCCTCTTCGGCGAGGTGGATGGTGACGCTGTCACCATCGCGCGCGCACGGCCAGAGGGCGCAGACGCCGCGTGCGGTCAGCCACTTCTCCGCGATCAGTCTGTCGAGCATCGCATCGGCATCGGCCTTCAGCGCCTGCGCCGTCTCACCGACCACCTCGTCGTTCATGATCGACGGCCAGGTGCCGTGCAGCTCCCACGCGCGGAAAAAGGGCGTCCAGTCGATGCATTCGCGCAAATCGTCGAGCGACCAGTCGTCGAATCGGTGCAGTCCGGGTTGCAGCGGCGGCGCGGGCTTGTCGCTGAGATAGGCGTCGTAATAATTGGCACGCGCTTCTTCGAGGGTGTGCAGCACGCTCTGCCCCTTGCCCGCGCGCACGTCGCGGATATGGGCGTAATCGTCCTTATAGCCCTTCACATAGGCCTCGCGCCCGGTGTCGCTGACCAGCGACGTCGCGACGCCCACCGCGCGGCTCGCGTCGAGGACGTGAAGCACCGGCCCCTGATAAGCGGGATCGATGCGCAGCGCGGTGTGGACCTTCGACGTCGTCGCGCCGCCGATCAGCAGCGGCATCGTCATGCCGGCGCGCTGCATTTCCTCGGCCACCGTCACCATCTCGTCGAGCGAGGGGGTGATCAGGCCCGAGAGGCCGATCATGTCGGCGTCATTCTCGTTCGCCGCCTCGAGGATCTTGCTCCACGGCACCATGACGCCCAGATCGACGATCTCGAAGCCGTTGCACTGGAGCACCACGCCGACGATATTCTTGCCGATATCGTGGACGTCGCCCTTCACGGTCGCCATCACGACCTTGCCCTTGCCCTTCGCGCCCGGCTCCTTCGACGCCTCGATGAAGGGCAGCAGATGCGCGACTGCCTTTTTCATCACGCGCGCCGATTTGACGACCTGCGGCAGGAACATCTTGCCCGACCCGAACAGGTCGCCGACGACATTCATGCCGTCCATCAGCGGCCCCTCGATCACCTCGATCGGGCGCGGCATAGCCAAGCGCATTTCCTCGGTGTCGTCGACGACATAGGCGTCGATGCCCTTGACCAGCGCATGCTCGAGCCGCTTCGCGACGTCCCAGCCGCGCCATTCCTCGGCCGCCTTTTCCTGCGCGGGGTTGCTACCCTTGTAACGTTCGGCAAGCGCGATCAGCCGTTCGGTCGGGCTCTCGGCCTCGCCGGGGGTCTTGCGGTTGAGCACGACATCCTCGACCGCCTGCCGCAGTTCGGGGTCGATCGTGTCATAGACGTCGAGCTGGCCCGCGTTGACGATCGCCATGTCGAGCCCGGCGGGGATCGCATAATAGAGGAAGACGCTGTGCATCGCGCGGCGCACGACCTCATTGCCGCGGAAGCCGAAGGAAAGGTTCGATAGCCCGCCCGAAAAATGGACGTGCGGACAGCGGACGCGGATGACCTTCACCGCCTCGATGAAATCGACCGCATAATTGTCATGCTCTTCCAGCCCCGTCGCGACCGCGAACACATTGGGGTCGAAGATGATGTCCTCGGGCGGAAAGCCGATGGTCATCAGCAGCTTGTAGGCGCGCTCGCAAATCTCGATCTTGCGTTCCATCGTGTCGGCCTGCCCGACCTCGTCGAACGCCATCACGACGACCGCGGCGCCGTAAGCCATGCATTTGCGCGCATGGATCAGGAAAGGCTCCTCGCCTTCCTTCATGCTGATCGAATTGACGATCGGCTTGCCGGGAACGCATTTCAGCCCAGCCTCGATCACGCTCCATTTCGAGCTGTCGATCATCACCGGCACCCGCGCGATATCGGGCTCGGCGGCGATGAGCTTCAAAAAGGTCGTCATCGCATATTCGGCGTCGAGCAGGCCTTCGTCCATATTGACGTCGATGACCTGCGCGCCATTTTCGACCTGCTGGCGCGCGACCTCGACCGCCGCGGCATAATCGTCGGCGAGGATCAGCTTCTTGAACGCCGCGGAGCCCGTGACGTTGGTGCGTTCGCCGATATTGACGAAGCTGGATGAGGCGGCGGTGGTCATCGGATAATCCTGAAACTGGTCATTAGGTGCCGAGCGGGCGGGCGAGGACGAGATCGTCGTAGAACTTGCCGCCGACGTTGAACTGGCGCGTGCCGAGGTCGGCGAATCCCTGCTTGCGGTAAAAGGCCAGCGCGCGTTCGTTCTGCGCATAAACGCCAAGCAGAAGGCGGCGATGGCCGCGCGCGGCCTCCCGCGCCTGCTTCATCAACGCCGCGCCCAGCCCGCTGCCGTGAAAGCGCGACAGTGAATAGATGCGCTTCAACTCGATATCGCCTTCAAGCGCCGCGGCGAGGTCCGGCTTGCCGACGAGCGCGAAACCGATCGGCGCACCGCCGGGCTGTGCCTCGGCGATCCACGCACGCGCGCCGGCCGCCAGATAGGTTCTGTACGCCGCTTCAGTATGCTGCGCCGCGCAATGACCGACGATCGCCTCGCCGTCGAGAATGCCGGCGAAGGTTTCCAGAAAGGTCGCGGCGCCGATCAGCGCGAGCGCCGACGCATCTTCGGCTCCGGCTTCCCGGATCGTCCATGCCGGATTGTCGGTCATCGGTTCAGGCCGCCATGGTGAAGGGCTCGAGCCCCGCGAGCCGCGTGCGCACCGGCACCTCGGGAATCTGACGCGGAGCGAGCCCCTCGATCGCTTGCGCCATCGCCGCGATATGCGCCGGCGTCGAACCGCAGCAGCCGCCGAGGATATTGACCTGGCCATGTTCGGCCCATTCACGCACCAGCCCCGCGGTCGTGTCGGGCATCTCGTCATATTCGCCGAGTTCGTTGGGCAGGCCCGCGTTCGGGTAGACCATCACCAGCGCATCGGCGAGATCGGACAGCACGCGGACATGCGGGCGAAGCTGCGCGGCGCCGAACGAGCAGTTGAGCCCGATCGTCAGCGGTTGCGCATGGCGCACCGCGTACCAGAAGGCCTCGACCGTGTGCCCCGACAGGTTGCGGCCACTGAGGTCGGTGAGCGTCATCGAGATCATCAGCGGCAGCTCGCGCCCGACCTTCGCCTCGGCCTCGAGCGTCGCGGCGATCCCGGCCTTGGCGTTGAGCGTGTCGAAGATCGTCTCGATCAGGATGAAGTCGGCGCCGCCTTCGGCGAGCGCGACGACCTGATCCAGATAGACATTCTTCAATTCGTCGAAATCGATCTCGCGATAGCCCGGATTGTTGACGTCGGGCGACAGTGACAGCGTCTTGTTCGTCGGCCCGACCGCGCCCGCGATGAAGCGGCGGCGGCCGTCCATCGCTTCATATTTGTCGGCGGCCGCGCGGCCCAGCCGTGCGCTTTCGTGATTGATGTCGGCGACCAGATGTTCGGCGCCATAGTCGGCCTGGCTGATCGTGTTGGCGCTGAAGGTGTTGGTCGACACGATGTCCGACCCCGCCGCCAGATAGGCTTCGCCGATCGCGGTGACGACATCGGGACGCGTCAGCGCGAGGATGTCGTTATTGCCCTTCTGGTCGTGCGACAGCCCGAGGTTGCCGGCATAGTCGGCCTCGACCAGCTTGCGGAGCTGGATCTGGGTGCCCCAGCCGCCGTCGGTCAGCAGGATGCGGTCCTTGGCGGCCGCCTGCAAAGCTTCGCGCGCGCTGATCATCGGCGTACCTCCCAATAAATAGGGACAGTCCCTATTTTTCTATCGCCGACGCACCGGTCGAACGCACTGGTTCGCGAAAAATAGGGACTGTCCCTATTTATTGATGCGCTGGTCATGCGGCTTTCTCCGTCGCGGGCGCCGCCGCCGGGCGCAGGCCCAGCAGGTGGCAGATGGCATAGCTGAGCTCGGCGCGGTTGAGCGTGTAGAAATGGAAGTCGCGCACCCCGCCCGCATAGAGGCGGCGGCACATCTCGGCGGCGATCGTCGCGGCGACAAGCTGGCGCGCGGCGGGCAGGTCGTCGAGCCCCTCGAACAGCGAGATCATCCACGCCGGGATCGCGGTGCCGCACATGTCGGCCATGCGCCGCGTCTGCGACACGTTCGACACCGGCAGAATACCCGGGATGATCGGTGCGGTGATCCCCGCCGCCGCGGCCGCGTCACGGAAACGCAGAAAGCTGTCGGGCGAAAAGAAGAATTGCGTGATCGCGCGCGTCGCACCCGCATCAAGCTTGCGCTTCAGATTGTCGAGATCGGACTCGGCGCAGGTCGCGTCAGGGTGCACCTCGGGATAGGCGGCGACGGAAATATCGAAGGGCGCAATCGCTTTCAGCCCCGCGACGAGTTCGATCGCATTGGCATAGCCGTCGGGATGCGCGCGGTACGGCGCGCCGCCGGGAACGTCACCACGCAGCGCGACGATATGCCGCACCCCGGCATCCCAATAGGCGTGCGCCACCTCGTCGATCTCGGCGCGCGACGCCTCGACGCAGGTGAGGTGCGCGGCGGGCGGGACGCGGCTTTCGGCGGCGATGCGCGCGACGGTCGCATGGGTGCGCTCGCGCGTCGATCCGCCAGCGCCATAGGTGACCGACACAAAGCTCGGCCCCAGCGGCTCGAGCGTGCGGAAGGTGTCCCACAGCTGCGCCTCCATCTTCTCGGTCTTGGGCGGGAAAAATTCGAAGCTGACGCCGATGTCGCCTTCGAGATTGGCGAACAGCGGCGAGGCCGCGGCGCGGCGCGCCTCCGCCAGCGAGTTCAGATTCGACGTCATGCCGCAAGCCTTTTACTTTGTCCGTCGCCAATGACGGGAGGTTGATCTTCATCGCTGCGACGGCGGCCGAGCCACAGCTTCACGGCCAGCTCCCCGCCTTCCAGCGTCTGGGTATTTTCCAGCAGCAGCCCCGCCGATGCGAACCAGCCGCGGATCTGCGCATCCGAAAAGCCGAGACGCGCGTGCGCCGCGAAATTGCGCAACTCCTCGTCCTCGTGCGGTGCGAAATCGACGACGAGCAAATGGCCGCCGCCGCGCAGCACCCGGCTCGCTTCGGCGATCACACGATCGGGCTCATGCGCGAAATGCAGCGCCTGATGGATGACGATGCTGTCGATGCTGGCATCGGCGACCGGCAGGTTCAGGAAGTCGCCCTGGAGCAGGTCGACGGGAACCGATTGCCCCGCCAGCTTGGTGCGCGCGATGCGCAGCATTTCGGGGCTGCGATCGAGCGCGGTGATGCGGCGCGCGGTCGGCGCAAAGATTTCCGCCATCCGGCCGGTGCCGGTGCCGATGTCGAGCAGATGGCCGAGCCGGCGATTGTGCATCATCGCCAGCATCGCCGCCTCGACCTCGCTCTCGGCGACATGGCGCGACCGGATCGCGTCCCATTCGGCGGCATGTTCGGCGAAATAGCGTTCGGCGGACGCCGCGCGTTCGTCGCGCACCGCCGCCAGCCGCCGCGCATCATGCGCGATGACCCGCGTCTCGCGCGCGGAGAAGGGCCATTTTTCGGCTTGCCCGATAATCTCGGCGACCGGACCGCCGACCGCGATGCGCAGGAAAACCCAGCTTCCCTCGCGCCGCCGCTCGACGATTCCGGCCTCGACAAGGATCCGGACATGGCGCGATACGCGCGGCTGGCTCTGGTCGAGCACGACCGCCAATTCACCGATCGCGAGCTCCATCTCGCGCAAAAGCGCGACGACTCGCAATCGCGTCGGGTCCGCGAGGGCACGGAAAATGTCGATCAGCTCGCTCACGGATCAACATATAAAGCTTTCTTTATATCTGGTCAACCGGCCGCCGCTCCCCTATTTCCGCCACACACCCTCCGTTCGTGGTCGAATTGCGACGAAACAGGCAAGCTCTCAAAAAAATGGCGTTGCACGTCATTTGGCGAGGGGGTAATTCTGCGCGCGATTGGCAAATTTCGGGATCGATCAGTTCCTGTGCCGATCGGTCAATTCAAACCGAGAGGGGTATTCCCAAATGAAGAAATCGATCACTCTGTCGCTCGTCCTCGCCGCCTCG
>NZ_DATFFD010000231.1:0-11157 GCF_035250425.1 Sphingopyxis sp.
CTTTTCGAACAGCTCGCAGACATTGGCGACGACCTGATCGGCCGAAATCACCATCTCGGCTTCGTGGAACAGCGCCTCGGTCAGCGCCTTCAGAAATTTGAGCTGCCCGAAATTAAACGGTGCCGTCATCGCCCTGCCCCCGGTTTGCGTACGCCGCAAAATGCCGGATTATAGCAGGGCCGGGCAAGCTGTATTGTACGGGATCGCCAGTCAGGCGATGCGCGCCAGATTTTCTTCCGCCAGGAACGGCCGCACCGCCGCCAACGCGCGTGTCACATAGTCCGCTTTTTCCCCCACCGGCGCGACATAGTGCAGCGCCGCTTCGGCGGCGGCGGTCCCGGCGAGGCGCGCGATGATCCACGCGGCGAGATATTGCGACGCGAGGCAGCCGCCCGCGGTCGCCACATTGCCGTGCGCGACGAAGGGCGCGTCGAGCACCTCGACCCCCGCCTCGATCACCCACGGCTTCGTCGTGAGGTCGGTGCAGGCGGGGAGCGCGCCGATCAGCCCGAGCTTCGCGAGCAGCAGCGTCCCCGAACATTGCGCGCCGATCAGCTGGCGCGCGGGATCGAGCCGGATGCGGCCGAGCATCAGCGGGTCCGCCGCGATCTCGCGCGTTTTGATCCCGCTGCCGATGATCACCGCGTCGGCCTTGGCCGCGAAATCGAGCGGTTGCTGGCGTTCGATCGTCACGCCGTTCATCGAGGTGACCTGCGGCGTCGGCGACGTGATGTGCGCTTCCCAGCCCTGCCCGCGCAAACGGTTCAGGATAGCAGCCGCAACGAACGAATCGAGTTCGTTGAAGCCGTCGAAGGTCAGCACCGCAATCTGCACGTCAAAACTCCCTTTGAAACGAGCGGCGCCTATACAGCGCCTTCGAAGATATCATCAACCCAGCGCGACCGCGCGGTGTCGTCGCGCGGCGACGCGAGGTAGCGGCCCCACGCCGCGCTCTCGTGCGCGACGATCCCGAGCTCCCAGACGCAGAAGGTCGGACGCGCCACGCCCGCCTCCGGCGGATAGGCGGGATCGAACGGCGCGAACGCCGGCATGTCGCCGTGCCGATACCAGACCGCTTCCCATAATTCGTTCGACCCGCGCCACACCGACACGAGCAGGAAATAGAAATCGGCGCCGCAGCGGTGGAGGATGACGAAGCCGCAATCGCCCGGCGCGACCACCGCCGACGCCTGGCTCGCGAACCAGTCGGCGCAGAGGCTGGCCACATCGTCCGGCACCGGCGCGTCGGCGGCGGTCAGGTGATAGAGCTTGAGCGCCGCGCCGCCCGCTTCGACGAGCGCGCGAAATTCGGCGTGCTTCGGATAATGGCGATAGCCTGGATCGACGGCGGCGGACATGGGCGTCTCCAAAGATGTTCTACCTTTGTTCTAACATATGCGCGCCGCACGCGGCAAGCCCGCTTCACGCCGCGCGCCCCCTGCCGCCGGACGGTAAGCTCGGCATGACGCTCGGCACCGCCTGCGCGGCGCATCGCCGTCCAGCCCGACGACGATCGGCACCGTCATGAACTGCGCGCCGACCTCTTCGTAAAGCCGCGCCGACGGTTCGATTTCCTGCATTTCGGGCAGCGTCGGAATCGAAATCCCGAGCAAGGCGGCGGCGTTTTCGGCATCCTCCGCGGTCGGATGGACGATGTCGGCCCACAGGATCGCGGGCGGGTTTGCCGCACCGATATCGGCGCGGACGAGGCGATCGGCCTCGCGAACGAAAGCGTTGAACATGGATATTCTCCCGAATGCTGGCGTCCGCCAGCGTCAGGAGATGCGCAGGGGATTACCCCTGACGGACCGCCGTGACTGCCGGATATATGGTGCGATGGCTACTGTCGGGGTCCATTTTTCGGTCCTTGGGTTGATGCCGGGGTCGCGCCCCGGCGGGCGGGCCTGTGCGCCCGTGGGTTTAGCCTGTCAATTCGGGAAAGCGGCGGTCGCAAAATCGACTAGCAGCTAGCCCACTAGCCCGAGTTTCACGACTATTGTGGAGAGGATCATCACAAAAAGAACCTTGGCGACGGCGATAACGAACCGGTTTTGCATCTCAATTTCCGACGCGACGATCGACGCTATCTCAAGCGCCATTTGATCCCAGGTCTTAGCGAGCTAAACTCTCGAACGTCTTAACGTCTGCGACCGGTCGATTTCAGCCTTTCCCGTACCCCGGCGAAAGCCGGGGTCCAGGGCTTTCGAGCGCAGGCATAGCCCGGTTACGCCCTGGACCCCGGCTTTCGCCGGGGAGCATTTGGTATCGGTCGTCTGCGAACGCGCCCTACGCCGCCTTCTTTGCCTGCCGATATTTGTGTAGCAAAGGTTCGGTGTAGCCCGAGGGCTGGCCCGCGCCTTCGAAGATCAGCGCGCGTGCGGCCCGGTACGCGATGCCGTCGGGGGTGAGCTTTTCGTAGAGCGCATCGCCCGCGTTCTGCGCGTCGACCTTGGCCGCCATGCGCGTCAGCGCGGCGTCGACCTGTTCGGCGGTGCAGACGCCGTGGAGCAGCCAGTTGGCGAGCGCCTGGCTGGCGATGCGCAGCGTCGCGCGGTCTTCCATCAGGCCGACATCGTCGATGTCGGGAACCTTCGAGCAGCCGACGCCCTGATCGATCCAGCGCACGACATAGCCGAGTATGCCCTGACAATTATTGTCGAGTTCGCGGGTGATTTCGGCGTCGTTCCAGTTGCGCCCGGTGGCGACGGGGACGTTCAGGAGACGACCCAGCGACGGCACCGCCTCGCCCGCGATCTCCTTCTGCCGCGCGAACACATCGACCTGATGATAGTGCAGCGCGTGCAGCGTCGCGGCGGTCGGGGACGGCACCCACGCGGTGTTCGCGCCCGATTTCGGATGGCCGATCTTCGCTTCGAGCATCGCTTTCATCAGGTCGGGCATCGCCCACATGCCCTTGCCGATCTGTGCCTTGCCCGAAAGCCCGCAGGCGAGACCAATGCGGACGTTGCGGTCCTCGTAGCTGGCGATCCAGTCGCTCGCTTTCATCTCGCCCTTCGGGATCATCGGCCCGGCGCGCATCGAGGTGTGGATCTCGTCGCCGGTGCGGTCGAGAAAGCCGGTGTTGATGAAGACGATGCGGTCCTTCACCGCATGGATGCACGCCGCGAGGTTGGCGCTGGTACGGCGTTCCTCGTCCATCACGCCGACCTTGATCGTGTGGCGCGCGAGGCCGAGCATGTCCTCGACCGCGTCGAACAGCCGGTTCGTGAAGCCGCATTCCTCGGGGCCGTGCTGCTTGGGCTTGACGATATAGATGCTGCCCGCGCGGCTGTTGCGAAGCGTGCCGAGGCTCTTCAAATCGTGGAGCGCGCAGAGGCTGGTGATGACCGCGTCGCACAGACCCTCGGGGGCTTCGCTGCCATCGGCGAGCTTGACCATCGGGGTCGTCATCAGATGGCCGACATTGCGCACGAACATCACGCTGCGGCCGTGGAGGGTGAAGGCCTCGCCCGACGGCGAGGTCCACGCACGGTCGGCCTCCATCGCGCGGGTGACGGTCTGGCCGCCCTTGGCGAAGCTTTCGACGAGGTCGCCGCGCATCAGCCCAAGCCAGTTGGCATAGCCGAGCGCCTTGTCCTCGCCGTCGACCGCGGCGACGCTGTCCTCAAGGTCGATGATCGTCGTCAGCGCGGCTTCGAGGATGACGTCGGCGATGCCCGCGGGATCGGTCTTGCCGATCGCGCTCGCGGGATCGATCACCAGTTCGATGTGCAGGCCATTGTGGCGGAGCAGGATTCCGCCGGGCTTGCTGCCGGCCCATTGCGCGAGATCGGCGAGCGCGGGCTGTCCGCCCTGCCAGTCGGCCCAGCTGCCCGACGCGAGCGGCACCGCTTCGTCGAGGAACGCCTTGGCGCGCGCGATCACCGCCGCGCCGCGGTCGGCATCATAGCCGCCGGACTTCGCGGGCGGCGCGTCGAGCGCGTCGGTGCCATAGAGCGCGTCGTAGAGGCTGCCCCAGCGGGCGTTGGCGGCGTTCAAGGCAAAGCGCGCGTTGAGCGCGGGCACCACAAGCTGCGGCCCCGCCATCGTTGCGATCTCGGCATCGACATTCGCCGTGCCGACCTGAAACGGCGCGGGTTCGGGGACGAGATAGCCGATTTCGCGCAGGAACGCCTGATAGGCTTGCGCGTCATGCGCCTGCCCGCCCCCGGATTCTTTGGCGCGTGCTTCGTGCCACGCATCGATCTGCGCCTGCAAATCCTCGCGTTTGGCGAGCAACGCCGCATTTTCGGGCGCGAATTTTCCGAGCAGGCCCGCGAAATCGCTCCAGAATTTGGCGGCGTCGAGCCCCGTCCCCGGCAGCGCGCGCTGCTCGATAAAGTCGGCCAGACGCTTATCGACGGACAGGCCGGAACGGTCGAGAAATTCGGTCATGCTACACCCTCTGGTCGGCGCGGCTGCGCCAGTGGACCCGGGGAGGAAAGGGCCGTCGCCCTATGCCGCGATTGGTTTCGATTGGCAATGGGCGGCGTTTCGCGCATAGCTTTTCAGCCGCCGTGCGGACTTTCGGCACTTGCCCACCCGGCCCGCATGTGATTATGCTGCATTGCACAATAAAACCTTTCTCCCCCGAACGGCTCTGAGACCATGGACGACACACGACTGAAACTGATGGAAGCCATCGCCCGCAAACGGCTGGTGACGGCGCATTATAACGGCCAGGTGCTGACGCTGGCGCCGCACCTGCTGTTCGAGCGCCGCGGCGACCTGTTCATCAGCGCGCTGAACCTGGGCAAGAGCTGGCGCTCCGACGAGGAGCCGCGGCTCGGCCACTTCAAGCTGGGCGGCCTCGCGTCGATCGAGCTCAGCGAAGACGAGTTCGTTCCCCTGCCCGGCTTCGAACCCGCACCGCCGCGCGAGGAAGACACGCCGCTACTCGGGGTCTGAACTCAGGCGACACCCACGGCGGGCGCCGGCGCCAGTTCGGCAATCGCGACGCGCACCTGATTCCGCCCGCCCGCCTTGGCGCGGTACAGCGCGGCGTCGGCGCGGCGCGACAGGTCGAACAGCGAATCGTCCGAGCTACGCTGCGCGACGCCGAAAGATGCCGTGAAGCCGCGGTCGACCCCGAGCACCGGCAACCGCGCCGAGGCGAAGGCCGTGCGCACGGTTTCGGCATAGAGACGGCCGTCGGACAGCAGCGCGTCGGGAAGCAGGACGGCGAATTCCTCGCCGCCGATCCGGCCGACGATCGCACCCGCCGGCGCGGCATCGACGAGCATCGCCGCGAAATGCGCGATCACCCCGTCGCCCGCGGCGTGGCCGAAGCTGTCGTTGATCTTCTTGAAATCGTCGAGGTCGGCCGCGACGAGCACCGCCGTGTCCCCGCCGCGCAG
The DNA here is from genome assembly GCF_035250425.1 of Sphingopyxis sp. GTDB lineage: Bacteria > Pseudomonadota > Alphaproteobacteria > Sphingomonadales > Sphingomonadaceae > Sphingopyxis. Next base: position 5,358 of record NZ_DATFFD010000231.1, read on the forward strand.
CAGCGCCAGTTCGGTATGATGTTCGAAACCGCGGCGGTTGAGCACGCTCGAAAGCGGATCGGTTTCCGAGCGCGCGACCATTTCCGCGGTGGTGTCGCGCATGATCACGAGCAGCATGACGAGCCCGATGGCCATCAGCGTGACGACGCTGCCGCTCTGCGAGATCGCGGCATAGGTCGTCGCCATATAGCCCTGCGGCGCGCTCGCCGTCCCCACGATCGCCGCGATGAAGGGCTTGGCGACATAGATGCTCGCCGCGAGCAGCTGAAGCGCGATCAGCAGCAGGTCGAGCGCCTGGCGCCGGCCCGAGCGCCAGATCATAAGCCCGAGCAAGACCTGCATCGCAACATAGGGAAGCTGATAGAACGTCAGGCGCACGATCGAGCCATAGGTCATGCTGAAGATCACCGGCACGGCGAGGATCGTGGCGACCCAGATCGCCGCCATCGCGCCCCACGGCGGCTGCACGCGATAATGATGCGCGACGCCGACCAGCGCGAAGCTGAGCGCGATCAGGAAGACCAGGAATATGCCGATGCCGACGGGGGTCGGGTCGACCTGCCGCGTCAGCAGAAATTCCAGCGCGACATAGATGATGCCCATGCCATAACCCGCCGCAAGCCACCGCGCACCGCGCGCGCCGCGGTTCGTCGCCGCGACCACGGCGAACGCGACGGCGAAAATGCCGGCGACGGACATATTGATGCCAAGCACAAAGGCGGCGGTCATCGGCTCACTCACTTATCGGTTCGGCCAGCGTAGCGAGGCTATTCGGAACTTTCGGTTAATGCGTTGCGATTCGGCAATTCGCGCGCTTCATGGCCCAGGGCGGCGACCTGCGGCAGTGACTTGCCGCACAGCGAAGACAAAAGTGCCGGCCGGGGGTGCAAAAGCCCGTCGGCGCTCGCTATAGCCACCGCATGGTCAGTCTCACCGCGACAGAAAATACGACGCTCGAACGCGCCGCCGATGCGCCGATGCTCGCGCAGGTGGAGAAATGGGCGGCGATCAACAGCGGCACGGGCAATCTGGCGGGATTGAAGGCCGTCGCGGGGCTGCTCGCCGACGCCTTTGCGGCGCTGCCCGGCGAGGTCCGGCTGGTCGCCGCCGATCCCGTCGAGAGCGTCGATAGCGCCGGCACCGTCAACATCATCCAGCGCGGCGACCATCTGCATCTGCGCGTGCGCCCCGCGGCGCCGGTGCAATTGCTGCTGACCGGGCATATGGACACGGTGTTCGCCGCCGACCATCCGTTCCAGACATTGAAGTGGCTGGAGGACGGCGTGCTCAACGGCCCCGGCACCGCCGATATGAAGGCCGGCATTTCGGTGATCCTCGCGGCGCTGACGGCGCTCGAAGCCTCGCCGCTCGCGGGCCGCGTCGGCTATGACGTGATGATCAACAGCGACGAGGAAACGGGCAGCCAGGCGTCGGCGCGGCTGATCGCCGAACTCGCGAAGGGCAAGACCGCCGCGCTGACCTATGAACCCGCGCTGCCCGACGGCACGCTGGCGGGGGCACGGCCGGGGAGCGGCAATTTCTCGATCATCGTCCACGGCCGCGCCGCGCATGCGGGACGCAATCCGCAGGAGGGGCGAAATGCCTTGCTCGCCGCCGCCGATCTCGCGCTGCGGCTCGGCGCGCTGAAATCCGATGCGCTCAAGGTCAATCCGGCGAAGATCGACGGCGGCGGCCCGAACAATATCGTGCCCGACAGCGCGATCCTGCGCGTCAATATGCGCCCGTCGACCCCCGATGCGATGGCGGCGGCCGAGGCGGCGATGCGCGATGCGATCGCGGCAATCTCGCGCGAGCATGACGTGCATTGCCATATCCATGGCGGCTTCAACCGGCCGCCCAAGCCGCTCGATGCCGCGGCGACGCGCCTGTTCGAGCTGGTACGCGATTGCGGCGCCACGCTTGGGCTGAAGATCGGGTGGAACGCGACCGGCGGCGTGTGCGACGGCAATAATATCGCCGCGTGCGGCGTGCCGGTGGTCGATACGATGGGTCCGCGCGGCGGCGCGATCCATTCGTCGGACGAATTTCTGATCGTCGACAGCCTCGCCGAGCGTGCGCGGCTGTCGGCGCTCACCATGATAAGAATAGCGGAACGGGGGACGGTGTGAATTATGTGATCCGGGCGGCCAAGCCGGGCGATTTGCAGAGCATTTACGAGATGGCGAAGCTGACCGGCGGCGGCTTCACCAACCTGCCCCCCGACAAGAAGGCGCTGTCGGCCAAGCTGGAGCGCACCGAAGCCAGCTTCGCGAGCGACAAGGAATATCCTTCGGACGAGCTGTACCTGCTCGTGCTTGAGGATATGGACAGCGGCGAAGTGCGCGGCACCTGCCAGATTTTCGGGCAAGTCGGCCAGCGCTGGCCCTTCTATTCCTATCGCATCGGCACCGACAGCAAGCATAGCGAGCAGCTCGGCCGCACCTTCCACGCGCAGGTGCTGATGCTCAGCAACGACCTCAACGGCGCGAGCGAGGTCGGCGGGCTGTTCCTGCACCCCGCGGCGCGCGCCGGCGGGCTTGGGCTGCTGCTCGCGCGCTCGCGCTATCTGTTCATCGCGCGGCACCGCGCGCGCTTCGGCGACCGCATTCTCGCCGAGCTGCGCGGGGTGATCGACGAGGCGGGCGGATCGCCCTTCTGGGACGGGGTCGCGGGCAAATTCTTTGGCATGAATTTCCAGGAAGCCGACCAGTTCAACGCGGTCCATGGCAACCAGTTCATCGCCGACCTGATGCCCAAGCACCCCGTCTATATCGCGATGCTGGGCGAGCATGCGCGCAGCGTCATCGGCGTGCCGCACCCGACCGGGCGCGCCGCGATGCGCATGCTCGAGAATGAGGGTTTCGCGTTCGAAAATTACGTCGACATCTTCGACGGCGGCCCGACGATGACCGCGCGCACCGATCAGGTCGCGAGCGTCCGCGACGCGAAACATATCGAGGTGAAGGGCATCGCCGGCGCCGACGACCTTGGGGGAGAGGATGCGCTGGTCGCGACGGGGCAGCTCGCCGATTTCCGCTGCTGTTTCGGCAAGATCGGCGAGGGTTCGACGCTCGACAGCGCGGCGGCGAAGCTGCTGGGTGTCGGCAAGGGCGGCAATATCAGCTGGATCGGGCGGTAATTTAAGCCTCTCCCCTTCGGGGGAGGGGTTGGGGTGGGGCTGTCGAGCTTGCGCAAGGCCGATGGCCCCCACCCGCTGTGACTAGGCAGCAAGCTGCCAAGTCTCGCTGCCCTCCCCTGAAGGGGAGGGATTGGAGAGGAAAAGCAAGACCCATGCTCACCGAAATCAATTTCGACGGCATCATCGGCCCGAGCCACAATTATGCGGGGCTCAGCCGCGGCAATATCGCGTCGGCGAGCCATGCCGGCGACGTGTCGCAGCCGCGCGCCGCGGCGTTGCAGGGCATCGAAAAGATGCGCCATAATCTGGAACTCGGGCTGCCGCAGGGTTTCTTCATGCCGCTCGACCGGCCCGACGCGCCGTGGCTGGCGACGCTCGGCACGACGCCCGAGGATGCCGAGGGGCATTTGCGCGCGCAGGCCTGGTCGGCGTCGTCGATGTGGGCCGCGAACGCCGCGACCGTGTCGCCCGCGCCCGACAGCGCCGACGGCAAATGCCATCTGACCGTCGCGAACCTCGTCACCATGCCGCACCGCAGCCATGAATGGCCGGGAACGCTGGCGCAGCTTCGCCTCGCCTTCGCCGATCCGGCCTTTGCGGTGCATGCGCCGGTCCCCGCCCCCTTCGGCGACGAGGGCGCGGCAAACCATATGCGGCTGTGCAGCGGGCATGGTTCAGCTGGCGTCGAAATCTTCGTCTACGGCGTTGGCGGCGGGCGTTTCCCGGCGCGCCAGCATCTCGACGCGTCGAAGGCGGTGGCGCGCAACCACCGGCTCGACCCGGCTCGCACGCTGTTCATTCGCCAGTCGGACACGGCGATCCAGGGCGGCGCGTTCCACAATGATGTGGTCGCGGTCGCGAACGAGCATGTGCTCTTCACCCACGAAAGCGCGTTCGAGGAGCGCGAGGCGGCGCATGCCGAAATCCGCGCTGCCTTCCCCGCGGTCGAGATCGTCGAGGTGCCCGCGAGCGCGGTCAGCCTGCCCGACGCGATCAAATCCTATCTGTTCAACGCGCAGCTCGTCAGCCTGCCCGATGGCGGCATGGGGCTCGTGCTGCCGACCGAGGCGCAGGCGACCCCCGCGGTGTGGAACTGGCTGGAGGATATGATCGCGGGCAATGGCCCGATCCGCCGCCTGCTGCCCGTCAACGTGCGCCAGTCGATGGCGAACGGCGGCGGCCCGGCATGCTTGCGGCTGCGCGTCGTGGCTGATCCGAGGGCGGTCGATCCGCGTTTCATCGCCGATGACGCGAAGCTCGACCGGATATCGGGCGTCGTGGCGAAGCACTGGCCCGAGGCGATCGCGCCCGGCGATCTCGCGTCGGCGGCGCTGGCGAGCGACGTGCGCACGGCGCGCGCGGCGCTTCTCGAAACGCTCGATCTCGGCGAGCTGGGTTGAAGATTCGCGAACTGATCGGCACGGCCGAAGTCCCGGGCGGCGACGCGCTGCGCCTCTACCGGCGCGGCGACGATTTCATCATCGCGATCGACCGCAACGAATTGATGAGCAGCCGGATGAGCGGCTCCGAAGAAGCGTTGGCGACGATGACCTGCGATCGGCTGCGCAGCCCGAAGGGCGCCAGCCTGCTGATCGGCGGCTATGGCATGGGGTTCACGCTGCGCGCGGCGCTGAGGGCGCTCGGCCCTGACGCGAAGATCGCGGTGGCCGAACTGGTGCCGGGCATCATCGAATGGGCGCGCGGCCCGATGGCCGAGCTGGCGGCGGGCTGCCTCGACGATCCGCGGGTCGAGCTGATCCTCGGCGACGTATCGAAAGCGATCGGCGCGGCGACGCGCCGCTATGATGCGATCCTGCTCGACGTCGACAATGGCCCCGACGGCCTGACGCGCGAAGCCAATGAGGGACTCTATTCGGCGGCGGGCCTCGCCACGGCCAAGGCGGCGCTGCGCCCCGGCGGCATATTGGCGATATGGTCGGCCGCCCCCGACGCCCGCTTTACCCGCCGGCTGGCGGCGGCGGGTTTCCAGGTCGAAGAGGTCGGCGTTCGGGCGCGCAGCAACGGCAAGGGGCCACGGCATGTGATCTGGTTCGCGCGAGCGAATTAGAGGCGGCCGCGTAAATGGCGGGTTGCGACCGCTTGCAGTCAATCAGGTTCGGAAGCCCGAATTTTTTGGGGATGCGACCATCGCAGGTCTGTCGTCTTCAATATACTTTAACCCAACGTACGTCATGTCAGCATTATGAGCGATTTTGCGATATGGTCAGCGATCATCAGCTACGGACTAATTTCCGTCCTACTAGGGTGGATTTTGAATAAGCTTCATGGTTCGTGGACCGAGAACAGAATCTCATTTTTGGCGGCCTTCATCAGCCAAATTTCGATACTGCTCGTAATGACGATAATAAAATCTGGTGCAAGTCCCGATCAAGGGTGCCCCGGAGGCACATGCATTCACATACCAAATCCGATCGCACTTCCGCTGCTTATGATAATAACATTCCCGGTTAGCTATTGCCTAGCTTACGTTTCTGCCACTGTGGCTAAGCGTGGCTCAAAATGAACGTGCCGAACTCAGCAGAGTTGGCAATTTCCGGGATCATCAGCTGAATTCCGAGATGCCCAGCAGCAGATTAACGTCCGCTTTCCACCCCATAGCTGACGTCGCCCTCAAATAGGCCTTTCCTACATTATCCGGCT
>NZ_DATFFD010000232.1:0-9909 GCF_035250425.1 Sphingopyxis sp.
CTCCAGCATGGCCTCGGCATCGTTCCCGATCGCGCCCATGGCTATTGCATCGACGATAATGCGCGCGCGCTGATGCTCGTGAGCGGCCTCGAAGCCAAGGCGTTTGCCCAGGACGAAGCGCTGGCTCTGCGCTATGCCAGCTTTGTTCAGCACGCATGGAATCCCGCGGCCGGCCGCTTCCGCAACTTCATGGGCTATGACCGCCAATGGCTCGAGGCGATGGGGTCGGAGGACAGCAATGGGCGCGCGCTCTGGGCGCTCGGCCATTGTGCCGGGCGCGCGCCGCTTTCGGGGCTCGCCGATTGGGCGCGCGACTGGTTCGGGCGCACCGCTGCGATGGCCCAAGATTTCCGGAGCCCGCGCGCGATTGCCTTCGCGATGCTTGGTGCCGACGAATTGCTTGTGCGCCACCCCGCACACGCCGATGCGCGCGCGCTGATCGAACGCGGCGGCGCGTTTCTCCACGCGCTATGGACATCATCGCGCCGCCCCGGGTGGGACTGGTTCGAAGCCGGGCTTTCCTATGATAACGCCCGGCTCGCCGAGGCGCTGCTCCGCGCGGGTCGCCGGCTGCGCTCGCTCCCTCTCGAAGAGGCGGGGCTTGCGGCGCTCGACTGGCTTTGCGACCGCCAGACCGCTGCGGGCGGATGGTTCCGCCCGGCGGGATCCGAGGGCTTCGGCCTCGCCGGCGAGAGCTTGCCCTTTGACCAGCAGCCGGTCGAGGCGTGGGCGACGATTGCCGCCTGCGGCGAAGCCTTCGTCTCGACCGGGCTGCCGCGCTGGAACGCGCGCGCCGACATCGCGTGGCGCTGGTTCCACGGGGACAACGACCGGTCGGTCGCGCTCGCGAGCGCTGCGACCGGGCGCTGCTGCGACGGACTGACCCCACGGGGCGTCAATGCGAATGTCGGCGCCGAGTCGGTGCTGGCATTTCACCTTGCCTATCAGACGATGGACGACCTATTCTGGCGGCGAGGGATCAAAGAAAAGGCGGGCCTTATCGATGCTGATCTGCAGACCCGACCAGTCGCCGCTGCACATACTCAATGAAAAGCTCAGCGCCGATCCCGCGCGGGTCGTCTTGCGGCCCTTCCACCTCGCATGGGCGTCGAATGTTTCCGAACCGCCGCGCGCCGCGCAACTCGTCGCCGACGTCGTCGCGCTCGACGAGGATCAGGCGGAGCTCGAGCTTGGGCTGATCTGGAAGGATTTTTCCGAACGGCACTGGCAGATCGGCCGCATTTTCGACGAACGCTTCGCCGAGATCGCCGAAGATCTGGCGCTTGCCGAGGGCAGCGTCTCGCCGGTCAAGCGGCGGCTGATCGGTGCCTATTTCTGTCACGAATATAGCTATGCTGCGGCGGCGCTGATGAACCCGAGCGTCGTGCCGCACCCCGATCAGGCGGGGCTCGCCGCGCACCAGCAGCGCTTCCTGATGTCGATGCGCGCGGTGGGCGAGGGCCATATCAGCTCGGTCGCGTTCCGCGAGGGCATCATCGGCCCCGGCGGCGATTTCCACCTCTGGCCGCAATCGGGACCGGCGATGGCCGCGGTTGCCGACGACCGCCATCATCTCGGCCCCGACGATGCGGTGACGGTGCACCGCCAGCCTGACAGCGCGATCTCGAACAGCGTGCTCTTTCCCGTGACCGAGGCGCAGCGCAACGGGCTCGAGGATCTCCGCCTCGTGCGCTTCGTTCACGACGATGGCAGCACCGAATATATCGGAACCTACACCGCCTATTCGGGGCAGGCGATCCGCTCCGAATTGCTGCGCACCCGCGATTTTACAAGCTTCAGCCTCGCGCCGCTCACCGGACGCGCCGCGCGGCACAAGGGCATGGCGCTGTTTCCGCGCAAGATCGACGGACGCTATCTGATGATCGGGCGACAGGACGGCAAGAATATCACCCTGCTCGCGTCCGATACGCTGACGCGCTGGGACGAGGAGGGATCGATCCTGATGCGCCCGGAATTTCCCTGGGAATTCATCCAGATGGGAAATTGCGGAAGCCCGATCGAGTGCGATGCGGGTTGGCTTCTCCTCACCCATGGCGTCGGGGCGATGCGCAAATACAGCCTGGGGGCGGCGCTCCTCGATCGCGACGACCCATCGCGGGTTCTCGCGCGCACGTCCTGCCCGATCCTCGCCGCCGCCGAGAGCGACCGCGAAGGCTATGTGCCCAATGTCGTCTATACCTGCGGCGCGATGCGCGTCGCCGACGAGCTTTTCATTCCGTTCGGCATATCGGACAGCGCGATCGGCTTCGCGACTGCCTCGATCGACGACCTGCTTCGCCACCTCGCCTGAGGCTTCCGGCCGGCTCTCAGAGATGCTCGAGCCGCGTCTCGACGCGCATCAGCGAAACCGCCGTCCGGCGCGGTTGCGACAGCATGAAATGCACCGCGACCGCAATATCCTCGGCGCGCAGCATCTGGTGCCGGTTGATGAGTTCGACCTGTTTCCCGGGCGGGAATTCGGGATATTGGAAATCGGCGCCGGTGAAGCCGGGTTCGATCAGCCCGACCTTGATATCCTGTTCGGCGAGTTCCTGGCGAAAGGATTGCGCGAAGCCCTGAATGCCCGCCTTCGCTGCGACATAGATCGAACTGCCGCCCTTGCGCGAAACCGCGGACATCGAGCCGATGAAGACGATGTCGCTGCCGGCGTCCATCCGGCGCGCGGCTTCCTGGGCGCAGATCAGATAGGCGGTGAAATCGGTATTGAGTTGATAGCGCGTTTCGCTTTCGCCCGCGTCGGCCAGCGCATCGGCGGGAATGGCGGCGTTGATGATGGCGATATCGATGCCGCCCAGATATTGCCCGGCCGCCTCGAAAAAACGGTCGACATCCTCGGCGATCGACAGGTCGACCGCGATGCCGCCGCCTTCGCCGACCTCGGCGATCCGCTCGAGCGCGTCGCCGAGATGATCGGGCGTGCGGCCGCAGATATAGACTTTGACCCCATAGCTCGCGAGCAGCACTGCAATCGCACGGCCGATACCGGTCGTGCCGCCTGTTACGATGGCGCGGCGTCCTTTGAGGTCGGGCATTTCGGTGTGCGCATCGCGTTCATCGAGCATCGACATTGCTCCTTTGGGTATCCCCCTTCTGCGGGCGATCGCGCGCGGGCGTGGCGGTGGCGTTTCCGGATCCGTAAGTTGCCGGCGGGTCGCTCGCCGGAAAGGATTCGTCGATGGCCTGATCGATCGCCTCCCATGGCCGGCGGATCCCGTCGCGCATCGCGTCCGGGCCGGCCGATCGTGTCTGATCGAAATTTTCAGCATCGGTCTCGCGGTCGCGAAAGGCGGCTGAATGGCGATCCGCCCTCGCGGGCGCGATCCGCCTGCGCAGCGCGCGGGCCGTGATCCAGGCGAGCGCGAAGCCGCCGAGCATCCCCGCGAAACCCCGGAGCCAGAGCGCATCCGGGTGCGATTCCGCTACCTTTGCCATTTGCTTTCCTCTCGAAGAAGGGAACGGCGCTACACGGCGATAGTTGCAGCCCGGCGATGGTGTCCGGACGTTTTTGCCGCCCACGGAGCCTCCCGCATCTCAGGCGGCGAAAACCGACTTCGGGATATGGGTGATGCGGCAGGCGAGATCGGCTTCGCCCGACGCGACGACATAATGGTCGCCCCCGTCGGCGATCCCCGTCGTGAACACGACGTCGCGGACGTAGAGCCGGTCCTCCAGCGGCCGCGTGAGGCCGGCATTGGCTTCGATCAACGGCTGGTGGCCGGTTCGCAGGATTTTGGACGGATCGCGCCGGTCGAGCAGCGACCAATAGGTGCGGTAGATACCGACGATTTCCTTGGGTTCGACCCCGTGCCAGAGCGTCAGCCAGCCATCATCGGTGAGGATCGGCGGGGTGCCGCCGCCGATCCGCGCGGTCGCGATCGTATCGGCATGCGGGCGAATGCCCGGCGCGAGATGCGGTTTCCAGTGGAGCGTGTCGGGCGAGGTCGCGAGGTTGATCGACGGTCCCGCGCGCCACTCCGAGCCCGGCGGATAGGCGAAATAGAGGTCGCCCAGCGGGCGCGTCTGTGCCCAGTAGCGCCCGTCGATGCGGCCTTCGAAAATGAGCATGTCCTTGTTCTGGTGATCGAGGACGATGTCTTCGAAGCGCCAGTCGACCGCATTCGCCGAACTGTAGAGCGTCGTCGAATGCCGTTCGGGGCTTACCGAGCAGGTCGTCATCAGCCAGCGACCATCCACCCGCGAAATGCGGGCATCCTCGACGCCATAGCATTGGAAGCTGCCTTGCGGCGCCACCGCCTTTTCATAATGGATCGCGACGCGCTCGAGCCCGTCGGGCGACAGCTCGACCGGCAGGAGCCAGGACAGCGAGGTCAGCGTCATCACGCGCCACGCGCCGCCGCGCACCATGAATTTGCGCGGGTCGGCGGTATCGCAAAGGTCGAGCGGCCAGGCGTCGAGGCGATAGCCGCCCTTGGTCCAGCGGATCGCGCGCACATGACCATCGGCGATCGGCTCGCGCAAGGCTTCGGCGATACGCACCATCATCAGCAAATTGCCGTTATCGAGCCGGGCGAGGCCGGGGTTGAAGGCGCCCAGCACATAGGTCCCGGCATCGAACGCGCCGGCGAGCGGCGAGCGTCCGAGATCGACGTCGTCGGGGCCGAAGATGAGTCGGTCTATCGCAAAATCCATATCGCGGCGCTCCGGCCTGCTACACCGCGCGCTCCGCGTTCGATGGCGCGCTGTCGAGAGTGGCAATTTCGCGATGCTGCTGCGGCCGGATGATCCAATAGTTGCCGGCGCCCAGATTTTCGCGCCCGAGCAGGCAGATCGGCCGGCCGTCCGCGCTGAGTTCGGCCCAGCGCCCCTCGGCCTCGCCCTGCGCGATCAACAATGCTTGCGCCGGCGTATCCGCCTCGAATTCGACCCGTTTTTCGATGCCGATCCCATCATCCTCGTAACGAAGCGCATAGGTAATCACGTCGACTCCTTTCGCGTCTCACTGTTTACGCCATGAGTAACGAATGGCGCGCCGCCAAGTTTCAGCAACGGCGGGCGAAAGCGCAATTTTTATCGAGATTCGTGCCGGACAGCGGTTGCTGGCGATGGAGCGAAGCCGTTTGGATTATGAATGCTACGGGTCCGCAGATCGAGCGCCGCAGCGACGGCCGCAGCGCAGTAATGGCCGCTCGTCGCGCCGCCCTGCAACCCGGGCGGGCGTGCGGACGTTGAGGTCATGTCACGAAAAGGAGATCCACCATGTCGCACGGCAAGTTCGACCATGCCGCGACCGCTCCCGTCGAGCGTGTCGCGCGTGCGCTCGCCGGTCATGCGCTGAGCAGAAATGCTGAAGGCGAACTCGCGTCGGCGGGTCCGGCGGTCGATGCATTATGGCCCGATTATACCGACGCCGCGCTCGCGGCGCTTCGTACGCTGCGCGAGCCAAGCGGGCGGATGCTCGCGGTCGGCGACGCCGATGTCTGGGACCGGATGATCCGTGCGGCGATCGAGGATGAAACGATCTCGGATTTTTGATCGAATAGCGCTCGGCGCGCGCCAGCCTGTCCGGAAGACGGACTCCCGCCCGATGGATCGTTTGCATTTATGAGGCGTTGAACCGAGATGGCGAGCGTCCCCGAAGCCACGCCGCAGGAACGGCTGTTGCGCTATAATGATGGCGCGGTGCTTCTGCATTGGTTGATGGCGCTGATCGTCGTGGCGCAGGTGATCGTCGGCTTCACCTTTTCCGGCATGGACCGCGGTCCGGCGCGCGGCGACATGTTCGCCGTACACAAGACGCTCGGGGCGACGATCCTTGTGCTGGCGCTTGTCCGTTTGGCCTGGCGCCTTGCGCATCCGCCGCCGCCCTTTCCGGTCGAACTGCCGCGCTGGGAGCGCCTCGCGAGCGTCTGGACGCATCGGGCCTTCTACGTCCTTCTGATCGCGCTGCCGCTCACCGGTCTGATGGCCGTGTCGGGCGGTGCGAGCGCGGAGGGCAAATCGGTGACGCCGCTGCTTGGCGGCATTCCGCTCCCGCTGATCCCCGGAATTTCCGAAGAAGCCGGCGAACGGCTCGGCGGCGTTCACGAACTGTTGGTGTTCATCACGCTCGCGCTCCTCGTCTTGCACATCGCGGCCGCGCTCAAGCATCAGATCGCGCGCCATCGCGCGGCGGGCCGGATGCCGCCCTTTCAAGCGGCAGGCGAACACCCCGTCGCTTCGCGCTGACGAAGTTATCGCGTCAATGCGCGGATGCGGCTTGCTCGATTGGCGCGGTCATCGCGGCCAGCCGCCGCACATTGCTGGTAACGCACCACAGGCGTTCGACGCGATAAGCCAAAGATTCCTCTACTGTTGTTTTCAGCACTGGCAATCGTCGGCGAGCCCGCATATAGCGCCAGCGCCGACGAAGGGCTCCGGCTTTTCGAGTTGCACGCGGGTGTGGCGGAATTGGTAGACGCAGCGGATTCAAAATCCGCCTCTGGCAACAGAATGCCGGTTCGAGTCCGGCCACCCGTACCATTTTGGGCTATTCAATTTCAGGCGCGCGCCGTCAGCCACCTGCTGGCCGCCAGCGCCAGAAAACCGACGGCGAGCCCCCAGAAAGCCGATCCCAGCCCGAACAGCGTCAGTCCCGATCCGGTGGCGAGGAAGGTCAGGATCGCGGGGTCGCGGTCGGATTTTGCCGACATCATCGCCTCCATCGCACCGAGCAGCGCGGGGATCAGCGCGACGCCCGTCAGCGCCGCGATGACCGTGGGCGGCAGCGCGAGAAAGAGGCGCACGAGCAGCGGCGAGAAGATGGCGAGCAGCAGATAGAAGCCCGCGTAAAGCATGCCGACGGTCCACCGTTTCGCGCGATCGGGATGTGCTTCCTCGGCGGTGCAGATCGCCGCGGTGATCGCCGCGAGGTTGAGGCCGTGCGCACCGAAGGGCGCCGCCGCGAGCCAGGCGAGGGCGCTGCCGGCGATCAGCGGGCGGGGCGGCGGCTTATAGCCCGCGCCGCGCAGCACGACGAGGCCGGGCAGGTTCTGCGATACCAACGTCACAAGGAACAGCGGCACGCCGACACTGAGGATCGCGCGCACGTCGAAGGCGGGAACCACGGGCATCAGCGTGCCGAAGGTCGCACCCGGCGGCAGCGGGCCGATGTCGCCGCGCAGCAGCGTGAGCGCCATGCCCGCCGCGAGCGCGAGGAGCAGCGCATAGAGCGGCAGCCGCTGGCGTGCGACGACGAAGACCGCAACGAGCAAGGCGATCAGCAGCGGGTCGGCCGCGCCAAGCCCGAACAGCTTGAGGCAGAAGGGCAGGAGCACCCCCGCGAGCATCGCCGACGCGATCGACGCGGGGATGCGCTCGGCGAGCCGTCCGAGCAGCGGCACGAGGCCGAGCAGGATCATCATCAGCGCCGCGGACAGAAAGATGCCGATCGCGGCGGGCCACGGCAGGCCGGGGGCGGCCGCAGCGAGCAAGGCCGCGCCGGGAGTCGACCAGGCGAGCACCACGGGCATGCGCAGCCGCCATGACAGCATTGCGCCCGCGACCGCGATACCGAGGCACAGCGCGGTGACCGCCGACCCCGTCTGGTCGCCCGAGGCGCCGAGGTTGCGCATCGCCTGGACCACGAGCGCGATCGTTCCGCCAAAGCCGACGAGCGCGGCGATCAGCGCCGAGGACCAGGCCGGGACGGGAGGCAGGCTGCGCGGCATCGTTTCGCTTCTTTATTTGCTTGGAGGTTTCAGGCCGATGCCGGCGCGGCATTGTCGCGGTCGGGGGCCAGCTGGCGGCTGTAGAGCCAGCCGATCCCGATCAGGCTGAAGCCGAGCGCGACGAACGAGCCGATCCGCGCGAGCCCTTCGAGCCCCGAGGCGTCGAAGAGGAAGACCTTGCCCGCCGCGCCGATCATCAGCACCAGCGAGGCGATGCGCCAGTCGTGGCGCTTGGCGCGGATACCCCACAGCAGGAAGCCGAGCGCAAGCGCGAGGAGGAGAATCGAGCGCAGGATATTTTCGGCCTCGGTGACGCCGGGCTGGGCGAGCAGCGCGTCGTGGAACAGCTGGCGAAGCGTCGCCCATGCAAAGCCCAGGGCGAGCAGCATCGTCGCAATCTGGATTACGCGGTCGAGCTGTGCCGGTGCCTTGGCGAAAAGCGCGGGCATTCGCATCAGCCCCAGCCACGGCAGCAGGAAGAGCGGGATGAGCAGGTTGACGAGCGGCCAGCCGCCGACCGCCTGCGCCGACCACAAGGGATTGTGCAGGACGAGGCCATAGAAGAGCGCATGCGCGGTGCCCGCGACGAGCAGCGGACGGGCGATGCCGGGCAGCCCGCGCGCCACCGCGAACCAGCCGGCGCCGATCAGCAACGCTTCCCAGATCAGCCGCTGAAGCATGCCCGTCGTGACGAAGTCCCCGCCCGCCGCTGCGGCGAAGCCGATGCGATAGAGCGAATGGGCGGCGATGCCGCCGAGGATGGCGGCGAGGCTGAGCGCGGCGATCCACAGCCAGCGGGGGAGCGCATCGCGGGCCAGCCAGACGGGAATCGCGAACAGCAATGCGGGAAGCAGCAGGCGCAGCAGCAACGGTTCGATCGTGAGCAGCGCGGCGTCGAATTGCATCGGGACGCCAACGAGCGACAGCGATGCTTTTGTTGACCAGATGGCAACCGGGAGCGCCGCCCACGCAAGGCTGAGCGCTGCGAGGCTGGCCGCCGCGCCATCGACGCGGCTGAAGGCGACGCGCCGCGTGGCAAGGAGTACCGCCGCTCCGCCCAGCGCCGGAGCGAGCATCAGCGCGTTCGCGGGCAAGATCTGCGCGAAGGCGCCGTAGGCGAACAAGGCCGCGCCAATCTGACCCAGCCGGCGCACGATGGCGCCTTCGCCGCGAACCGCGAACAGGAGCGCGGCGGCGGCAAGGCCGCCCCAGCGGACGAGCGCCATGGTGTCTGCGCCATTTGCACCCTCAACCAGCCGTGGCAGTTCGGCCAAGGCGCGCGGCGTTGCGACGAGCGCGATCAGTGCGGCACCGACGAACCCCGCCGCAACGCGTTCGATGCGCGGATCGAGCGCGGCCTTCCCAAAGAAAAGCAGCGCGATTGCCACCGCCGCGACGCCAAGCGGCGCCAGCCAGGCGGGAAGGACAAGGAGAATGGCGAGCGCGAGGAGCGCGGCCGCCGTCGCCGCGAGCCATGCGAGGCGGCCATCGCTCGTCCGCCCCTCGACCTTCCAGCCGCGCGCGATACCGGTCGCGGCGAGCAGTGCGCCGCCCAGCGCGATCAAGGCGAGCGCGCCATCGGCGATGCCCCAGAAATGCCATTTCGTCAGCGCGGCGGCGGCGAGCGCGATCGCGCAAAGTTCGAGCGCCGGACGCAGCATTTTTGGGACGACCCACAGCCGCATGAGGAGCGGGAGGGCGTGGATGATCAGCAGCGACAGTCCGATCAGGCCGAACCAGAAGGGGGTGGGGTCGGGCCAGGCGGCCAGCAGCGCCAGCGAGAGCAGCAGACTGATCGCCGGAACGATCGCGAAGCCGCCCTCGCGCCATGCGAGCCATTGCCCCGCGGCGGCGATCAGCGCGAACAGCCCCCAGTGGAGCGGCGCGAAGCCGCCATAGCCGACGAGCAGCGCCAGCTGGAGTGCGCCGACGACCGCGGAGGCGGTGCGCAGCAGCGTCGAGCGCGGTCCGTCGAACGCCATCATCGGCAGCGCGATCGCGAGGAGAAGGACGAAGCCGCCGATCGAGAGCGCCCCGACGACGTCGAGCGCCGCGCTCGCGAGGATCATCCACAGGCTCCAGCCGATCCCGCCGATCAGCGCCGCGAGCGCGAGCCACGGCCAGCGCCGAGCGCGCGCGACGCCCGCGAGCCCGGCGATCGTCAGCGCGAGATAGACCGCGAGCAGCGGCACATTGGGTTCGACCGCCCCGACCATCGCGG
>NZ_DATFFD010000233.1:0-70922 GCF_035250425.1 Sphingopyxis sp.
ACAGTTGCTGGCGATAGAGGCGTGGACGTTCGGCGAGGTGCGCGAGGAAATCGGCCTTGAGCGCCGCGAAATGATTGGGGGTCATGGGGACGTTCGTCTTGCCCCACCAGATGGTGTCGGCGGTCTCGGCGTCCTGAACGATGAACTTGTCCTTGGCGCTGCGGCCGGTGTGCTTGCCCGTCTGGACGACGAGCGGGCCGTCCTTGGCGAGCCGGCCTTCATTGTGGCGCACCGCGTCCTCGATCAGCGCCGAAGTGCCCCAGTTTTCGGCCACCTCCGCCTTCGTCTCGATGCTGTCGCGGCCGAACACAATCTTGGTCATTTGCTTCGCCTTTCCTTGTCCGGCACCGCCGTCTGCATACCTATGCAATGCTTAGCGCGCTAATGGGCTGGCCCGCATCTGCATGGGTGCCGACGTGTCCGCCGATTCCGAAATCCCGGCCGCGTTAGCCCGCTTGGATGGGGAGGTCAAAAGATTAAAGCGGAGCCGCGCGGCGCTTGCGACGAGCGCATAAGCGAGGGAACCGGTGCCATGCGCGCGCGGTTGTCGCTGAACGCCGGATAGGCTAATCGCTCCCTTGGAGCCCGCCCAATGGAAAGAGCATGACGGCAACCATCGCGCTGGTCGACGACGACCGCAATATCCTGCAATCGCTGTCGATCGCGCTGCAAGCCGAAGGATTCGTCACGCGCGTCTATTCGGACGGCGAGGCGGCGCTGAAGCCGTTGATCGACAATCCGCCCGACCTGGCCGTTTTCGACATCAAGATGCCGCGGATGGACGGGCTCGAACTGCTGCGGCGGCTGCGCGAGAAGAGTCAGCTTCCCGTCATCTTCCTGACCAGCAAGGACGACGAGATCGACGAGGCGCTGGGCCTCGCGATGGGCGCCGACGACTATATCGCCAAACCCTTTTCGCAGCGGCTGGTGATCGCGCGCATCCGCGCCATCCTGCGCCGCGTCGAGCTCAACCGGAGCGCGCCGAGCGAGGACGACGAACCCGTCGCCGAGCCGATCACGCGCGGGCGGCTGAGTATGGACCCGGCGCGGCACAAGGTCGCATGGGACGGCAAGGATGTGACGCTGACCGTCACCGAATTCCTGATCCTCGAAACGCTCGCGAGCCGCCCCGGCGTCGTGCGCAGCCGCAACCAGCTGATGGACGCAGCCTATCAGGACGACGTCTATATCGACGACCGCACGATCGACAGCCACATCAAGCGCCTGCGCCGCAAGTTCCGCGAGGTCGATCCCGAATTCGACGCGATCGCGACCCTCTATGGCGCGGGTTACCGCTTTGCCGATGAAAGCTGATGCCCTGAAACCCGACCGGCTGAAACCCGACGCGAGCATCGCCGAGCAGGAGGAATCGCCGCTCGTCTGGTCGGCGCGCTGGTCGCTGACGACGCGCATCCTCGCGGTGAACATATTGGCGATCGCGCTGCTCGCGGGCGGCTTCTATTATCTCGACACCTATCGCAGCCGCCTTGTCGATACGCGCATCGAGGTGATGAAGGACCAGCTCGCGATGCTCGACAGCGCGCTCGAGGCGGCGCGCCCCGACGAGCGGACGCGGCTGATCGAAGAGTTCGCCACGGCGACCGAATCGCGGCTGCGTTTCTACGCCGCCGATGGCCGGCGCATCTCCGACAGTTTCGAAACCGGTCCGCCGACCTATACGCTGCGCGATCCCGACCTCCAGCCATGGAAGCGCGATGCCGCGCGCGCGATGGACCGCGGCATCGACTGGGTCGTTGGCGCGCCCACTTATCCCGATTTCGAGGAACCCCGCGTCGACAGGGCGCAATCCTGGCCCGAAGTCGTCGAGGCGCAGGCGAGCGACGTTGCGGCAAGCCGCTTCCGCTATGCCCCCGAACGCACGCCGCTGCTCAGCGCCGCGCGCGTCGTCGACCTCGATACGCCGCAGACGGTGCTGATGACGCTCAACGCGCGCGACATCACGCGCACCGTGCGCGCCGAGCGGTTCCGCATCGCGGTCGTCGTCTTCCTGGTCCTGCTTGCCTCGGTCCTCCTCTCGCTGTTCCTCGCGCGCACCATCGTCCGCCCGCTCCGCCGCCTCGCGCGCGCCGCGGTGCGCGTCCGGCTCGGCCGTGCGCGCGAAGTCGTCGTCCCGCGCCTGCCGAGCCGCCGCGACGAGATCGGCACACTCGCCCGCGCGCTGTCCGACATGACGCAAGCCCTTCGGGAACGCATCGACGCGGGCGAGCATTTCGCCGCCGACGTGACGCACGAACTCAAGAATCCGATCGCCTCGGTCCGCTCGGCGATCGAGGGGCTCGGGCGCGTCAAGAGTGACGAGCAGCGCGCGCAACTGCTCGCGATCGCCGACGAGGATGTCCGCCGGCTCGACCGGCTGGTGAGCGACATCAGCGAAGCGAGCCGCGTCGACGCGCAATTATCGCGCACCCTGTTCGAACCGATCGACGTCGGCATCATGATCGAATCGATGCTCGCCGCGCGCGCGGCGCGCGTCGACGCGAATGTGCCGCAGCCGCGCGTCGCCTTCGCGCGGCCGCGCAAAGGCACGACGGTGGTGATGGGCGACGGCCACCGGCTCGAACGCGCGATCGACAATGTCATCGACAATGCGATCAGCTTCTCGCCCGAAGCCGGCCTCGTGTGCGTCTCGGCAACGCGCCTCGGCGACGAGGTTCACATCAAGGTCGACGACGACGGCCCCGGCATCGACCCGGCGCAGCGCGACGCCATTTTCCGCCGCTTTCACAGCGAACGCCCCACCGGCGAGGCGTTCGGCCGCCACAGCGGGCTGGGCCTGGCGATCGCACGGACGATCGTCGAGGGGCATAGCGGGACGATCAGCGCCAAGGACCGCGACGACAGCAAACCCGGCGCCAGCCTGCTCATCACCCTCCCCGCGCGCGAAGGCGGGCAGGAAGTGGGATAACCCCGGATTTCCTCCCCCTTGATGGGGGAGGCAGCGAGACTTGGCCGTGCAACGGCCTAGTCTCAGCGGTGGGGGTGCGCTCTCGGCCCGACGCGACGGTGCAAGGACGCACCGTCACCCCCATCCAACTTCGCCTAATCGCTGCGCGAAAAGGCTCCATATCCTTCCCCCATCAAGGGGGAAGGGTCCGATTGTCGCCTTGCGGCACCGCATCGTCGCCGGTAAGCCATGCGCCATGCTTCCGAGCCGGACCAGAACCGATATCGTCAATATCCATGCCAGCTGCGTCGCGGCGGGCAATGGCGGCGTGCTGATCCTCGGCAATTCGGGACAGGGCAAATCGGACCTGGCGCTGCGGCTGATCGACCGCGGCGCCAAGCTGGTCGCCGACGACCGCTGCGACATCTGGTTCGAGCGGGGTCGCCTGTGGTGCCGGCCGCCCGAAAATCTGGCGGGCAAGCTGGAGGTGCGCGGCATCGGGATCATCGAACGCGCGTGGACGGCGCCGGTGCCGCTCGCGCTCGCGGTGCGCCTGACCGAGCGCTACGACCGCATGCCGTCGATCAACCAGGTCGAGATGGTCGCAGGCCGCCCGCTGCCCGCGCTGCTCTTGCCGGCGTTCGAGGCGTCGGCGCCGATCAAGATCCTGCTCGCGCTCGAACGGCTGGCGCCCGGCGCATGATGCATCCACGATGAGTCCGGCCGCCGAATCGCGCCTGTTGCTGGTCACCGGCCTGTCGGGCGCGGGCAAATCGACCGTGCTCAACGTGCTCGAGGATCTCGGCTGGGAGGTGGTCGACAATCTGCCGCTCGCGCTGCTCGAAACGCTGATCGACGCGCCGGTGAAGCGCGGCGAAGCCGGACGCCCGCTCGCGATCGGGATCGACAGCCGCAGCCGGGGGTTCCGTCCGGCGTTGCTCGTGCGGCGGATCAAGGAACTGCGCGAAGGCGGTGGCCGCGACATCCAGACTTTGTTTCTCGACTGCGCCGGCGCCGAACTCGAGCGCCGCTTTTCCGAAACGCGGCGCCGCCACCCGATGGCCGAAGACCGCCCCGCCGCCGACGGGATCGCGCGCGAGCGCGAGATGATGGAGCCGCTCCGCCGCTGGGCCGAGCATGTCGTCGACACGACGAATTACAGCAGCAATGATTTGCAGCAGGAAATCCGCCAGCGTTTCGGCGATGCCGGCGACGGCGAACCCGTGCTCAACGTCATGAGCTTCGGCTTTGCGCGCGGCCTGCCGCGCAACGCCGACCTTGTCTTCGACATGCGTTATCTGCGCAACCCGCACTGGGATCCCAAGCTCAAGCCCGGCACGGGCCTCGACCCCGACGTCGCCGCCTATGTCATCGCCGATCCCGCTTATGAAGACAGCGTCGCGCAGATCGAAAGGCTGATCCTGACTTTGCTGCCGCGCTACCGCGCCGAGGGCAAAAGCTATGTCACCATCGCCTTCGGTTGTACGGGCGGCCGCCATCGGTCGGTCCATGTCGCGGACCGTGTTGCCCAAACGCTACGCGGCCACGGATATGCGCCGACGCTGACCCACCGCAATCTTGACTCTGCCCCGCAAGATGGGCTTGAGGGCAAGCCCCCGCCCGCGTCTCCCGCACCCGGCGGCAAAACATAAGGGTCGACGACTGCATGCCGAACGATAAGGCTCTGCCGCTTCTGGGAATGGTGCTCGTCACCCACGGCCGCCTCGCCGAGGAAATGGTGCGCGCGATGGAGCATGTCGTCGGTCCCCAAAGGGCCATCGCGACCGTCTGCATCGGCCCCAACGACAATATGGAAATGCGCCGCAAGGAAATCGCCGACGCCATTCGCAAGGTCGACGAAGGCCGCGGCGTCGTGATGCTGACCGATCTGTTCGGCGGCACGCCCTCGAACCTCGCGATCAGCCTGCTCGAGGCGGGGCGTACTGAGGTGATCGCCGGGGTCAATCTGCCCATGCTGATTCGCCTGGAGAGCGCGCGCAAGACGATGGAGTTGCGCGCCGCGGTGATCGCCGCGAAGGAAGCCGGCCAGAAATATATTTCGGTCGCGTCGGAAATGCTGGGGGTGGGACCATGAACGAAAATTCCGAGACGGTCGAAATCACCAACCAGCGCGGCCTGCATGCACGCGCCAGCGCCAAGTTCGTGACCTTCGTCAGCCGCCTGCCCGAAAGCGTGTCGGTCGAGGTCGAAAAGGGCGGGTCGCGCGTCAACGGCACCTCGATCATGGGGCTGATGATGCTCGGCGCCGCAAAGGGCGATTCGATCACCAT
Organism: Sphingopyxis sp.; assembly: GCF_035250425.1. Taxonomy (GTDB): domain Bacteria; phylum Pseudomonadota; class Alphaproteobacteria; order Sphingomonadales; family Sphingomonadaceae; genus Sphingopyxis. The sequence goes on from NZ_DATFFD010000233.1 coordinate 5,197, forward strand.
CCACACCAAGGGCGATGGCGCCGATGCGGCGCTGCTGAAACTCGTCGGGCTGGTCAAGGACAGCTTCGGCGAGGATTGACCGGATGACCGGTCGCCGTTCCACCATCGAGAGCCTGTCGAACCCGCTGATCAAGCGGATGCGGCTGCTGCGTGAGAAACGCCATCGTCGCGCCGAGGGGCTGTTCCTCGCCGAGGGGCTGCGCATTGCGACCGAGGCGCGCGAAGCGGGCGTGTTGCCGCGGTGGCTGTTCCTCGGCCCCGAGGGCGACGCGCACCCGCTCGCGGCAGCGCTGGTCGCCGACACGCTGGCGGCGGGCGGCGAGGTCATCGACACGACGGGTGCGATTCTCTCGAAACTGTCGGGCAAGGATAATCCGCAGACGGTGGTCGGTATTTACGCCGAACCGCAAACGACGCTGACCGATCTCGACCGCGATGCCGCACCGATCTGGCTCGTTGCCGAACGCCTTCGCGATCCCGGCAATCTCGGCACGATGCTGCGCACCGGCGATGCGGTCGGCGCGGGCGGGCTGATCCTGCTCGACGAATCGACCGATCCCTATGCGGTCGAGGCGGTGCGCGCGAGCATGGGGGCGATCTTTACGCAGAAGCTGGTGATCGCGCGGTGGGAGGAGTTTCTCCCCTGGCTCCGCCAAGGCGCCGGCCAGCTTGTCGCGACCTGGCTCGGCGACGATACGCAGGATTATCAGGCGGTGCGCTACACCGCGCCGACCTTCATTCTCACCGGCAATGAATCGCAGGGCATGCCGCCCGAATATGCCGAAGCCGCCGACGTGCGCGTCAAGATGCCGATGATGGGCAAGGCCGACAGCCTGAACGCCGCGGTCGCGACCGCGGTGATGGCGTATGAAGTGCTGAACCAGCGGCGAAGCTGAAAAGCGGCAATGCGTTCAGCGCGCGGCCATTGACGTGTTACTATGCGATTCCTTTCCCGTTCGCATCGAGCGAAGTCGAGATGCCCCTCGACCCGGCGCGATAACGATGGGTGTCTCGACTTCGCTCGACACGAGCGGGATGAAGGAGTCAGTCAATGCCGAAATTCGCTCCCTTTCTTGTTCTGTGTTTCGCGCTTTCCGGCTGCATGCCGGCCGACGAAACCCCACCACAGACACCCGGTAGCACGCCCGTCGCGGCCTATATGGCGCTCGGCACCGAACCCGGCTGGACGCTCGAGATCACGCCGTCGCGGCTCAATTATGACGGCGACTATGGCGAGACCAAGATCATGGTGCCGAACCCCGGTGCCAAGCCTCACGCGGGCGGCGAGCGCTATGTCACCGGGCGGCTCACCGTCGACATCGCACGCGGCGAATGCAGCGACGGGATGAGCGACCGGCGTTACGCCGACACAGTGACGGTGACCGCCGACGGCAAGACGGTGAAGGGATGCGGCGGCAAGATCCTGCCGCCGAGCGAACTTGCGGGCACGAACTGGACCTTCGTGTCGATCGGCGGCGTCGCGGTCGCGGCGGACCGGCCGACGTCACTGCAATTCGATGGCAACCGGCTGAGCGGCAGCGCGGGCTGCAACCGCTTTTCGGGGACTTATTCAGTCGATGGCGGGACACTCAAGGCTGGGCCGCTGATGGCCACCGAAATGGCGTGTCCGGGCATGGAGCTGGAACAGACCTTCTTCAAACTGATGGCGACGCCGGTCAGCCTGACCTTCGCCGGCGATGGCACGCTGATCCTGACGGGCGAAAACGGTAAAACAGCGGCGCTACGGCGGGTAATTTAAGCACCTCCCATCTCCGTTCGTGTCGAGCGAAGTCGAGACACCCATCGGCAGTCCTCAACCTCACGGCATCTCGACTTCGCTCGATGCAAACGGGATTTCAGAATGGGCTTATTCCCCCGCGTCGTTGACCGCCGCCGGCGCCGCCGCGAGTTTCGCCAGCGGGCGCGCTGCTTGCTCGGCCACCGGAAGCGACGCGATTTCCTTGTCGCCGGTTTCGATGTCGAGTGCCTCGAAGCGCTTCGCCTGCGTCAGCACCTGGCTTTCGAAGCTGCCGACAAAGGCATTATACGCCCCCGTCGCCTGATCGAGATTGCGCCCGACCTTGGCGATGTGCGAGCCCATCACCGACATGCGCGCGTAGAGTTCCTTGCCGAGCGCCGCGATCTCGCGCGCCTGATTGGCGAGCTTTTCCTGCCGCCACACCGCCGCGACGGTGCGCGCGATCGCGATGAGGTTGGTCGGGGTCGCGAGCAGCACCTTGCGCTCGAATGCATAGTCCCAAAGCTCATGGTCCTGATCGAGCGCGGCGGCGAGGAAATGCTCGCCCGGTACGAACATCACGACGAAATCGGGCGTATCCGGAAACTGGTTCCAATAAGCTTTAGCACCGAGCGCATTCACGTGCGCCCGCATCGCAGAAGCATGCGCGTCGAGATGCTTCGCCTTTTCCACCTCGTCGACCGCGCCGAACGCGTCCTGATAGGCGTTGAGCGACACCTTGGCGTCGATCACGAGATTCTGCCCGCCGGGAACGCGCACCACGACGTCGGGGCGCAGCCGCCCGCCGTCGCCGTCGTTTACGCTCACCTCGGTCTGGAAGTCGGCATGTTCGGAGAGGCCGCAGCTTTCGAGCACGTTGCGCAATTGCTGCTCGCCCCAGCGCCCGCGCGCCTTGGGGGCGTTGCGCAGCGCGTTGACGAGCTTCGCCGCCTCGCTCGACACGCGCTCGGTGCCCTCGCGCATCGCGGCGATCTGACCGTGGAGCAGGCCGAAGGCATCACGCCTTTCGGCCTCGACCTTGCCGACGGCTTCCTCATATTTCTGCAATCGTTCGTGGACCGGATTCAGCAGCGCTTTCAGATTCTGTCCCGCCGTCTCTTCGCTCTGGCGAAAGCGCGCGTCGGCGCGTTCGAGGAACGCCTTTTGCGCGCCATCGAGCATCACCTGCCCGACCTCGCGGAACTGCGCGGTGAGCGCCGCCTGCGCGTCCTTGAGCTGCGCGATCTGCGCGTCATGGGCTTCGTCGCGCGCGCGCTGTTCGCTGAGCAAGGCGGCAAGCTGGATGTCGGCCGCCTTGCGTGCCTCGGCCTCGGCGGCAAGGTCGGTGACCGCGCTCTTGAACCGCTCTGCCAGCCCATCGCGTTCGGCCATGAGCGCGCCCGACTGGCGGCCGGCGAAAAGCCAGCCGATCAGGGCACCGATGGCAAGGGCAACGAGGGCGACAATGAGCGAGCTTCCATCCATCGGCGGAACATAGGACGAACACCGGGGGCTTGGCTAGGGGCTAATTGGGGAGCGGGGCGAGTGTCGGCTTTGGGGTGGGGAGCGGACATAGTCAGTTCCTCCCCGGAACGGGGAGGAACTAAAACGTCCGCTACCGGTCGAATTGAGACACTACCGCGCCCCGCCGCCCGCGAACGGCAGGATCGCCCGGTAAGCGTCGATCCCCGGCGCGCCGCCGACGATCATGCCCTGGGTCAGCAGCCAGTAATGGCGGACGATTTCGGCCTGCTGTTCCAGCCCATAGCGTTCGAGCAGCCAGCCGGGCTTCAGGCTGTAGCTGTACGTCGCGAACGGGTGGCGCATCAGCACCAAATACCAGCGGCCGCGCGTCTGCGCCTGCCACACATGCGTCATTTCGTGGATGAACAGCCCCTGCAATCGCTGCGACGCGGCGCTGAAATCCTCGCAATAGAGTTCGCCATGCGGGTTGAAGTGCAGGCTGCCCATCGGCGCCATGACGATGTGCCGCGGCTGGAAGAATATCCATTTATGGTGGTTCACCCGCACGCGGTCGTAGGCGATCGCGTCGCCGAACACCGTCCGGGCGAGCGCGATTTCGCCGGTCGTCAGGGGTCGCGACGGACGCGGCACCCGCGCTTACTTCTTGGCCGCGTCCGGCGCCGCTTTTTCGGCACCCTTCTCCATCGAACCATGATCCATCGCGCTATGGTCCATCGCGCCCCCGGCGGCGGCGCCCTCCGCCGGTTTGATCACCATGTCGAAGAGGATGCGTTCATTATTGTTGTTCGTGAAGACGAACGCCATCGGCAGCTTGCCCGCGCGCACCGCGGCGCCGTTGATGCCCCAGATCATCAGATGCTTGCCGCCCTGCTTGAAGACAAGCTCGCCCTTCGCAGGGACGTCGGCGCGGAGCAGCGGCTTCATCGTCACGACGCCGTTTTCCTTGACGCTTTCGTGCATTTCGACGCGCTGCGCGAGGTCGGCGGTCACCGCGACGAGCTGGACCGGCTGCGGCCCGCCCTGGACGCGGAAATAGCCGACCGCCGGACGGTCGGGGGTCGCGCCCATCACGATATGGCCGCTGACGACGTTCAGCGGCTTGGCAGCGACCAGATTATCGCCGCAGGACGTCAGGGTCAGCGCGGTGGCGGCGAGTGCAAGGATCGCAAAAGGTTTCATTTTGGGAGGACTCCGTAAAAGCGTGTCATTTCGCGCCCTCGATAAGCCCTGAAAGCTCTTGTGCCAAGGATTAGCGCACCTATATCGCCCCCATGAAACCCATGGACGGCGTGCCTTTTGAGGGCGCCGGAGAAGCAACAAGGACTGAATACCAATGGCAAAAGTGATCGGGATCGACCTGGGCACCACGAACAGCTGCGTCGCGGTGATGGAAGGCGGAAAACCCAAGGTTATCGAAAATGTCGAAGGCACGCGCACGACCCCGTCGATCGTCGCCTTCGCCAAGGACGGCGAGCGCCTGATCGGCCAGCCGGCGAAGCGCCAGGCCGTCACCAACCCCGAAAACACCGTTTTCGCCGTGAAGCGCCTGATCGGCCGCCGCTTCGACGATCCGATCACCAAGAAGGACACCGAGCTGGTCCCCTACACGATCGTCAAGGGCAGCAACGGCGACGCGTGGGTCAAGGCCGGCAACGAAGATTATTCGCCGTCGCAGATCTCGGCCTTCATCCTTCAGAAGATGAAGGAAACCGCCGAGGCCTATCTGGGCGAAAAGGTCGAGCAGGCGGTGATCACCGTTCCCGCTTATTTCAACGACGCGCAGCGTCAGGCGACCAAGGACGCCGGCAAGATCGCGGGCCTCGAAGTGCTGCGCATCATCAACGAGCCGACCGCGGCGGCGCTGGCTTACGGCCTCGACAAGACCGAAAACAAGACGATCGCGGTCTATGACCTTGGCGGCGGCACTTTCGACATCTCGATCCTCGAGGTTGGCGACGGCGTGTTCGAGGTGAAGTCGACCAACGGCGACACCTTCCTCGGCGGTGAGGATTTCGACAGCAAGATCGTCGAATATCTCGCCGACGGCTTCAAGAAGGACGAAGGCATCGACCTTCGCTGCGACAAGCTCGCGCTCCAGCGCCTGAAGGAAGCCGCCGAAAAGGCGAAGATCGAGCTGTCGACCGCGGCATCGACCGAAGTCAACCTGCCCTTCATCACCGCCGACGCCAACGGGCCGAAGCACCTGGTGAAGACGATCACGCGCGCCGACCTCGAAAAGCTGGTCGAAGAGCTGGTCAAGCGCACGCTTGAACCCTGCAAGAAGGCGATCAAGGACGCCGGCATTTCGGCGAGCGAAATCGACGAAGTCGTGCTCGTCGGCGGCATGACGCGCATGCCGCGCGTCCGCGAAGTCGTGAAGGATTTCTTTGGCAAGGAACCGCACACCGGCGTGAACCCCGACGAAGTCGTCGCGATCGGCGCCGCGATCCAGGCGGGCGTGCTGCAGGGCGACGTCAAGGACGTGCTGCTGCTCGACGTGACGCCACTGTCGCTGGGCATTGAAACGCTGGGCGGCATCATGACCAAGATGATCGACCGCAACACGACGATCCCGACCAAGAAGTCGCAGGTCTATTCGACCGCCGACGACAATCAGTCGGCGGTGACGATCCGCGTGTTCCAGGGCGAGCGCGAAATGGCGGCGGACAACAAGATCCTCGGCCAGTTCGACCTCGTCGGCATCCCGCCGGCGCCGCGCGGCGTGCCGCAGATCGAGGTGACCTTCGACATCGACGCCAACGGCATCGTGTCGGTCCACGCCAAGGACAAGGGCACCGGCAAGGAGCAGCAGATCAAGATCCAGGCATCGGGCGGCCTCAGCGACGCGGACATCGACCAGATGGTCAAGGACGCCGAGCAGTTCGCCGAAGAGGACAAGACGCGCCGCGAAGCGGCCGAGGCGAAGAACAACGCCGAAAGCCTGATCCACTCGACCGAACGCCAGCTCGTCGAGCATGGCGACAAGGTCGACGCGGGGCTGAAGTCCGAGATCGAAGCCGCGATCGCCGAAGCCAAGACCGCGGTCGAAGGCGGCGACCCCGCCGCGATGACCGAAAAGAGCCAGGCGCTCGCGCAGGTCGCGATGAAGCTCGGCCAGGCGATCTACGAGAAGGAGCAGCAGTCGGCCGCATCCCCCGGCGGCGACGAAGCTGGCGAGGCGAAGACCGACGAAGACGTCGTCGACGCCGAATTCTCCGAAGTCGAAGACGACAAGAAGTAAGAAACTCCCCTGCCGGACCCCTTACCCGGGTCCGGCGGGCCGGAGGGGGCCTGTTTGACCTATGTCACTCGACATCGATTATTACGAACTGCTGGAAGTCGATCGCACCGCCGACGAGGCCGCGCTGAAGGCGAGCTATCGCAAGCTCGCGATGAAATATCACCCCGACAAGAATCCGGGGTGCGACAATAGCGAAGCGCGCTTCAAGGCGATCAGCGAAGCCTATGACTGCCTGAAGGATCCGCAGAAGCGCGCCGCCTATGATCGTTTCGGCAAGGCCGGCGTCAACGGCAACGGCGGTTTCGGTGGCGGCAATGGCGCCGATTTCGGCGACATCGGCGATATTTTCGAATCGATCTTCGGCTCGGCGTTCGGCGGCGGCCGCCAGCAGCGCGGTCCCGCGCGCGGCGCGGACCTGCGTTACGACATGGAGATCAAGCTCGAGGACGCCTTTGCCGGCGTCACGCGCGAGATCCAGGTCGATGTCGCGGCGCGCTGCGAGACGTGCGACGGATCGGGCGCGAAGCCCGGCACCCGCACCAACCGCTGTTCGACCTGCGCCGGCCACGGCAAGGTGCGCGCGCAGCAAGGTTTCTTCATGGTCGAGCGTACCTGCCCGACCTGCCAGGGCGCGGGCGAGGTCATCGCCGATCCGTGCAATACATGCCATGGCGAAGGCCGCGTCGACCGGCGCAAGACGCTGACCGTCAACATCCCCGCCGGGGTCGACGAGGGCACGCGCATCCGCCTGTCGGGCGAAGGCGAGAGCGGCGCGCGCGGCGCGGCGCCGGGCGACCTCTACATCTTCCTCCACATGGCGCGGCACAAGCTGTTCGAGCGCGAAGGCACGACCTTGTTCACGCGCGCGCCGATCAGCTTCACGACCGCCGCGCTCGGCGGCGAAATCGGCATCCCCGGCCTCGACGGCCGGATGCACGACATCGCCATCCCCGCGGGCATCCAGTCGGGCAAGCAGCTGCGCCAGCGCGGCGCGGGCATGCCGGTGCTCAACGGCCGCGGCCACGGCGACCTTGTCGTCCAGATCGACGTCGAGACGCCCACGAAGCTGACCGCGCGGCAGAAGGAATTGCTCTGCGAGTTTCGCGAGACCGAGACGGGCGACGAGTGCCCCGCGAGTCAGGGCTTTTTCGGCCGCATCAAGGAAATGTGGGACGATCTGACCGATTGATTTTCGTCGTTGCGAATCTATCCGTCGTCATTCCCGCGAAAGCGGGAACCCAGTTTGAGCAAACCACGGTAGCTACTGGGTTCCCGCTTTCGCGGGGATGACGAAGTTTTTAGCCGATCTCTGCCCTGAGCTCCGCAATCAGCGCCTTCACCTTGGGCAGCCTTGCCTCCTCCTCGTCGAGGATCGCGTGGAACGCGCGGCGTTTGATCGCCTTCAGATCCTCGCCCGCCAGCGCGCCTTCGCCGCCGACGCTCGACGCCACGATGTCGATCAGCCGGTCGGCGCCGTGGAGCCGGCCCCAGAGATAATCATTCTCGCGGTACGCGCGGCTGAAGAAGGCGCCGAAGCTGTTGAACTCGACCCCCTTCAGCATCGCCGCCGCGCCGCCGGTGCGGATCGCGGTCGCGTCCGACGGCGAGATGCGGTCGATCTTGATCGGGTCGAACTCATCGAACCCCTCGCCCTGCAGCAGCGGCAAGGTCGCGATATCGTAAAAGGGGTAGCCGAGATAGGCGAGCAGGAGCGTCCGCCGGTCGCCCTTGGGCATCGCTGCGAGCCCCGCGGCGATGAGCGCGTCGGCCTCGCCATCGACCGCGCGGAGGTCCCGCCGCGCCGCGATCGCATCGATCCAGTCGCCGGGTCCGGCGTCGGCGGGCAGGTCGAGATCGGCAAGCCAGCTGTCGCCCTGCCGGTCGAGATAGAGGCCGAGCGCAGTGAAGATCGCCTCGCGCATATCTTCGCACACCGGGTCGCGGCCGTCGCGCGTCGCCTCGACCGCGGTGTCGAGCTCGCGCGCGAGGAAACGCAGGCGGCGGATGCGAAAGCCGAGATCGTGGGTGCGGAAAAAGACGATGGCGTCGCTGCTCGCGCCCGCGCCGCGTTTGCCCGAAATCCGGTCGAGCCCGCGTGCGCGCGCCTCCTCCCACAACCCCAGGCGCCGGTTCGCCTGATGGACCGCGCCTTCGGGCGGCAGCAGCCGGTCGATCAGGCTCGCCATCTCCTCGACCACCGCCGACAGCTTGAGGTGGCCATAGGGCGCATAGGCGAAGCCCGCGCGCGCCGATGCCTGATCCTGTGCCTTGGCGCGCCATTTTTCGAGCCGCGCGACCGTTGGCGTGTCGAGGAAGAAGGTGGTGCCGAACAGCGCCGCGACCTGTTCCTCGACCTCGACCTTCATCGCATCGACGATATGCTGCATCCGGCGGATGCGGCGCGACATCCCCTCGATCGCCTCGACATTCTCGCGGATCGGCTGTTCGCGCGGAATTTCGGACAGTGCGCCCAATATGGTAGCCAGAAAGCCGGGAAGCCGCGCGCCCTCGCCCGACACCTGTTCGCCCGGCTTGCCGAAGCTGATCGAGCGATAATCGGGCTTGGGGTCGATATAGACGAAACGGCGATCGATCTCGCGCCGCGCCGGGCGCTGCTTCAGCGCCGCGATGGCGGGCCGGAAGGGCGCATTCGCGAGCACCGAACCGTCTATCAGCACGCGGTCGGCGGGATCGCCTTCGCCGCCCGCCGGAAGCTGCGCATGGATGAAAGCCTCGCGGCCCGGCCATGCGATCTTGCGCTTTTCGAGCACCCGGTCGAGTTCGCGCAAGGTGAAGGGCGGAAAGGCACCGGGAAAACTCGCCGTCGCGCGCGCCGCCGCGGTCAGTCCCGGGACGTCGTCGAGCCGATTGCCGAGGCGGCTGTCCTCGCGAAAATGCAGCATCAGCCGGTGCTCGTCCTCGGTCACGCGCGCCGGGCTGTTGAGCGCCAGCGGTACGCTGTGCCCCGCGAAATCGGTGACCGAGACAAACAGGTCGACCGGCTGCCCGCCCGGCACCAGCACCGGCCCGCGCGGCCCCGCGTCCATCGCGTCGAACGCATCGAGGAGCAGGTTCGTGAAGGTTTCGCCGCCGAAGGGCGGTTCGAACCAGCGCGCGCGGACGAAGCGCGACAGCTTGACGCGCACCTCGTCCTGCGCGCCTTCGCCGACGGTGCGGTCGATGGCATTGCCGCGCTTCTTCATCATCCAGCCGGCGATCGGCACCGCCCAGAATTTGGTCGCCGCCGACAACGGCCGCGCGTCGGGGTCGATCAGCCGGTCGACGTCGGCATCCTCGAGCCAGAGGTCGGTGAGCGGGTCGAGCGACTGCCCCGTCGCCAGCGCACGCGCGAGGAAAATGCCGTTGATGCCCCCCGCGCTGGCGCCCGCGACGATGTCGGCGAGCACGCGCAGCCGCACATTGCTGCGCGCCGCGATTCCCGCGAGCAGCTCGCCATAGACTTTGCCCGCCCCGGTCAGCGGCGCGCCATCGTGGAAGGCGCGCGATGCCGCGGCGAGCCGCCAGACCTCTTTCGTGATGCCGTGCATATAGACGGCGAGGCTGATGCCGCCGTAGCAAATCAGGGCGAAGCGCAGTTCCTTTTCCCGCATTGGCAAGCTGATAGCGGGGTTTTGGGCGCTACGTCACCCCTTCCCCCTAGATGGGGGAAGGATACGAAGTCTTGTCGCTGCGCGACTAGACGAAGTTGGATGGGGGTGAGGGTGCGTCCTCGTACCATCGCGTCATACCGAAACCGCACCCCCACCGCTGCGACTAACCAGCAAGCTGGCAAGTCTCGCTGCCTCCCCCAATCAATGGGGAGGGGAAATCCCTTGCTTTTGCGAATGTGTCGCACTAGCGCGCACTCCGAAACAGGAGCTATCATGAATCGCAAAATTGCCGCCGCCGCGCTGCTCGGAACCGCGCTTTCGTCGCCCGCCTTCGCGCAGGACACCGCCCCCGTCGACGCGGATAGCGCGGCGGGCGAGACGATCGTCGTCACCGCGGCGCGCACGATCCTGCCGCCGAACGCGCTGCCGCTGACGATCGACATCATCGGCAAGGATGCGCTCGACCAGCAGCTCGCGATTTCGGGTTCGGTGACCGACGCGGTCGCGAATCTGACCCCCAGCTTCTCGCCGACGCGGCAGAAGCTTTCGGGCTCAGGCGAATCCTTGCGCGGGCGTTCGCCGCTCTATGCGATCAACGGCATCCCGCAATCGACCCCGATGCGCGACGGCAGCCGCGACGGCTTTACCATCGACGGCTTTTTCGTCGATCGCGTCGAGCTGATCTTCGGGTCGAACGCGCTGCAAGGCATCGGCGGCACCGGCGGCATCGTCAACCAGGTCACCGTCGGCGCGCCGAAGGAAGAGGGGCTTTCGGGCCGCGTCCTGCTGCAGGGCACCGCCGACAATGATTTCTCGGGGGCCGGAATGGGCGGCAAGGCCGGCGGCCTCGTCCAGTATAAGGCGGGCCGGTTCGACGCGAGCGTGGGCGCGACCTATGAAATCCGCGGCGTCTTTTCGGATGCGAAGGGCCGCCCGATCGGGCTCAACCTGACGCAGGGCGAAACGCAGGACAGCAAGGCGACGAACTTCTTCGCGCGGCTTGGCTATGAGCTGTCGCCGAGCGCGCGGCTCGACCTGATCGCGAGCCGCTTCGAGCTCAAGGGCGACGGCGATTATGTCGCGATCCCGGGCAACCGGGCGCTCGGCCTGCCGACGAGCGCCGTGCGCGGCACCCCGCCGGGTGTACCCGCGGCGAACCGCACCGAAAGCGTCGCGCTGTCGCTGACCGACACCGACCTTTGGGGCGGCAATTTCGTCAGCCAGATCTTCTTCAACCGCAGCCGCGACACCTTCGGCGGCGAGGTGCGCGACGCGCAGGGCCGCTATATCGCGACTTTCCAGGATCCGGCCATCGGCCCGATCGGCGACGTGTTCGACCAGTCGCAGAACCGCAGCCGCAAATTGGGCGCGAAGTTCAGCTACGAACGCGCCGTCCCGGGCTTCGAGGATCTGACGCTGACGATCGGTTTCGATGCGCTCGTCGACAAGACCGAGCAGGCGCTGATCGCCACGAACCGCGTCTGGGTGCCGCCGAGCGATTTCCAGAGCCTCGCGCCCTTCGGTCAGGCGAACCTCAAATTGTTCGACGGCGTCGTCCGTCTCGCCGGCGGGCTCCGCTGGGAAAATGTGAAGATCAAGATCGACGATTTCCACACGCTCGCCTCGACGACCTTCGTCGCCTGCCCCGCGCCGCCCGCGACGCAGCCGGTGCCATGCGGCCTCGCAAGCTATGGCGGCGTCGACGTTGCCGGCGGCAAGCCCAGGTTCGAGGATCTGCTGATCAACGGCGGCGTGATCGTCGAGCCGTGGGATGGCATCCGCGCCTATGCAAGCTATGCCGAGGGCTTCACCGTTCCCGACATCGGCCGCATCACGCGCAGCGTGAACCGCACCGGGGTCGACATCGACACTTTCCTCGACATCTCGCCCGTCGTGTCGAACAACCGCGAGATCGGGTTCGAGGTGAAGCGCGGGCCGGTCGATGCCAGCGCGGCCTATTTCTGGTCGTCGAGCGACAAGGGCCAGCTGCTGATCACGCGCCCCGACCGCATCTTCGACGTCCAGCGCCTGCGCGTCGAAATCCAGGGGCTCGAAGTCAATCTCGGCGTCCAGACGCCGATCGACGGGCTCAAGCTCAATGTCGGCTATGCGCATCTGATCGGGCGCTTCGACAGCGATGCGGTGCCCGACGGCAAGGTCGACAGCGACCTCGACGGCGTCAACATCTCGCCCGACCGCCTCAATCTCGCGGCAAGCTATAACAGCGGCCCCTTCTCGGCGCGGATCCAGACGCAAGTCTATATGAAGCGCCGCTTCGACGGCAAGGCGCGCGCCGCCGATGATGCCCGGGGCAGCCCGCTCAAGCTCGCCGACAATGATTTTGGCGGCTACACGCTGACCGACGCCTATGTCCGTTACCAGACGGGCTTTGGCGGTATCAGCCTGTCGGCGCAAAATCTCTTCAACAAGCAATATATCGACTATTCGAGCGATACGCGTCTGCCGAGCGACCAGCTGTCCTATTTCGCTGGCCGCGGGCGCACCTTCACGCTCGGCTGGGATTATCGCTTCTAACATGATGAAGCTGCTCGACACGCTGCACCGCTGGACGGGGGGACTGATCGGCCTCGTGCTCGCGCTGCTCGGCCTGTCGGGCACGATCCTGCTCTATGAGCATCTGTGGATCGGATTTCCGGGGACCGGCGATCCGCTGCGCGGCGACCTCGCGACGGTCGCCACGACCACCGAAAGGCTGATGGCGACGCCGGGCGCGCAGGGCATCATCTATGCCGACGACCGTTTCGGGCTGCATCAGCTCCGCCTCGGCAAGGAAGCCGGCGCCTACGCCAGCCAGTCGGGCGACATCGTCACGCACTGGGCGAGCCAGTGGGAACGGCCCGAGCTGTGGATCTTCGATTTCCATCATCATCTGTTCGCGGGCGACAATGGCGAATGGGTGATCGGGATCGCGGGGCTGTGCGGGCTGTTCTTCGTGATCAGCGGCGTGATCCTGTGGTGGCGGACGCGGAGGACGTTTCAGCTGCGACTGTGGCCGAAACGGATGTCGCGTCCGTCGATCGTGATGCACCACCGCGACCTTGGCGTCGTCGTCGCGCCGCTGCTGCTGATTTCGATCGTCACCGGCACGATGATGATCTTCCGCCCGTTCGCGCTGGGGGTCGTTGCGCCCTTCGGGCCGGTCGCCGAAACCGCGAAGGCGCTTGATCCGCCGAAATACAAGGGCGGGCCGCTCGCCGAAAAGCCCGATTACACCGCGATGCTGACCGAAGCGCGGCGCCGCTTTCCCGAGGCCGAATTCCGCATCCTCAGCCTGCCGCGCAAGGCGGGCGACCCGATCATGCTGCGGATGCGCCAGCAGGCCGAATGGCTTCCCAACGGTCGCTCGACCTTGTGGTTCGACGCAGCGAACGGCGAGCTGCTCGGCGCGCGCGATGCGCTCGTAATGCCGAGCGGCGCGCAGGCGTTCAACATGGCCTTCCCGATCCATGCTTCGAAGGTCGGCGGCTGGACGTGGCGCATCGTGCTGACGATCTCCGGCCTCGCGATGACGATGCTCGGCAGCCTTGCGGTGTGGACCTTCTGGTTCAGGCGGCCGAAGACGGCGAAGCAGTCGGTGAAGAAGGTGGCTTTGGCCACGAGTTAAACACCATCGTCACCCCGGACTTGATCCGCGGTCCATGCCGAGGGCGCAGAAATGGATGCCGGATCAAGTCCGGCATGACGAAAGAATGAGGAGCGCCGCTCCCCGCGCTTTCCTATTTTACCGGCCGCCCTATATCCTGCGCAGTCCATGACCCGCGCCCGCGTCCTCCTCCTTACTGCCGCCCTCGGCCCGCTCGACTATCGCGTGCCCCACGGCACCGACGCGCCGCTCGGCAGCGTCGTGATCGCGCCGCTCGGCCCGCGGCGATTGGGCGGCGTGGTGTGGGAGGATGCGAGCTTCGGCGCGCCCGAGGCGGTCGGCGACAATCGGCTGCGCAATCTCTATGAAGTCGTGCCCGTCCCGCCGGTGCCCGCGCCGCTGCGCCGCCTCGTCGAATGGACGAGCGACTATTATCTCGCGCCGCCCGGCGCGGTGCTGCGCATGGTCCTCCCCGGCGTCGCCTTCGCCGACGCGCGGCGCCCGATCGTCGAATATCGCGCCACCGGCGAGCTGCCCGCGCGGATGACGCCGCAACGCATCGTCGCGCTCGAAGCGATCGGCGAGCGGCAGGGGATGGTGCGCGAACTCGCCGCGATCGCCGAGGTCAGCGAGGCGGTGATCCGCGGCCTCGTGAACACGGGCGCACTCGAAGCGGTGACCGTATCGGCCGACCAGCCCTATCCCGAACCCGACAGCGGCTTTGCCCCGCCCGATCTCTCCGGCGAACAGACCGCCGCCGCCGCGCAGTTGAGGGACGCGGTGCACGCCGAAAAATTCGACACTTTGCTGCTCGACGGCGTCACCGGGTCGGGCAAGACCGAAGTCTATATGGAGGCGATCGCCGCCGCGATCGACGCGGGCAAGCAGGCGCTGGTGCTGCTCCCCGAAATCGCGCTCACCGAACCGATGCTGACACGCTTTACCGCACGTTTCGGCTGCGAGCCCGTCGCGTGGCACTCGGGGCTGCGCTCGACCGAACGCCGCCGCGCGTGGCACGCGATCGCATCGGGAGACGCGCGCATCGTCATCGGCGCGCGCTCGGCGCTGTTCCTGCCTTACGCCCGGCTCGGCGTCATTGTCGTCGACGAGGCGCATGAGACGAGCTTCAAGCAGGAGGATGGCGTCCATTATCACGCGCGCGACGTCGCGGTGATGCGCGGGCATTTCGAGGGGCTGCCGGTGATCCTCGCCAGCGCGACCCCCGCGCTCGAAAGCCTCGCGATGGTCGAAGCGGGGCGCTATCGCCATATCCAGCTCCCCGCGCGCTTCGGCGGCGCGACCTTGCCCGACCTTGCGGCGATCGACATGCGGCAGGATCCGCCCGACCGCGGCCGCTGGCTCGCGCCGCCACTCGTCGACGCACTCGCCGATCGGCTCCAGAAGGGCGAGCAGAGCCTGCTCTTTTTGAACCGTCGCGGCTTCGCGCCGCTGACGCTCTGCCGGACGTGCGGGCACCGTATCCAGTGCCCCAACTGCACCGCGTGGATGGTCGAGCACCGCCTCGTCCACCGCCTCGCGTGCCATCATTGCGGCCATGTCATGCCGCCGCCGCGCCTCTGCCCCGAGTGCGAGGATGAGGACAGCCTCGTCGCCTGCGGCCCCGGGGTCGAGCGCGTCGCCGACGAGGTGAGCTTACGCTTCCCCGAGGCGCGCGTCGCCATCGTCACCTCGGACACGCTCTGGTCGCCCGCGAAAGCCGCCGAGTTCGTCGACAATGTCGAGGGGGGCTTGGTCGACATCATCATCGGCACCCAGCTCGTCACCAAGGGCTATCATTTCCCGAACCTCACATTGGTGGGCGTCGTCGATGCCGACCTCGGGCTTGACGGCGGCGACCTCCGCGCGTCCGAACGCACCTTCCAGCAGATCGCGCAGGTCGCGGGGCGCGCCGGGCGCGGGGTGAAGCCCGGCGAGGTGCTGATCCAGACACGCGTCCCCGAGGCGCCTGTCATGGCGGCGCTGGTCGCGAACGACCGCGACGGTTTTTATGCCGCCGAGGCCGCGGCGCGGAAGTTCGCCGGCGCGCCGCCCTATGGCCGCTTCGCCGCGCTCGTCATCTCGTCGGAGGATATCGAGGTCGCGCGCGGCGTCGCGCAGCGGTTGGGGCAAAAGGCGCCGGTCGCCGACGGCCTCGCCGTCTATGGCCCCGCCCCCGCGCCGCTCGCGATGCTCCGCGGCCGCCACCGCTTCCGCCTTTTGCTCCACGCGCCGCGCAGCTTCGACCTGCAAGGGACGATCCGCGACTGGGTCGCCAGCGTCGACTGGCCGGCAAAGGCGCGGCTTGCGATCGACATCGACCCCTATAGCTTTGTTTAGCCGTAACAGGGCTTTACTGTAGCCGGGCGCGCTGGCAGCATCCCAGCGGGTTATGATGCGGGGGGCGCATAATGAAGAGAATCGGCTTGGGCCTGCTGGCCGGGATCGCGATGGTCGCCATGACGGGACCGGCCGAAGCCAAATGGCTGCGCGCCGACACCGACAGCTTCATCATCTATAGCGAAAGCAACGAAAAATCGCTCCGCGAATTCGCCCAGAACCTGCAACGGTTCGACACCACGCTGCGCCTCCTCTTCAAGGTCGAAACGCCCGGCGAGGAAAGCAAGCTGCCGATCTATCTGGTTGCCGCGGCGCCCGACGTCGCCGAATTGGCAACCGGATCGCGCAGCGCGTCGATCGCGGGCTTTTACCGGCAGGACCGCGACGGCAGCTTCGCCATGTCCTTTCGCCAGAATAGCGGCAGCAACGTCACCGGCACATCGGCCGCTCAGCAGGTGCTGTTCCACGAATACAGCCATCATTTCATGAAGCGCCACCTGCGAGCGGCGTTTCCGTCGTGGCTGATCGAGGGCTTCGCCGAATATTATTCGACCGTCGATTTCGACAAGCAGGGCCGCGCGATGATCGGCCAGCCCGTCTATCGCCGCGCTTATGGCCTGTTGGAGATGCCGAAAATTCCGGCCGAGAGGCTGTTGTTCGAACAGCCCGGCGCGATGCGCAACAGCGGCCAGATGGACGTCTATTACGGCCGCGCCTGGGTGCTGACCCACATGCTGTTCCACAGCATCGCACGAGCGGACCAGATCAACGCCTATACAAGTGCGATCAACAGAGGGATCGACCCCAAACAGGCGGCGACCGACGCCTTCGGCGACCTCAAGCTGCTCGACAAGGATCTGAACCGCTATATCGAGGGCAGACTGAGCTACCGCACCACGCGCGATGCCGTTCCTGTCTCGGCCAATATCAAGATCGCGCCGCTATCGGCGGACGAAGATGCCGTGATCATGGCACGGCTCGAGCGGCTGAATGCGCGCGGCGACGCGGCGCGCCTGACCAAGGCGCGCGACACGCTGCGCAAGCTCGCCGCGGCGCAGCCCGCCAACGCCGATGTCCAGTTCGAACTCGCGGCCGCCGAATGGGACATGGACAGCGGCAAGCGCGACCTTGCGGCGATGCGGGCCGCGTTGGACAAGGTGCTCGCGGCCAGGCCCGACCATGTCCGCGCCAACGTTCTGCTCGGACGGCTCAAGCTGTATCAGCTAAGCGAAAAGGGCGAGGATGATGCGGTCGCGTGGCGCGAGGCGCGGAAGCCCATCCAGCTCGCCAACCGCACCGACCCCGACGACGCGGTGCCGCTCTACGCCTATTTCGACAGCTTTCGGGCCGAAGACAAACGGCCGAGCGAGATGGCGATCAAGGCGCTCGAGCGCGCCTTCGTGCTCACGCCCGAAAATATCGAGATGCGGGTCGCCTATGCCTTCGCGCTCGCGAATCAGGGCGAGTTCGAGCGCGCGGTGCGGCTGGCGCGGACGGTCGCCTTCGATCCGCACGACACTGGCCAGGGCGAAGCGATGCTCGCACGGCTGGAGGCGATGCAGGGCCGCCGCGCGGACTCCGGCAAGGAAGCCGTCGCCGGCGACGCCGACGACTAGAGTGCCGGTTTTGATGGAGTCAAAACCGGCACTCTGGATTCTTGTTTGTCCGCGATTTCCGAGCCGTGAAAAGTTCCATTTCACTCGAAATCACTCTAGGGTCAGACCCTGGCCCTTCTTCAATAATCGGGTTCGGCGCCGCCCAGCACTTGCGCCGCCTGCCCCGCCAGCCACGCCATCGCCGCCGCCCACGGCTGGTGCCCGTGGCTGATCCGCGCGACGCCGAGCGCGGCGAGTTCCTTGTGCGTCGGCCCGCCCTTGCCGCGCAGGATATTCACCGGCAGCGGCGATCCTTCACAGATCGCGCCGATGCATTTGGAATCGAGAAGGAAGGGAACAAAGAGCCCGCCCGTCCCGGCGTCGGCATAGGCATGCGCGCGCTCGAGCGTCGCGGCGACAAGCGCATCGCCATCCTTCGCCGCGTCGCGTCCCAGGAACAGGTCGCAGCGCGCATTGACGAAGATGCCGGTGTCGGCGGCAGCGCGATACCGTGCGGCCGCGTCTGCAATCGCGAGCAGTTCCTTCTGCCCGGGTAGCCGGTCTTCCATGTTGATACCGACCGCGCCTGCTTCGCGCGCCTGTGCCACCGATTCGCCCACCGCCGCGGGGTCGTCGCCATAGCCCGCTTCCATATCGATCGTGACGGGCAGGTCTGTGACCGCCAGTATCTGCGCGAGGTTGGCGAGCGCCGCTTCGAGCGGAAAATTCTCACCATCGGACGATCCGTGCGCCGAAGCGACGCCCCAGCTGCCCGTCGCGATCGCCTTCGCGCCCGCCGCGGCAACCGCCCTGGCGCTCCCCGCGTCCCAGATATTGACGAGGATCAGCGGATCGCCGGGGACGTGGAGAGCCTTGAACGCGGCAATTTTATCAGACATCAAAAACTCTCCCTCTTGAGCAATTCTTCCTTGATCGGCAGGCCGTAAGCATAGCCGCCGAGCGTTCCGTCGCTGCGTACCACACGGTGGCACGGGATCAGCACCGCCACGTTATTTGCGCCGTTCGCGCTCCCCGCCGCGCGCACCGCCCCGGGCTTGCCCACCGCCGCGGCGATATCGGCATAGCTGCGCGTCTCGCCCGCCGGGATTTTCCTGAGCTCGCGCCACACCGCTTCCTGAAAGGCGGTGCCCTTCACATCGATCGGGATATGGTCAAAGCCGTTCACCGGCGCCTCGACCGCGTCGACGACCTGCTTCAGTAAGGCTTCGAACGCTTCGCCGCCCTCGACCAGTTCGGCCGCGGGGAAACGCTCTTCCAAGGCCTCGCGCCCTTCGTCGAAGCTCAGACGGCACACGCCCTTCCCGGTCGCCGCGACGAGCATCGCGCCAAGGCTGGTCGGCACGACCGCCCAGTGGATCACCGTGTCCTTGCCGCCGTTCACCCAGGCCGACGCCGTCATGCCCATGCGCCCCTCCATATTCTGGTAGAAACGCGACGGCCCCGAAAAGCCCGCGTCGTAAATCGCGTCGGTCACCCGATTGCCTTCGCTCAGCGCTTGCCGCGCACGTTCTTCGCGCAGCGCGCGGGCATAGGCGGCGGGCGACAGCCCGGTGTGACGGGTGAAGACGCGCTGGAAATGCGTCGGCGAATAGCCGGTGCGCGCGGCGAGGTCGGCGAGCGCGAGCGGTTCCTCGCTGCCCTTGATCGCCGCGATCGCCTTGATCACCGCATTTTCGTCGCGCGCGACATCGTCGGGCAGGCAGCGTTTGCAGGGACGGAGGCCCGTCGCGCGCGCCGCATCGCCGTCGGCGAAGAAGCGGACATTCTGGCGCAAGGGATGGCGCGCGGCGCAGCTTGGCCGGCAATAGATGCCTGTGGTCAGCACCCCGGTGACGAAACGGCCGTCCTGCGCCTTGTCGCGCGCCTGCACCGCTTCCCAACGCTCGTCGTCGGTCATGGCCTGGAAGTCCATGGTCAATTCCTCTCGATTCGCGCGGCAAAACAGCCATAGGCGGCGTTGTGCGCATCGATATAGGATATGGCATCGTCGGCGAACAGGTCGCGGATCGCGCCATCGGCCTCGCCCGGCCCCGCAAGCCGCGCGGTCTGCAGCATGCCTTCCGCATCGAAAGCGCGCAGCGCGAGCGGGCGCCCCTCGAACACCGGCGGCAGTTCGTCGCGATAGGTCGCCGCTTCGACGCCCGGCCGCACATAGATCGCGTAGGCGCTGCGGTAGGGCGTTTCGACATCGTGGCTGGTGTGGTGGAGCAGGATCAGCGCCTCGCCCGCCTTCGCGTCCTCAAGGCTGACCCGGCACGGGAAGCCGCGATCGGCGGTCGCGGTGACACGGCGCGCATTGATCGCGGCAAGTTCGCTGTCGTCGAGCGCAAAGAGCGGGGCAAAGGGTTCGGGGCTGAGTCCCTGGATCGAATAAGTCATCAGATCGTCCTTTCTATTCGGTCGGATGCTGATGCCACGTCCCGGTTGCGGCCGCGTCCCGATGCTTGCGTTCAAAGCCCGCGCGGCTAGTGTGCGCGCCATGACCCGCCTCCTCGCGCTGCTGCTCGCCCTTCTGACCCTCGCGCTCCCGGCGCACGCCGCCGACGACATCAGCGCCGCGTCACGCAGCGTCGTGCGCGTCGTCACCGTCGCGATGGTCGATGGCGAGGTCGTCGGCTTCGGCCATGGCAGCGGCATCGCGGTCTCGCCGACGCGGATCGTCACCAATGCGCATGTCGTCGAATCGGCCGCCAAATATCCGGACAATGTCGCATTGGGCGTCGTCCCGTCCGAAGGGCAGAAGAGCTTTGCGGGCAAGCTGATCGCGATCGACACCGCGCGCGACCTCGCGCTGATCGAGATTACCGAAGGCCGCCTGCCGCCCGCCGCGATCTACACCGGCCCGCTCGATTCGGGCGCCGATGTCGTCGCGCTCGGTTACCCGGGCAATGTCGACCTTGCGACCGCGCGCAGCGCCAACGACTATATCACCCCGCGCACCCCGACGCGCAGCGAAGGCAATATGTCGAACACGCAAAGCGTCGACGGGGTCGCGATGCTGATCCACACCGCAAAGATTTCGCGCGGAAATTCGGGCGGCCCGCTCGTCGACCAGTGCGGCCGCATCACCGGCATCAACACCGCGATCACGCGCGCCGACGACGGCGATTCGCCGTTCGCCTTTGCAATATCCGGGCGCGAGCTCATGCGCTTCCTCGCCGATGCGAACCAGCAATATACCAGCGTCGGCACGCCGTGCGTTTCGATGGCCGAAGCCGATGCGCGCGACCGCGCCGCGATCGACGCCGAAGCGCGCGCGAGCGCCGAGGCGAATGCCGCGAAGGACGCCGCCGCCCGGCTCGACCGCGAATTGAAGCAGGCGCGCGCCGCGGAAAACGCGCTCGCATCGCGCGAAAACCGCATCGCGCTCGCGGGCGTTTTCTTCGTGATCGGCGCGCTCGCCGCGGGCGCGGGCCTGCTCTTCTACAGCCAGAAGAATTTGCGCAATGCCAAGATCGCGGGCGGCGCCGGCGCCGTGCTGATGCTCGGCGCCGCGATCCTGTTCGTCACCCGCCCCGACGCCCATGCCGAGATCGCCGAGGAGGCCGCCGCAGTCACCGCGACCGGAGCGCCCAAACTCGCGCAGGGCAAATTCCTCTGCACGATCCGCCCCGACCGCAGCCGCATCACCGTGTCGGCAACCACCGACGTCCCGATCACCGTCGGCAAGGGCGGCTGCGTCAACGATCGCACCCAATATACGCGCGGCGCCGACGATCGCTGGCAGCGCATCCTCGTCCCCAACGAGGAAGCGACGGTCACCGTCGCGTCGATCGATTCGACCGGGCGCGAATATCGCGTCGACCGCTATCTGCTCGATGCCGAAACGATGACGAAAGCGCGCGAGATCCGTTCGGCGATCACGCTCAAAAGCTGCACCGCCAACCCCGACGAACTGGCGGGCCTCGCGGCGCAGCAGGAGGCGATCCGCAGCGCGCTTCCCGCCAGCCCCAACGAGCGGCTCGTCTATCGCTGCCAGCCGGCTGGTGGCCCGGCAGCGCCTTGACATGACCATTTAAAAGACCTATTAACAGGTCATGGGAAAACCGCTCCTCGCCGATTACGGCATCAGCATTTCGGAACTCAAAAAGAATCCGTCGGCCGCCATTCGCGCCGCCGACGGGGCTCCTGTCGCGATCCTCAATCGCAATACGCCGGAAGCCTACCTGATCCCTGCCGAAGCTTGGGAGGAGATCGTGGAAGCGCTGGACGATATGCGGCTGGCCGAGATCGTGCGCGAGCGGGCGAATGAAAAGGGCGTCAGGGTAAATATTGACGACCTCCTATAATCTCGAGTTTCTTCCGAGCGCTCAGAAAGAATGGGACAAGCTGGGCACCGCGGTCCAGCGCCAGTTTGCTCGAAAACTGCAGGAACGACTGAGCAATCCACATATTCCGGCGGCGCGGCTGCGCGACATGCCCGATTGCTACAAGATCAAGCTTCGTAAAGTCGGATACCGGCTCGTCTATCGCGTGTTCGACGACCGCATCGTCGTGCAGGTCGTCGCGGTCGGGAAGCGCGAGCGCGACGAAGCCTATCGGAAAGCGTCGCAACGGATCTAAAGCACCGCCGTCCCTATCCCCCGCACGCCTTGAACAGCATCAGCGTGCGTTCGCGCGCTTGGGTTGCGCTTGCTTCGTGATAATCCTTGCGCCGGTCGCTGTTGAAGCCGTGCCCCGCCTCATAGACGAAGATTTGCGCGGTCGGGTGAGCCTTGGCAATCAGCGCCTCGACGCCCTCCATCGGAATCCCGTCGTCATAGCGGCCGAAATGGGCGATCGCCGCGCAGGCGGGCGCCTCGTCCTTGAACATCGTCGGCACGAGGCTGCCATAATAGGCCGAGGAGGCCGCGAGGTCGGGGCTGATCTGCGCCATCCGCCACGCGACCGAGCCGCCATAACAATAGCCGGTGATGAACACCGGCCCCCCAGAATCGTTGGCGCCCTTCAGCGCATCGATGCACGTCTGCGCGTCCTTCAGGCTCTGCTCGAAGGGATGCAGCTCACGCGCCAGCTGGACCGCGCGCTGGAACTGCGGCCCCGAATAGTCGCTCTCGAACCCCGGATGCTCGCGGTCGAAGAGCGCGGGGCTCAGCACCTCATAGCCCTCGGCGGCGAACTCGTCGCACATCTCGCGGATATGGTCGGTGACGCCGAAGATTTCCTGCACCAGCACCAGCCCGCCGCGACGCTCGCCGTCGGGCCGGGCATGATAGACCGCGATTTCGGCGCCATCGTCCATCGTCATCCGAATCATTTCGCCCACCGGCCTACCCCTCTTCCGTTCGCGCTGAGCTTGTCGAAGCGCAGTCCTTCTTTGCGCGCCTTTTGAAGAAAGGGCGGCCCTTCGACAAGCTCGGAGCCTGCCCCCGCGGAGGCGGGGGGCAAACGGCTTTAGGGACGGAGCCTGATTAGCCCCACCCCCGCCTTGCATTGCAGCAAAATCGTTGCTAGGCGCGCCGCGACTTCGCGTGGGGGACATTCGTCGAATATCCCCAAAAAGCGCGCGACCCATCCCCCACGGGATAGCAACAAAGGACTTTCACGCGTGGAGAATTCCGGCGGCATTCAGGGCAACATCACGGCGGGCCTCGCGGGCCGTTATGCGGTCGCTTTGTTCGATCTGGCGCGCGAATCGAACGCGATCGACGCGGTGGCCAAGAGCCTCGCGACGCTTCGCGCCGGCCTGACCGAATCGGCCGACCTGTCGGCGCTGATCGCCAGCCCCGTCGTCGCCCGCACCGACGCCGCGAACGCCATCGCCGCGGTCGCCAAGGCGATGAAGCTCGATTCGCTGACCGCGAAGTTCCTCGGCGTGCTCGCCGAGAATCGCCGTCTCGCCGATCTGCCCCGGATGATCGACGCGTTCGATGCGATCGTCGCCGATCACCGCGGTGAAGTGACCGCCAAGGTCACCAGCGCGCACCCGCTTTCGGCGGCGCAGCTGAAAGAGCTGACCGCGAACCTCAAATCCCGCGTCGGGCGCGACGTCACCGTCGCCGCGACCGTCGACCCCGCCATCCTCGGCGGTCTCGTCGTCCAGCTGGGCAGCCAGCTGATCGACGGCAGCATCCGTACCCGTCTCAACAGTTTCGCCCAGGCGATGAAGGGCTGAAAAGCCCGACGCCCAAATGCCCCGATGAAAGGCTAAACAATGGAAATCCGCGCCGCTGAAATCAGCAAGGTCATCAAGGACCAGATCGCCAATTTCGGCACCGACGCAACGGTCAGCGAAATCGGCAAGGTTCTGTCGGTCGGCGACGGCATCGCCCGCGTCCACGGCCTCGACAATGTCCAGGCCGGTGAAATGGTCGAGTTCGCCAACGGCGTGCAGGGCATGGCGCTCAACCTCGAAGCCGATAACGTCGGTATCGTGATCTTCGGCAGCGACGCCGAGATCAAGGAAGGCGACACCGTCAAGCGCACCGGCACGATCGTCGACGTCCCCGTCGGCAAGGGCCTGCTCGGCCGCGTCGTCGACGGCCTCGGCAATCCGATCGACGGCAAGGGCCCGATCAAGGCCGAGAAGCGCATGCGCGTCGAAGTCAAGGCGCCGGGCATCATCCCGCGCACCTCGGTCCACGAACCCGTCCAGACCGGCCTCAAGGCGCTCGACGCGCTCGTCCCCGTCGGCCGCGGCCAGCGCGAACTGATCATCGGCGATCGCCAGACCGGCAAGACCGCCGTCGCGATCGACACCTTCATCAACCAGAAGGAAGCCAACGCCGGCACCGATGAGTCGAAGAAGCTTTATTGCATCTATGTCGCCATCGGCCAGAAGCGTTCGACCGTCGCGCAGATCGTCCGCCAGCTCGAAGAAAATGGCGCGATGGAATATTCGATCGTCGTCGCCGCGACCGCGTCGGAGCCCGCTCCGCTGCAGTTCCTCGCGCCCTACACCGGCTGCACGATGGGCGAATATTTCCGCGACAACGGCATGCACGCCGTGATCGTCTATGACGATCTGTCGAAGCAGGCCGTCGCCTATCGCCAGATGTCGCTGCTGCTGCGCCGCCCGCCGGGCCGCGAAGCTTACCCCGGCGACGTGTTCTATCTGCACAGCCGCCTGCTCGAGCGTTCGGCAAAGATGAACGCCGACAATGGCTCAGGCTCGCTCACCGCGCTGCCGATCATCGAAACGCAGGCGGGCGACGTTTCGGCGTACATCCCGACCAACGTGATTTCGATCACCGACGGCCAGATCTTCCTCGAAACCAACCTGTTCAACGCCGGTATCCGCCCCGCGATCAACGTGGGTCTGTCGGTGTCGCGCGTCGGATCGGCCGCGCAGACCAAGGCGATGAAAAAGGTGTCGGGCTCGATCAAGCTCGAACTCGCGCAGTATCGCGAAATGGAAGCCTTCGCGCAGTTCGGTTCGGACCTCGACGCGTCGACGCAAAAGCTCCTCAACCGCGGCGCGCGCCTGACGCAGCTTCTGAAGCAGCCGCAGTTCCAGCCGATGCCGTTCGAAGAGCAGACCGCGTCGATCTTTGCCGGCACCAACGGCTATCTCGACAATGTCGCGACCACCGACGTCTCGCGCTACGAAGCGGCGATGATCGCCTATCTGCGCAGCGACCATGCCGGCGTGCTCAAGACGATCCGCGACACCAAGGATCTTGGCGACGACGCCAAAAAGGGTCTGGTTGCGGCGCTCGAAGCGTTCGCCAAGATTTTCGCTTAAAGGT
The DNA here is from genome assembly GCF_035250425.1 of Sphingopyxis sp. Lineage (GTDB taxonomy): Bacteria > Pseudomonadota > Alphaproteobacteria > Sphingomonadales > Sphingomonadaceae > Sphingopyxis. The sequence goes on from NZ_DATFFD010000233.1 coordinate 30,517, forward strand.
TTACGTCGTCCCGGCTTCGGCGGGGAGGACGAAATATAGGGGCCTTCATGGCAAACCTGAAAGAACTCAAAGGGCGGATCAACTCGGTCAAATCGACCCAGAAGATCACCAAGGCCAAGAAAATGGTCGCGGCGGCCAAGCTGCGCAAGGCGCAGGCGGCTGCCGAAGCCGCGCGTCCCTATGCGACGCGCCTCGAAGGCGTCGTCGCCAGCCTGGCGTCGAAGGTCGGCGGGTCGGACTCGGCGCCGAAGCTGCTCGCCGGCACCGGCAAGAGCGACACGCACCTGCTCGTCGTGCTCAACAGCGACCGCGGCCTCGCCGGCGCGTTCAACTCGAACATCGTCAAGGCGGCGCGCGACAAGGCCAACGCGCTGCAGGCAGAGGGCAAGAAGGTTCTCTTCTACCTGATCGGCCGCAAGGGCCGCCCGGTGATCGGACGCCTGTTCGCGGGCCAGATCACCGAGCTCTATGAGACGACCGGCATCCGCGACATCGGCTTCGATCAGGCGTCCGAGATCTCGGCGAAGGTCATGGAGCTTTACGAGGCCGGCGCATTCGACGTCGCGCATCTCTTCTATTCGAAGTTCCGTTCGGCGCTGCTTCAGGAAGCGACCGGCCAGCAGCTGATCCCCGTTCCCGCGCCCGTCGACGTTCCGGCATCCAGCGGCGCGGCGGTCGAATATGAGCCGGGCGAGGAAGAAATCCTCGCCGACCTGTTGCCGCGCAACATCACGATCCAGATCTTCAAGGGCATCCTTGAAAACGCCGCGTCCGAACAGGGCGCGTCGATGACCGCGATGGACAATGCGACGCGCAACGCGGGCGACCTGATCAACAAGCTGACCATCATCTACAACCGCACGCGTCAGGCGGCGATCACGACCGAACTCATCGAAATCATCGCTGGCGCCGAAGCGCTGTAAGCTATCCAAGCAAGGAAGAAACCAATGGCAACCGCACCCTCTGCCGAGAAGAAGGCACCCGCCAAGAAGGCCGCCGCGCCCAAGGCTGCTGCGCCGAAGAAGGCTGCCGCTCCCAAGGCCGCGAGCACCGGCACCGCCACGGGCCGCATCGCACAGGTCATCGGCGCCGTCGTCGACGTCCAGTTCACCGGCCAGCTCCCCGCGATTCTGAACGCGCTCGAAACCGACAACAACGGCAACCGCCTTGTTCTCGAAGTCGCGCAGCATCTCGGCGAGAACACCGTCCGCACCATCGCGATGGACGCGACCGACGGCCTGACGCGCGGCCAGCCCGTCACCGACACCGGCGCACAGATCTCGGTGCCCGTCGGCCCGCAGACGCTCGGCCGCATCCTCAACGTCATCGGCGAGCCGATTGACGAACAGGGTCCGGTCAACGCCGTGAGCCGCGCGCCGATCCACGCGAAGGCTCCCGAATTCGTCGACCAGTCGACCGAAAGCAGCATCCTCGTCACCGGCATCAAGGTCATCGACCTGATCGCGCCTTACGCAAAGGGCGGCAAGATCGGTCTGTTCGGCGGCGCGGGCGTCGGCAAGACCGTTCTCATTCAGGAACTGATCAACAACATCGCCAAGGGCCATGGCGGCACCTCGGTGTTCGCGGGCGTCGGCGAACGCACCCGCGAAGGCAACGACCTCTATCACGAATTCCTCGACGCCGGCGTTATCGCCAAGGACAAGGACGGCAACCCGACCCCCGAGGGTTCGAAGGTTGCGCTGGTGTTCGGCCAGATGAACGAACCGCCGGGTGCCCGCGCCCGCGTTGCGCTCTCGGGCCTGACGATCGCCGAATATTTCCGCGATCAGGAAGGCCAGGACGTGCTCTTCTTCGTCGACAACATCTTCCGCTTTACCCAGGCGGGTTCGGAAGTGTCGGCGCTGCTCGGCCGTATTCCCTCGGCCGTGGGTTATCAGCCGACGCTGTCGACCGACATGGGCGCGCTGCAGGAACGCATCACCTCGACGAACAAGGGTTCGATCACCTCGGTGCAGGCCATCTACGTTCCCGCGGATGACTTGACCGACCCTGCCCCGGCAACCTCGTTCGCCCACCTGGACGCGACGACGACGCTCAACCGCGCGATTTCGGAACTCGGCATCTATCCGGCGGTCGATCCGCTCGATTCGACCAGCCGCGTGCTGACCGCCGCGATCGTCGGCCAGGAGCATTATGAGACCGCCCGCCGCGTTCAGGAAACGCTGCAGAAGTACAAGTCGCTCCAGGACATCATCGCCATTCTCGGCATGGACGAGCTTTCGGAAGAAGATAAGCTGGTCGTCGCGCGCGCGCGCAAGATCCAGCGCTTCCTGTCGCAGCCGTTCCACGTCGCCGAGGTCTTCACCAACATCCCCGGCAAGTTCGTGGCGATCGAAGACACGGTGAAGTCGTTCAAGGCGGTGGTCGATGGCGAATATGACCATCTGCCCGAAGCGGCCTTCTACATGGTCGGCGGCATCGACGAAGCGGTCGCCAAGGCCGCCAAGCTCGCCGAAGACGCGTAATTCGGTTCCCCTCGCGCTTGCGGGAGGGGTTAGGGGAGGGTCTGTCGGGGGACGGACCTTCACTTGCTACGAAACAGCCCCTCCCCCGACCCCTCCCGCAAGCGGGAGGGGGGAGATTGAAGACATGGCTCTGAAGTTCGAACTCGTCACCCCCGCCCGCCTCGAGCGGACCGCCGACGTCCATATGGTCACCGTGCCGGGGGCCGAAGGCGATTTTTCGGTGCTCGAAGGCCACGCGCCTTTCATGGCGACGCTGCGCAACGGCCCGCTGACCATCTATAGCACCGCCGGCGCCGCGCCCGAGGTGATCGAGGTCGAAGGCGGCTTTGCCGAGGTTAACGAGGCCGGCCTCACCGTTCTGGCCGAGCATATCGCAAACTGATCGCTTCCGCCGTCCACGGCGATCAAAAGCCCGCATCCTTCATGGATGCGGGCTTTTTTTATGCCCACGCGCAATCGCCCATCGCATTAGGACAATGTCAAAGTTTCCGGTTTATTCACCGTGTCGGATGGGGGCTCGTCTGCACTGGCAGCGATGCTCCTGAAAGATATGGAAGCAGGAAAAACCGATGAGTGCATTCGGACGCCGACCCGGAACCGCTGGCCGCCCCGCCTTTGGCGTGGCCAAGCCGATGCAGACTGGTCCGGGCGTGCCGGGCGGAACCCAGTTTCCCGCGATCGAGACGCCGGTGAACATTCCGCAGATGCCGTCGAACCTGACGCCCGAAGAAGAGGCGATGGAGCGGCTGAACCAGCGTTCGACCGCCGAGGCGATGGAGCCTGAAAAGGCGCAAGGGTTCGAAGCCAGTGTCCACAAGATCAAGGAACAGGTGCTGCCGCGCCTGCTCGAACGCGTCGATCCCGAGGCGGCTGCGACGCTCAACAAGGACGAGCTGACCGAGGAATTCCGTCCGATCATCCTCGAAGTGCTCGCGGAACTCCGCATCACATTGAACCGCCGCGAGCAGTTCGCGCTCGAAAAGGTGCTCGTCGACGAACTCCTCGGCTTCGGCCCGCTCGAAGAGCTGCTCGCCGACCCCGACATTTCGGACATCATGGTCAACGGGCCGTACCAGACCTATATCGAACGCAAGGGCCAGCTGGTCATCGCGCCGATCCAGTTCCGCGACGAACAGCATCTGTTCCAGATCGCGCAGCGCATCTGCAACCTTGTCGGCCGCCGCGTCGACCAGACCACGCCGCTCGCCGACGCCCGCCTGAAAGACGGCAGCCGCGTCAACGTGATCGTGCCGCCGCTCAGCTTGCGCGGCACCGCGATCTCGATTCGTAAATTCTCGGCCAAGCCGATCACGCTCGACATGCTGTGCCAGTGGGGCGCGATGAGCCAGAAGATGTGCACCGCGCTGAAAATCGCGGGCGCCAGCCGCTTCAACATCGTCATCTCGGGCGGTACGGGTTCGGGCAAGACGACGATGCTCAACGCGCTGTCGAAAATGATCGACCCCGGCGAACGCGTGCTGACGATCGAGGATGCCGCCGAACTTCGCCTGCAGCAACCGCACTGGCTGCCGCTCGAAACGCGCCCCGCGAACCTCGAGGGCAATGGCGCGATCCACATGGGCGATCTTGTGAAGAACGCGCTGCGTATGCGTCCCGACCGCATCATCATGGGTGAGGTCCGCGGCGCCGAATGTTTCGACCTGCTCGCCGCGATGAACACCGGTCACGACGGGTCGATGTGTACGCTCCACAGCAACTCACCCCGCGAATGCCTCGGCCGTATGGAAAATATGGTGCTGATGGGCGATGTGAAGATCCCGAAGGAAGCGATTTCGAAACAGATCGCCGATTCGGTCGACATGGTCATCCAGATCAAGCGCCTGCGCGACGGCTCGCGCCGCGTCACCAACGTGACCGAGGTGATCGGTATGGAAGGCGACGTCATCGTCACCCAGGAACTCTTCAAGTTCGAATATCTCGACGAGGACAAGGACGGCAAGATCGTCGGCGAATATCGCGCGATGGGCCTGCGCCCCTATACGCTGGAAAAAGCGCGCCAATATGGGTTTGATCAGCCTTATCTCGAGGCGTGCCTGTAGCATACCCCTCTCCCCTTGGGGGAGAGGGATGCACAGACTTGGCAGCTTGCTGCCTAGTCGAAGCTGGGTGAGGGTGTGAACGAAGCGCGCGAAAGCAGCGTTTGAGACCCTCATCCAACTCCGCCTAGCCGCTCCGCGGCAAGGCTCCATATCCTTCTCCCTCAAGGGGAGAAGGTTTATTTCCCGGCAAGCCAGAACGCCGTCGCGAACAAAGCGACGGCAGCCGACGCGAGCGCGATCCCGCGCCACGGCATGAAGCCGACCTGTTCGACGTCGCGGCGGTTGTTGCGGCGCCAGCTCGCGATCTCGGCCACGCCGAACAGAATCGCGGCGCCGATCCCTATCGACAGCATGGACACTTGCATTGCCGCGCATCCCTTCGCAAACAGGGTCTTCCCCTGGAGAGAGGTGCCCCATATGCGTTCCCTATTATTGCTTGCAAGTGCCGCCGCCCTGATCGCCGTTCCCGCGACCGCGATGCAGCACGACGCCCACGCCGCGCACAAGGCTGAGGACGCGATCGCCGCCGCCGTTGCCGCGCCCACCCGCACCGCGACGAACACGCCGCGCGACACATATCGCCACCCCGCCGAAACGCTCGCCTTCTTTGGCGTGAAGCCCGGCGACACGGTGGTCGAGCTGTGGCCCGGCGGCGGCTGGTACACCGAAATCCTCGCCCCGCTGACCAAATCGGGCGGCGGCACGCTCTACGCCGCGGCGCCGTGGGAACGCGGCCTCAACCGCGTGAAGGCAAAGCAGACCGAGAATGCCGACGTCTATGGCGCGGTGAAGCTCGCCGAATTCCCTAATGCGGGCACCAATCCCAAGGTTCCCGACGGCAGCGCCGATGTCGTGCTGACCTTCCGCAACGTCCACAACTGGCGCTTCGACGGCACCGACAACACCGCGAACGCGTTCAAACAGATCTTCGCGATGCTGAAACCCGGCGGCACGCTCGGCGTCGTCGAGCATCGGCTCAATGAAAGCGACGACAGCGCGAAGGAAGAAAAGTCGGGCTATATGAAGAAAAGCTCGATCGTCGCCTTCGCCGAGGCTGCGGGCTTCAAGCTCGCGGGTGAGAGCGAGATCAACGCCAATCCAAAGGACACCAAGGATTATCCCAAGGGCGTCTGGACGCTGCCCCCGAACCTGACCGAGGGCGAGACGGACCGCGCCAAATATGTCGCGATCGGCGAATCGGACCGCATGACGCTGAAATTCGTGAAGCCCGCGTCCTGAAGCATTTCGAATCCATAGACCCGGCGCTGCTTTTGAGCGCCTATGCGCAGGGCATTTTTCCGATGGCCGACGGGGCGGATGACCCGTCGGTCCATTGGGTCGAACCGCGGCTGCGCGCGATCCTGCCGCTCGACCACTTCCACCTGTCGCACAGCCTGAAAAAAATCATCGTGTCCGACCGCTTCCGCGTCACGACCGACACCGCCTTTGCCGATATGGTCGCGCTCTGCGCCGCGCCCGCCGACGACCGGCCGACGACGTGGATCAATCCGGTAATCCGCGCGAGCTACGACCGTTTGTTCCAGCTCGGCCATGCGCACAGCGTCGAATGCTGGCTGGACGGCGAGCTCGCGGGCGGGCTCTACGGCGTCACGCTCGGCCGCGCCTTTTTCGGCGAATCGATGGTCAGCCGCGCGCGCGACGCCTCGAAGGTCGCGCTCGCGCACCTCGTCGCGCGGCTCCGCGCGGGCGGCTGGAAATTGCTCGACTGCCAGTTCATCACCCCGCACCTCGCCAGCCTCGGCGCGATCGAAATCCGCCAGGCCGACTATCTCGCGCGGCTCTATTCGGTGTTGGCGGGGGGCGACGGCACAGCCTTGGGTGCCGGGGCCGGTACGACCGGCGGCGCGACAGGCGCTGCTATGCCCTCGCCGCCGTTCGTCGCGGGCGACTGGGGCGCCCTCGACGCCTTGGGCGCCGCGGCCGCGCCCGATTTCGGCGCCGAACGCGCGACGGGTTCGCCGCCCGGATATGTCATCGCGCAGCTTTTGACGAAGACGTCATAGATCGGGTGCTCGATGACGTTGCGGTCGGGCCGCTCGCGGAAAATCCAGCCCGAAAAGACGCGATACCATTTGTCGTCGCGCTGATCCTGCACCGTCAACTGGACGAAGGCGCCGGTTTCGGGCGGATCTTCCCACGGCGCCGTCTGTTCGCACGCGCGCAGCCGCACGATCGCGCGGCCGACGCGCGCCGTTTCGCCGGGCTTCATCTCGAGATCGCGGACGAGCCCGTTGCGCTTGTTGAGCAGGCCGACGACGGCGACGCGGTCCGCCATCGGGGTCGCGCCTTCGATGCCGCCGACTTCCTGCGGCACGCGTTCGGATTTGGCGATCTGCGGCGCCTTGTCGCTGCCGCCGCTTTTGGTCGGCGTCCGGTCGCAGCCGGCCAGCGCGCTCGCCGCGACGAGCGTCAGGAACGCGATGCGGAGGGGGCGCGACCTCACGGAAGCTCAGTCGGCGCCGGGCCGCCAGGCCTCATAATCGCCGGTCGCGGCAGCCCGGTGGCCGCCGCGTTCGAGCGCGCCGGCGGGGCGATAGGCGCCCGTGCTGCCGGTCAGGTTCGCGGTCGGCTCTTTCTCCCACGCGCGCGGCGCGGGAAGGACGTCGGTCGGCAGTTCGTCGAAGGTGCCGTGAAGCCAGCCGTGCCATTCGGGCGGCACGCGGCTCGCATCGTTCGATCCATTGTAGAGCACCCAGCGACGGCCGCCCTTTTTCGCGCGGAAATAGCGGTTGCCGAGGCTGTCCTCGCCCACCTTCGTGCCGGTGCTCCAGCTGTTCAGCAGCGTGCCGACGGTCGCGCCGTCCCACCAGGTGAAAATCTTGCCCAAGATGCTCATGGCGTGGCGTTTACAGGCAAGGCAGCGCGGTCCGCAAGCCGCAAACCACGCGGACGGGCGCTATTTTCCATCTTTCCATGTGATCTTGGCGGTCTCGTCGATGCCAAGCTTCGCCGCCGTACCGCCCGCGAGTTCGAGCACCGCCGAAACCTCGCCGCCGCTGACCACGGGTTCGAGCGATTCGGGGATGGTATTTTCGGCGATCCGGTCGATGCTGCCGTCGGCGCGGATGAAGATCATATCGAGCGGGATCAGCGTGTTCTTCATCCAGAAACTGGCGATTCGCGGCTTCTCGAACGGAAAGATCATTCCTCCGCCCTCGGGCAGACTGGTGCGGAACATCAGCCCGCGCGCCTGCTCCTCCTTGGTGCGGGCGACTTCGACGTTGAATTTGTGCGTGGCGCCATCGGCCGCGATCGTCGCGACGCCCTGCGCCTCGCTCACATCCTTGCTGCATGCCGCCATCGGCAGTGCGAGCGACAGGGCAAGGGCGGTAAAAATGGCGCGCATCGGCAGATCCTTATCCCGTGATGTCGCCGGACCTAATCGAGCATCGCTTCATCGTCCAGCACCGCCAGCGCCGCCTCGTCCCCCGGCGGGACGGCGAGGATGCGGCGCGCGATCGTCATGCTGTGTCCCGCGCGCAAAAAGGCGGCGATTTGCCGCTCGCGCTGCTTCGGATCGTCGCTCGATCGCACCGCGAACGGCCCGAACCGCCGCCGCCGCGCGAATCCGATCGCCGCAGCGACCGCGGCGCCCTCGGCCGTCTCGATCGCTTCGCCGCTGTCTTCTTCCGCGATTCCGTCGACATAAAGCTGCGCCTTGACCCGCCGCACGCCCAGCCCGCGCCGCGTCATCGCGCCCGCGCGCATCGCGGCATATTGGCGGTCGTCGAGATAGCGCAATTGCTCCATCCGGTCTGCCACCGCCTCGCACGCCGTCATGGCGTCGATATCGTCTATCCATTCGGATTCGCGGACTTTTCGCGACAAATAGCGCGTCAGTTTCGCCCGGCTCGTCGCGAATCGCGCGACATAGGCGAGCGCCAATTCGTCAAGCCTGGCCGCGCCGAGAGGCCTTTTCGATCGGTCGGATGGGGCGCGGCGGTTGGCCATATGCCATGTTTGTGCCACAGTCGGGCCTGATTGAGAACGATCAACACCGCCATATCGGGCCATAACGCCCGGAAATGGGCGATTGTTCTAACAACACAGGGCTCGCGCACATTATTATGGCTGCAAAAGATGACATGCTTGTTGCCGCGCGGCCCGTTTCACGGGATGTCGCACCCCCTATGACCCAGATCATCGACACTGAGGCCGGCGCGCTGACGTCGACCCCGACGCTTTGTGCGCAACCGCGCCGCTTTTCGGACTTCGCCACCGTCGGCGAAGCGCTCGACTATGCCGCGAACGGCACGCGCGGGCTCAATTTCCACGATCCGCGCGGCAAGCTTGTGCGTCCTTATCCGTACAGCGAACTCAAGGCCGACGCGCTCCATGCCGCCTATCGGCTGATCGCCGCGGGGGTGAAACCCGGCGACCGAATCGCGCTGATCGCCGAAACCGGTCCCGAATTCGCCGCGCTCTTCTTCGGCACGATCTACGCCGGCGCCTGGCCGGTGCCGCTGCCGCTGCCGACCAGCTTCGGCGGGCGCGATAGCTATGTCGGCCAGCTCGTGGTCCAGCTTTCGAGCTGCGATCCGACGATGCTCTTCTTCCCGCCCGAAATCGCCGCGATGGCGGTCGAAGCGGCCGAAAAGGAAGGCGTGACGCCCGTCGACTGGAGCGCTTTCGAGCAGAATCCGGCGCCGGTCGCCGCGCTTCCCGAGCAGAAGTCGGACGAAACCTGCTATCTCCAGTACAGCAGCGGCTCGACCCGTTTCCCGCATGGCGTCGCCGTTACCCACGCCGCGCTGCTCAACAACCTTGCCGCGCACAGCCACGGGATGGAGCTTCAGGATAGCGACCGCTGCATTTCGTGGCTCCCCTGGTATCACGACATGGGCCTTGTCGGCTGCCTACTCTCGCCGGTCGCGAACCAGGTGTCGGTCGACTATCTCAAGACCGAGGATTTTGCCCGCCGCCCGCTCGCCTGGCTCGACCTGATCAGCCGCAACGAGGGTACGACGCTCAGCTATTCGCCGACCTTCGGCTACGACATTTGCGCGCGCCGCGTGTCGAGCCAGACGCATGTCGCCGACCGCTTCGACCTGTCGCGCTGGCGCGTCGCGGGCAATGGCGCCGACATGATCCGCCCCGACGTGATGCAAAGCTTCGTCGACGCCTTTGCCGACGCGGGTTTCAAGGCGAGCGCCTTCCTGCCGAGCTATGGCCTTGCCGAAGCGACGCTTGCGGTCAGCATCATGCCGCCGGGCGAAGGCATCGTCGTCGAACTGGTCGAGGAAACCGAGCTGTCGGGCGCAGCGAATGATTCGGGCCGCCCGACGCGCTACCGCGCGATCGTCAACTGCGGCCGTGCTGCGCGCGACATGGTGATCGAGGTCCGCGACGAGGCGGGCAATGCGCTGCCCGACCAGACCGTCGGCAAAGTGTGGTGCACCGGCCCGTCGCTGATGACCGGCTATTTTCGCGACCCCGAATCGACCGCCGCCTGCATGAAGGACGGCTGGCTCGACACCGGCGATATGGGTTATTTGTCAGACGGTTACATCTATATCGTCGGCCGCGCCAAGGACATGATCATCGTCAACGGCAAGAATCACTGGCCGCAGGATATCGAATGGGCGGTCGAGCAATTGCCGGGCTTCAAATCGGGCGACATCGCGGCCTTCGCGATCACCGCGCCCGGCGGCGAGGAAACCCCGGCCGTGCTCGTCCAGTGCCGCACCAGCGACGAGGCCGAGCGCCTTGCGCTGCGCGAGACGATTCGCGACCGCGTCCGCGCGATCACCGGCATGAACTGCCTGATCGAACTGATCCCCCCGCGCACCTTGCCGCGGACCAGTTCGGGCAAGCTCAGCCGGTCGAAGGCGCGCGCGCAATATCTGGCCGGGGAAATCCAGCCTTTCGCGATGGCTGCATAAGACTGTTGCTGCCCTATCTATCGTCGTCACCATCTATCGTCGTCACCCCGGACTTGATCCGGGGTCCACAGCTGCCGTTGCGCCAATGGATCCCGGATCAAGTCCGGGATGACGAATGGCGGAAACGACCAATTTATGACGTTTTTACCTCGTCACCCTGAACTTGTTTCAGGGTCCATGGTCTGCCGTTTTTTCCTTCGGCGCAGCGTGGGATCAAAGCTCAGGCCATGGAAGCTGAAACAGGTTCAGCATGACGAGGTTTGGATGCCCGCTCTCCACCCCAAAGCCGACCTCCATAAGCGGTCTAATATGTTGTCCCCGGGCGGGACAGAAATTCGCGCCGGAACAGATCGATAGTTACCTTCGGGTAACCCCCGCGCGCTACACAAGGCGGGTGAAAAGCCTGCTGACCGATCCAATTGCTGCCGAAGTCATTCCTGCACGGACCCTGCTGGGGCTGGGGCCGCGCGATCAGGACATCGGCAACCTCCGCCAGCTCCAGCTCGCGCCGCTTCGCGGCCGCGGGTCGCTGCGCCTGCTGATGGGTATGGGCATGGCGCTCGTTGCCGCCTTCACCATGATTCTCAGCGTGCCGCTGCCGGTCGCCGCCGGCTGGCTGGGCGGCGCGCTGATTTTCGGCGTCTGGTCGTACAGCAGATTCCGCAACCTCCCGCTCGGCGACCCCAAGCTTTCGGGCGTGGCCGAATATCGGCTGTGCGTGCGGCACGCGCTCTATTCGGCGGTTCTCTGGGGATCGCCTTTCTGGCTGCAGGGACTGACGCCGACGCTCGACCATGTCCTTTCGATGTGGACGATCGCAGTGCTGATGATGGTCACGCTGTCGATCGTCGCGCACAGCGTCCCGCTGGCCTGCGCGCTGTTTATCGGGCCTGTCACGCTCTCGGCGGCCGCCGCGCTGGTGCGCGCCGGCGCGCCCCAGCTGGCCGGCGTCGCGCTCGCCGCGGGACTGCTGCTCTGCGCCTTTTGCGTCCGTTTCGCGCAAAGCCATATCCGCTTCCGCCGCGCCGAAGAGACGCTGCACGAAAAGACCGAAACCGTCAGCCTGCTGCTGCGCGAATTCGAGGAAACCTCGGCCGACTGGCTGTGGCAGACCGACAATAGCCGCCGCCTCGTCCATGTCTCGCCGCGCCTGGCCTATGCGCTCGGCGGCACCGCGGAGACGCTGGAGGGCGTCCCGCTGTTGCAGGCGCTTTCGGGCGATGCCTGGGAAACCGGGCTGTTCCCCAAAAGCCTCCACGACATGGCCGAACGGATGAAGCGGCGCGAGAGCTTTTCGAATCTGATCGTGCCGGTGACGATCGGCGGCATGCCGCGCTGGTGGGAATTGTCCGCCTCGCCGCGTCTCGACGAAGCCGGAAAGTTCCTCGGCTTCCGCGGGGTCGGATCGGATGTCACCGAAAAGCGCGCGACCGCCGAACAGATCGCCAAGATGGCGCGGTTCGACAATCTGACCGGGCTGCCCAATCGCCTCAGCCTCAACGAGGATCTGGCGCGCGCAATGGCGCACGCGCTCGACGCCAAGTCGCGCTGCGCGCTGCTGATGATCGACCTCGACCGGTTCAAGGCAGTCAATGATACGCTGGGCCACCCTGTCGGCGACAAATTGCTCGCGCAGGTCGCAGCGCGGCTGAAAGGCCTGATGGAACGCGGCATGACCTGCGGGCGGCTTGGCGGCGACGAATTTGCCGTGGTGCTCCACAATGTGGCGTCGGCCGATGCGGCCGAGGATCTCGCGCAGCGGATCATCACGACGATCAGCCGCCCCTATGTGGTCGACAATCATCAGCTGTTCGTGGGCGCCAGCATCGGATTCGCGATCGGGCCGACCGATGGCGCGACGGTCGAGACGCTCACCCGCAATGCCGATCTCGCGCTCTACAAGTCCAAGGACAAGGGCGGCAATGTCGTCGCGGCCTATGTCGCATCCTTGCACGCCCAGGCCGAGGAACGGCGCGTGATGGAGCAGGAATTGCGCGGCGCGCTCGAGCGCGGCGAGTTCGAACTCTATTATCAGCCGGTGGTCACCGCCGCCGACGGCACGCTCAACGGCTTCGAGGCGCTGATCCGCTGGCACAACCAGAAGCTCGGCAATGTCTCGCCGGGCCGCTTCATCCCGCTGGCCGAGGATGCGCGGCTGATCTCGCCGATCGGCGAATGGGTGCTGCGCACCGCGTGCCGCGAAGCGATGAAATGGCCGTCGAACCTGAAGGTCGCGATCAACGTCTCGGCCGACCAGCTCACCGACCCCAGCTTCGCCTCGGTCGTCGTCTCGGCGCTCGCGCAGAGCGGGCTTTCGCCGCAGCGGCTCGAGATCGAAGTCACCGAAAGCGTCTTCCTGCGCGACGGCGGCGGCGCGGCGCAACTGCTCGACCAGCTGATCGGGCTCGGCATCCGCCTGTCGCTCGACGATTTCGGCACCGGCTATTCGTCGCTCGGCTATCTGCGCAAGACGCAATTTTCGACGATCAAGGTCGATCGCAGCTTCGTCGTCGGGGCGGCGAAGGGCAGCATCGAATCGATCGCGATCATCCGCGCCGTCGTCGCGCTCGCCGACAGCCTCGGCATGTCGACGACCGCCGAAGGAGCCGAGACCGAGCTCGAGGTCGAAACGCTCCGCAGCATGGGGTGCAGCAACATCCAGGGCTATTATTACGGGCGGCCGATGCCGGCGAGCGACGTGCTGACGCTGTTCCGCGCGCCCGACGATGTGGCAACCGTCGCGGCGTGAGTTTCGGCCCTTCCCCCTTGATGGGGGAAGGATACGCAGCCTTGCCGCAAAGCGGCTAGGCGCAGTTGGATGGGGGTGCGCTCTCGTCCTCGCACCATCGGCCAGATCGAGAGCGCACCCCCACCGCTGCGACTAGGCGGCTGCGTCGCCAAGTCTAGCGCCTCCCCCATCAAGGGGGAGGAAAGGACAGCACGACGATCCGAAACACCCGCACGACGGATTGAACGTCTTAACAGAAGCTTTCCCCATCCACCGCATCGATGGCGCGACTCGTCGCTAGATGGGTGGTGGCCCGCGCTGGACGTGGCAAAGACGCTCCAACGCTTGAAGACAAGCCATCGGGGGGTCGCTTTCCATGCTTATTCGTCGTTACCTGGCAGCCGCCATGGCGTCTGTGATGATGATCACCGGCCTGCTCGCCAGCACCCCCGCTGCCGCGCGCGACTATCTGCAGTGCGTCCCCTTCGCCCGCGCCGAATCGGGCGTCGAAATCCGCGGCAACGCCAAGACCTGGTGGGCGCAGGCCGCCGGCATCTATCAGCGCGGCAATGAGCCCCGCCAGGGCGCGGTGATGGCGTTCGCCGGCACCGGCGGCATGCCGCTCGGCCATGTCGCCGTCGTCAAGAAAATCGTCAGCGACCGCGAAATCCTGATCGACCACGCCAACTGGTCGCCGATCAACGGCCGCCGCGGCCAGATCGAGCGGGGCGTCCGCGTCGTCGACGTCAGCGACGCCGGCGACTGGAGCATGGTTCGCGTGTGGTACGCCCCGATCGGCGACCTTGGCCTCCGCGCCAATCCGGTGCAGGGCTTCATCTACGCCGACGGCGAAGCGGGCGCCCCGAACAAGGCACCGAGCTTCAAGGCACCCGTATGGGCCCAAAACGACTGGAAGCCCGGCAACGGCCTCGAATTGGTCGCCGCCTCGCTCGGCCAGTAAGCCCGAACGACACTGCAAGCACATTGCGCGCATAAAGAAAGCCCCGGATCGCCTCCGGGGCTTGTCTTTTATGCACCATGATGCCGCGTGCTTAGGCTTCGTCGCCTTCGCCGGCGGCGGTGTCTTCGAACCAGGCTTCGACCTCGCCCGACAGCTTGATCGTCATCGCCTGGCCAAAGCGGTCCTTCGACTTGCCCGCGGCGACGCGGATCCAGCCTTCGGAGATCGAATATTCCTCGACGTCGGTGCGCTCCTTGCCCTTGAAGCGAATCCCGATGCCGCGCTGCAGCACCTCCATGTCGAAATGGGGCGAGCGCGGATTGGTCGACAGATGGTCGGGGGGCGTATCGGTCATGACTATATTTCCCAAAAAAATGATGGCGCGGCCCTAGCTGGACCGCGCCATCATCGTCAATCGTTGAGAAGCGGCACCGAGGGACCGGTGCCGCGACCTCAGCTTAGAACCCGGCCTTCAGCGTGACGAAAAACTGCTGCGGCGCGCCCGTCAGCAAAGTCTGACTGTCGCCGCGGTTGGCGAAGCCGTTGGTGCCGATCGTCGACACATATTCCTTGTCGAACAGGTTCGTCGCATTGGCCTGGATCGAGATGCGGTCATTGAGACGATAGCCAATGCTGGCATCGACGATCACGAACCCGCCGACCTCGGCGTCATTCTCGTACGAATAATAGCGTTTCGACGTGTAGTTGGCGCCGACGCGCGCGAAGAAGGTGCCATTGTCCCAGGTGATTTCGCCCTTGGCGAGATGGCGGGGCGAGTTGACCACCGTCTTGCCCGCGGTCGCCGCGACCACGGCGCCCGCCGCATTGACGACATCGTCCTGATATTCGGAGTCGTTATAGGCATAGGAGGCGAAGAGCGCGAGTTCGGGGGTGACGCGGAACGTCCCCGCCGCCTCGACTCCCCACGAACGGACATCGCCGACGTTGCTGAGGATCGCCGGATTGCCCTGAATGCCCGATCCGTTGGCGAACGCGATGATGCGGTCCTTGAAGTCGACATAATAGCCCGCGATCACGCCCTGAAAGCGCGAGGCTTTGGTGCGGAAACCCAGCTCATAGGTCGTCGAGGTTTCGGGTTTGAGGTCGAGCGCGTCGAAGCCCGCCTGCGTCGTGGCGAAGGGACCGCCGGTCGCCGAGCTTTCGAACGCGCGCATATTCTGGGTGTAGCTCGCGAACAGCTCGTTATCGTCGTTGACGCGATAGAGCAGGCCAGCCTGCGGCAGGAACCAGTCCTTCGCCTCGGTCTTTCCCGACGCGAGCCCGCCGCGCACGACCGGCGTCGCAAGGTTGGTGACGCGCAGCCCCTTCCAGCCCGCATTGATCTGGAAGCCGCCGAGGTCGAGCGTGTCCTGCACATGATATTGCAGCGTCTGGGTGTCGAAATCGAACTCCCACTGTGTGGCCAGCGGATCCTTGGGGAATTTCAGGCTGCCGCGGCTCGGCGCGCCCATGGTGTCGGCAAGGCCATAGAAGCGCCGCGCCTGGTTGAAGGCGTTATCCTCGTACCACATGCCGATTTCGAACTTGTTGTTGCCGACCTCGAACAGGCTGGAGGTGACGATGCCATAGCGTTCGATGTCATATTCGGTGGTGCGGATCGTCATCGGCGCGCCGCCGGGGGTGGTCACATAGGGCGTGAACCACAGGCCGCGGCCCTTGTTGCCATGATAATAGCCCGTCGCCCTCAGCGTCCAATATTCGCCGAGCGGCGCCACGACGCCGACGCCGGCCAGCCAGTCCTTGCGCAGGCCCGCGGCATCATAATAAGCGTCGTCCACGGTTCCGACGGGCGCCGGGAACGCCTCGCCGGCCCCGGCATAGGGCGCGACATAAGGCGTTCCGAGCGGCAGGCTGCCATTGGCGACGCCCGCGTTATAGGCCGCACGCGCGACCTGGTTCTGATAGACTTTGGCGACCTGGACCGCCGTGTCCCAATCCTTCGCGAAATTGTCCCACTGATAACCGAGGCGGCCGATCATGTCGGCGCTGAGGTCCTGATAGTCATTCTCGCGGCGGTTCGAATAGTTGACGAAGCCGAAGAACTGGCCGTCGCCGACGGGCTGGACGATGCGCGCATTGACCTGGTCCTGACGCTGGATGCCATTGCCCTTCCACTTGTCGGCATCCTGCCAGGCATAGCTCAGCGACAGACGCGGCCCGCCGGGCGCGATCTCGCCGCTGTCGATGCGCGCGAAGAGGCGCTTGGTCTCGTCGCTGCCATAGGTGGCCGACGCCTCGACGCCGAGTTCCTCGGCCGGTTCGCGCGAGAAGAATTCTATCGTGCCGCCAAGGTTGCTCGTCGACGCCGCGCCAAGCGAGCCCGCGCCCTGCGCGACTTCGACCCGGCCGACATTCTCGCTGATGATCGCGCGGCTGATGTGCAGGCCGTTGTGGTTGCCATAGGCCATGTCGCCGAGCGGCACGCCGTCGAGCGTGAAGCCGAGCTGGTTCTGCGAAAAGCCGCGGATCGAGATGCGCGCCGACCATTCATAGGCACCGAACGGATCGGCGGCCTGGAAATTGACCCCGGGCAGCTTGTCGATGGCCTTGAGCGGGCTGATCCCCGAAACCTCGAGTGCGATGTCGGCGGCGCCCAGTTCCTGCACCTGCCGCGCCTGCCCCTGCCCGAGCACGACGATCTCGTCGACATCGCCGGCATTGGCGGCATCGGCCGCGGCGTCTTCGGCCAAGGCCGGCGTCGCGGCCAGCATGGCGAGCGCAGCGATCGAGGCGGCCCCGGCGCGCAGGCGGTTCCTGAACTGATTGGTCATCGATGAATCCCCTTTTCCCGGTCGCGAAATGGCGCCGGGGTCGCGGGGGCATTAGGCGGGCGATATTGCTGCGCTGCGGCGGAAGCGTGACAGCGTGATGACGGAAAGAAGAAGGATAAGCGGCAATCGCGCCACCACCCGGTCGGGAACTTTTTACCCCGGATCGATCAGGGCAAATATTGTCTCGCATCGGATCACTTCTAAGAAGAGGAGGATGCGATTGCAGAACATATAAAAGAACTATTATAGCGCCGCGGCGGCGTAAAGCCTGTCGGCGAGCGGATAGAGGTCGCGCTCCTCACGCTCGACCCGCATCGCGAGCACGGCGAAGATCGCGGCCGTCTCGCGGCCGAATTCCTCGGGGCGGGCTGCGACGCGTTCGGCGGTCCATTTGCCGTCATAAGCGACATATTCCGCCGCAAGATCGCCCATTTCCAATTCGAACTCGTGCGTGATGCGCATCATCTCCGCGTCGCCCGTCGCGCGCAGGCGCGGATAGAGGATCCAGTCCTCGCATTTCAGGTGGCGCACCAGCGTTTCGCGAAGCCGCGCGCGCGCCGCCGCCAGCTCGGCCGGCCGCGGCGGGCCGGGGGTGTTGGTCAATTCGGTTATGATCCCCGCCAGCGCGATCAGCGCCGCATGTTCGGCGCGCAGTCGCTCCATTTCGCGGCTCAAGGGCATGGCAGCTCCAAGCGATACGAGGCGGTCCCTCCACTTCGTTTTGAGAGCACCGCAACCGGAAAGTAAATTGATATTTGATACCGTCCGAAATGCCGGAAGGGTCCGCACCGGAACGATCCCTTGCGGTCGTTTCGCCGCTGGCGCGGCCCGGCACCGGCTGCCCGCCGTACCGGGAACCGCTCGCCGCCTTGTTCATTGTGACTCGGGAGAGCGAAAGGGAAATCGATGGCCGCACGCGCTTACTGGAAGGGGCAGATCCGGCTCGCGCTGGTGTCGATCCCGGTCGAAATCTATTCGGCGACCAAATCGGGCGCCGCGGTGACCTTTCGCCAGATCCACGAACCGAGCGGCAAGCCGGTCAAATATGAAAAGATCGTGCCGGGCATCGGCGCGATCGACCATGACGATATCGTCAAGGGATTCGAACTGTCGAAGGGCAATTATGTCCTGCTCGACGAGGAGGAGATCGAGGCGGTCAAGCTCGAGAGCAAGCGCACATTGGAGCTTGTCCAGTTCGTCGATACCGACGCGATCGACGTCCTTTATTATACCAAGCCCTATTATGTCGTCCCCGCCGACGAACTCGCCGAAGAAGCCTATATCGTGCTGCGCGAAGCGCTCAAACGCACCAAAAAGGTCGGGCTCGGCCAGCTCTCCTTGAGGGGTCAGGAACAGCTTGTCGCGCTGCGCCCGTGCGGGCGCGGGCTGGTGCTCGAAGTGCTGCGCTACGCCGACGAGGTGAACAAGGCGGCGAATTATTTCCGCGATGTCGGCGATGCAAAACCCGATGCCGACCTGCTCGACCTCGCCGAAACGCTGATTGGCAAGAAGAGCGGCAAGTTCGACGCGTCGGATTATCACAATCATTATGTTGACGCCTTGAAGCGCGTGATCGCCAAAAAGGCGAAGGCCAAGGGCAAGCGCGTCCTCGAGGATGTCGAGGAACCCGCCGGCGTGTCGCGCGGCTCGAACGTCATCGACCTGATGGCGGCGCTCAAAGCTTCGGTCGAGGGCAAGAAGAACCCCCCCGCCGCCGCGGAGAAGAAGGTGTCCGCCAAGAAGGCGGCGGCCAAAAAGACCTCCGAACGCAAGCGCGCCTGATGATCCTCAACGACGCCCTGTGGTTCGAAACGATTGACACCCAGATTTTGCTGCGCCTCGGCGTCGCGACGCTGGTGGGCCTCGCGCTCGGACTCGACCGCGAGCTCAAGGGCTACGACGCAGGACTGCGCACCCACGGGCTGGTGGCGCTCAGCGCGGCGCTATCGACCGTCGTCTCGATCGCGCTCTATCATCAACTGGGCGGCGCCGATTCCTCGCTCGATCCGCTGCGCGTGATCGAGGGTATGGCGGCGGCGATCGGGATCATCGCCGCGGGGCTGATCATCGTCAAAGGCGGCGAGGTGCGCAACCTGACCACCGCCGCGCACATCTGGCTGACCGCGGCGGTCGGCATTGCGAGCGGCGCCGGATATTTCGCCGTCGTGCTGATCGCCGCGGGCCTCGCGCTGGTGCTCCTCGTCCTGCTGCGTGCCGTCGAGCGCCGTTTGCCTTCGGACGCGCACGAGGACGCCGATGAGCCGCGCTGATCCCCTCGCGCAATATCATGCGAAGCGCGACTTTGCGCTGACCCCCGAGCCTGCGGGCAAGGTCGCGCCCGGAAAGGGCAACCGCTTCATCGTCCAGAAGCATGATGCGACACGGCTCCACTACGACTTCCGGCTCGAAGCGGGCGGCGTCCTCAAAAGCTGGGCGGTGACTAGGGGGCCGAGCGCCGACCCCGCCGATAAACGCCTCGCGGTGCGCACCGAGGACCATCCGATGAGCTACGCCGATTTCGAGGGGGTGATCCCCAAGGGCGAATATGGCGGCGGTACGGTGATGCTGTGGGACCGCGGCACCTGGGCGCCGGTCGAAGGCAAGAGCGCAAAGGATCTGGACAAGGGCCATCTCCATTTCACTCTCGACGGCGAACGCATGAAGGGCGAATGGCTGCTCGTCCGCATGAAGCCGCGCCCCGGCGAGAAGCGCGAGAACTGGCTTCTGCGCAAGGTGAACGATGCTTATGCGGGCGGCACCGACGACCTCGTCGGGCGCGAGCTCACGAGCATCCTCACCGGCCGCACGATGGCCGAAATCGCCGGCGACGAAGGCGGCGAGCAGTCGCTTGCGGGCGCCAAGGGCGCGGCTTTCGCGAAGAAGATGGCCGATGCCGCCGCGCACAACAAAAAGATCGCCAAGCCTGCCGCAAAGGGCAAACCGCCCAAATTCCGCCCGCTCCAGCTCGCGACGCTCGTCGACGCCGTCCCCGCCGGCAATGGCTGGTTCCACGAAATCAAATATGACGGCTACCGCGCCGAAATCGCCGCCGCGGGATCGGACGTGCGCGTTTACACGCGCAATGGCCTCGACTGGACCGAAAAATTCACGCCGCTCGTCCGCCATATCGCGGCGCTCGATCTGCCGCCCTGCCTGATCGACGGCGAGATCGTCGCCTATGGCAAGGACGGCAACCCCGATTTCTCGTCGCTGCAGGCGGTGCTGAAGCGCGGCCACGGCGCGCAGGACGAGAAAACGGAGCTGCTCTTTTTCGCCTTCGACCTGCTCGAAGAGGGCGGCAAGTCGCTTGCCAAGCTCGGCAATCTCGAACGCAAGGAGCGGCTCGAAGCGCTGCTTCGCGATGCCCGGCCCCCGATCTCGGTTGCCGACCATGTCATCCGCGCGGGCGAAAACCTCTATGGCGCGATGTGCGGTGCGGGGCAGGAAGGCATCATTTCGAAGCGCGCCGACGCGGCCTATTCGGGCCGCCGCTCGAAAAATTGGGTGAAGGTCAAATGCACGCGGCGGCAGGAGTTCATCCTTGTCGGCTGGAAACCTTCGTCGACCAAGGCGCGCGCCTTCGCCTCGCTCCTGCTCGCGCAGCGCGAGGGCGGCGCGCTCGTCTACAAGGGCAATGTCGGCACGGGCTTCGACGCCGCCGCCATGGCCGACCTCGCCAGGAAATTCGCGAGCCGCGAACGCAAGACCGCGCCGCTCGAGGTCGACGCCGTTTCCGCACGCAAGGTCCGCTGGCTCAAACCCGATCTCGTCGCCGAAATCGCCTTCGCCGAATTCACCGCGGGCGGATCGGTGCGCCACGCAAGCTTTCTTGGCTTGCGCGCAGACAAGGAGGCGAAAGACGTGACCCCCGAAATCAGCCAGGCCGCACCCGAACCGGCAAACGAGGTGACGATCAGCAGCCGCGACCGCATCATTTTTCCCGAAGCGAAGGCGACCAAAGGCGATCTCGCCGATTATTATGCCGCGATCGCGCCGGTCATGCTCCCGCACACCGCGCGCCGCCCGATCAGCCTCGTCCGCTGTCCGCAGGGGCGCGGCAAGAAATGCTTTTTCCAAAAGCATGATTCGGGCTCGTTCGGCGAGCATGTGCGGCACGTCCCGATCCGCGAGAAGGACGGCGGGCACGAGGATTATCTCTATGTCGAGGACGCCGACGGCCTGCTCGCCTGCGTCCAGATGGGGACGATCGAATTCCACGGCTGGGGCAGCCATGTGGGCTCCCTCGAAAAGCCCGACCGCATGGTCTTCGATCTCGATCCCGACGAGGGACTCGCCTTCGCCGACGTCAAAAAAGCCGCCGCCGACATCCGCCGCCAGCTCGCCGATATCGGGCTCGTCAGCTTCGCGATGCTCTCGGGCGGCAAGGGCGTGCATGTCGTCGTGCCCGTAGATCCGGGGCACAGCTGGGACGCCCACAAGGATTTCTCGAAACGCTTCGCCGAGGCGCTGAGCCTCGCCGAACCCGACCGCTTCGTCGCGACGATGAGCAAGGCGAAGCGCAAGAACAAGATCTTCATCGATTACCTCCGCAACCAGCGGGGCAGCACCGCGATCATGCCCTGGTCGGCGCGCGCGCGCGAACAGGCGCCGGTCGCGGTGCCGATCGGCTGGGATGCGCTTGCCGATGTCGAAAAGGCGGGACGTTGGACGATCAAGGACGTTGCAGACCTGCTCACTCGCGCCGCCAGCTCCGAACTCAAGGGCTGGGGTTTCGCAAGCCAGTCGCTTCCCGATTTCTAGCCGCCCCGGCGGCATCCGCGCTGCCGCTTCCGGAGTCGCGCGCGCGGAAATCGGCGGAAGCCTCAATGATACCAATAAAATACCAAAATGCCGCATATTTTGCGCTAACCGGCGCCCTATCGCATCTTATAGAGCTTGACGTATAGATTGGTATGTATAAGTTCCTTCGAAAATCAGAGCAAAATTGATCTAGAATCAAAAAGAGGGAGACTTAACATGACCAATGCAAGATATCTGCTCGCTTCGGCTAGCATTGGTACGCTGCTTTTCGCCGCAAGCGCGGCCCACGCCCAGACCCCCGCCACCGCACCCGCCGCCGACGCCGACGCGGCGGAAAGCGAAATCGTCGTCACCGGCATCCGCGGCTCGCTTCGCGAAGCAATCGACGCCAAGCGCGACCTGTCGGTGATCGCCGACGTCGTCACCGCCGAGGATGTCGGCAAATTCCCCGACAAGAATGTCGCCGAAGCGCTCCAGCGCGTTCCCGGCATCGTCGTCAACCGCGAGTTCGGCGAGGGCGAGCGCGTCTCGCTGCGCGGCACCGCGCCGAACCTTACCAAGACCTTGCTCAACGGCCATAGTGTCGCGACCGCCGACTGGTTCATCCTCGACCAGGTCGCCTCGACGCGCAGCTTCAACTATCTGACCCTGCCCGCCGAGATCATCGGCCGCCTCGAAGTCTATAAAAGCCCGCAGGCCGACGTCGAGGAAGGCGGGGTCGGCGGCACGATCAACGTCATCACGCGCAACCCGCTCGACCTCGACCCGCTCACCCTCTCGGCGTCGGTGCAGGGCGTCTATTCGGACCTGTCGGGCAAGTTCGATCCGCAGATCTCGGGTCTCGTCAGCTGGAAGAATGCCGACGAGACCTTCGGCGTCCTCGTCGGCGCCCTCTATCAGAAGCGCCGCACGCGCCGCGACGGGCTCGAGATTTTCGGCTATCGCTCCTTCCCCGTCGGCGGCGGGCAGAGCGCGCTCGTCCCGACGCTGATCGGCTCGACGATGTTCGAACAGACGCGCGAGCGTTACGGCGCCAATATCGGCATCCAGTTCCGCCCGTCGGACGAACTCGAGGTCAACATCACCGGCCTCTATTCGCGGTTCAACGCCGACAACTTCAACCAGAATTATATCGCATGGGGCGAACAGGCGCTCGGCGGCGGCGGCACGATCAGCAATGCGGTGGTGCAGGACGGCGTCGCGGTCGCAGGCAATGTCGCATCGCGCGCCGGCGGCACGCAGGGCTTCGGGGTCGTTTATGACGCGATCGACCGGGCGGCGGTCGCCAAGACCGTCTCGGCCGACTTCGACCTCACCTGGCGCCCCGTCGACAGCCTTTCGGTGCATTTCAAGGTCGGCTGGACCAAGGCCAACGGCGACACGAGCAACGAGAATTTCATCGAGTTCGCGGGACCCGGCGCGTTCAGCTACGACCTGCGCAGCGGCCGCCCCGAAGTCAGCTTCTCCAACCCGAACCCGCTCAACCCAGCGGGCATCCGCCCCGACTTCGCGCGCATGCAGTCGGTCACCAACGACGATGAGGAGAAATATTTCTATCTCGACGTCGAAAAGGAGGTCGAGTGGGGTCCGATGACCGCGCTCAAATTCGGGGTCAAATATACCGACCATGACCGCGTCGCCGAACGCTTCGCGACCAATGGCGGCGTCTTCACCCCCGGCCTGCGCTGCGGCGGCGTTCCCTGCACCTCGGCCGATTTCGCGACCGGCAGCGGGATGCCCGGCGACTTCCTCGACAATATCGCGTCGCCCGGCACGCTCCGCGATTATTGGCGCGTCGATCCCGCCAAGCTGCGCCAGATCTATGGGTCGCAGACCGCGCCCGGCACCGACCGCTTCCTCGTTCCCGGCAATACTTATTCGATCAACGAAAAAGCCTATGGCGGCTACGGCCTCGCGAAATTCGGCGGCGACGGCTGGCGCGGCAATGTCGGCGTGCGCGTGATCGAGACCAAGCAGACGTCGGACGGCTTCATCATCGGCGGCGCGAACCCCCAATTCACCAATCCGTTCGGCGGCTTCACTCCATCGCGGGCGAAACGCTCCTACACTGACATCCTGCCCAGCGCGAACCTGTCGGTCGACCTGTCGGACCAGGTCGTGCTGCGCTTCGCCGCGGGCAAGACGGTGACGCGCCCCGACTTCGTCGACATCACCCCGGGCGTCGACCTCAACGGCACCTTGCTCACCGGCCGCGGCGGCGATCCGAACCTCGATCCGTACCGCGCCAACCAATATGACCTGTCGATCGAATGGTATCCCGATCGCGAGACGATCGTCGCGCTCGCCGCCTTCTACAAGGATATCCAGTCGTACATTGTCAACACGACCTCGACCGAGATCCTGCCGAGCGTCTTCGTGCCGGGTTCGCAGCCCGCGGGCTGCGTCGCGGCGGGCGGCGCCAATCCGAACCTGTTCAACTGCCCCTATCAGATCAACCGCCGCAGCAACGGCGACGGCGGGCGCAACCAGGGTTTCGAATTCCAGGTGTCGCGCCCGATCTGGGGCGGCTTCGGTATGGTGGCGAACTACACTTATTCCGACGCCAAGGCGAACAACGGCGATCCGATCCCGGGCAATTCGAAACACTCGCTCAACCTGACCGGCTATTATGAAAACGACCTCGTCAGCGCGCGGCTCTCGTACAACTACCGGTCGAAATTCTTCATCGATATCGACCGCGCGGCGCCGCTCAATCAGGCCGCGCTGTCGTCGCTCGATGCGTCGGTCAGCGTCAACATCACCGACAATATCGCGCTGACGGCGGACGCGATCAACCTGACCAACGAGAAGATCGAGCAATATTCGGGCAGCCGCGACCGCCCGCGCGCGATCTATGACAATGGCCGCCAATTCTATGTCGGGGCGCGCCTGAAGTTCTGATCGGACCCACTATCCTTCCCCCTCGATGGGGGAAGGATATGAGGCTTGTTGCGAAGAGCGTCCTTGCACTGCCGCTTCGGGCCGCGACGCCCCCCAGTCCGGCCGCCGCGGCTATTCGCAGCAGCGGTCGGGGTCGTCCGATGCATCGAGGGCGACGAGCAGCCCGACCCCCGCGAGGATCGCGAGGCCGCCCACGACCGCCGCCACGGTTCCCGCGTCGGACATATTGCGGCGCCCCTTCGCCGGCGTCGACCGGCCGGGCGCATAACGCGCCGGCGTCAGCCGCTGCCCGGCGAGCGAGATTTGCGGCGATCGCTCGTCGCCCGAAAACCGAACTCGAGCCCCTCGCCGATGCGCCACGCGGGTCCTTTCAGCCCCACCCCGTCGCTCCGCTGCATCGGCGCCACCGTCAGGCCCACGCGAAACTTCCTTGCCTCGTCACTTTTCGTTCCGCCGAGCGGGATGCGCAGGCGCGCACCGACGAAACCTCCCGTCGCGACCGGTCCGGCGCCGTTCATCGGTGCGCTGCCGTCGATCGTCTGGGCGTTTAGCGGCGACGCGCAGCAGGACAGCAGCGCGAGCGATGCGGCGATGGATTTCATGGTCATTCGATGCCCCTCCCTGAAACCCGATCCTCGCCCCGAAATACGGCCGAAGAATGGCCACGAAGCGCGGCGCGCCGCGCCGGTGACGGCCCCTGCTGAGCATCGGGCACCATGCCGTGACAGCCCCGCCCAGCCCTATCGCCGCTTGATCCCGTAATCGATCCTGATCCGGACCCAGGCGCCCACCAGCGGACGTCCACCAAGCCGCGGCGGCCGTACCTGGAACGCCCACGCCGCGGCGAGCACCGCGCGATTGATCTGCGATCCGTTCGGATATTCGTCGAGCCCGACGCAATCCTCGACGCGATAACCGGGCGCGGTGCGGCAAGCGATCAATCCCCAGCCGGGTCCGCTGGCGGTCGACAAATAGCCGCGAAGCTCGTCGTCTCGCGGCTCGCGATACCAGGCGGCCGCATAGAGCGGCTCGCCATTGGGAGCCGTTCCCACGCGTTCCGTATCGCGCGAGGCGGACGAACCGCCGGTGTTGGGCGGCCCATAGACCTTCCCGCTTGGGGGACGAACGGGAGTCGGGGGAAGCGCCGGCGCTGGCGGCTGTTCGGCCGGCGTCTTCATGATTGGCGGAACCTTTGGTTCCACGGCGCGCGGGGGCAGCGGCTCTTCGGTTGCCGGCTGGGGCGGCACGGGTTGCTCTTCGGTCTGCTCGCGCTTCGCGCTGCTTGGTTTGGGCGCTTCCTCCGAAATCTGGCTGGCCTCGAGGCTCACCGCGCTGACGCGCGCCTCCCGATAGTCGGGCTCCGCTTCAAAGCCAAAGGTGAGCAGCAAGAGCAGCAGGAGCGCGGGGATCAGAACCGCCAGGCTTATGGCAAGCGTGCGGCGCCCCGCCCCGATGCTGAGCTGTTCGACATAGGGAGTGGCTGGAACAGGGCTCAGCTGAAACAATCTTTGGTGGCGGCATCCGCCGGTTGCGGTGCCCGGGGCCAGGTTCGCGACGGATAATGGGGCGCCGGGCCTTTGACAAGTACGCCGCCGTTCGACGACGAAATTGCGCGCGGACCTTTCACCCGGCCTCGCGCCATTCCCCCGGCGCCAGCGCGCCAAGCTCCCACCCCCCGATCCGCCAGCGCACCAGCCGCAACGTCGGATAGCCGACCGCCGCGGTCATGCGGCGAACCTGGCGGTTGCGGCCTTCGGTGATCGTCAGCTCGATCCAGCTGTCCGGAACGCTCTTGCGGTAGCGCACCGGCGGGTCGCGGTCCCACAGCAGGGGCGGGTCGATACGGCGGGCCGTCGCGGGGCGCGTCATGCCGTCGTTCAGCGTGACGCCGCGGCGGAGCGCATCGAGCGCGGCTTCGTCGGGCTCGCCCTCGACCTGCGCCAGATAGGTTTTGGGCGTCTTGTGCTTCGGCGACGAAATGCGCGCCTGCAACGCGCCGTCGCCGGTCAGGATCAGCAGGCCTTCGCTGTCCCGATCCAGCCGGCCGGCGGGATAGACGCCGGGCACGTCGATATAATCGGACAGCGTCGCGCGCGCCGTCTCCGTCCCGCGGTCGGTGAATTGGGAGAGGACGCCGTAGGGCTTGTTGAACAGCATGAGGCGGGTCACGGCGTCGCTCCTCGCATTTGCCCCGCTCCCCTTGTCCGTGTTTCAGGGTCCATGGCCTGCCCTGTACGGCACCGCAGCGCCGAACGAGAGAGCGGGCCATGGATGCTGAAACGAGTTCAGCATGACGAAAACAGGGAAGTCAGCAAAGACAATATGCGGGCGCCCTCCCCTGAGGGGGAGGGCGCGAATTGTTACGCCGCTTCCTTCTTGCGCGACGCTTTCTTGCGCTCGTGCGGGTCGAGCAGCGCTTTGCGGATGCGGATATTCTTCGGGGTCACTTCGACCATTTCGTCGTCGTCGATATAGGCGATCGCCTGTTCGAGCGTCATGCGCTTCGGCGGGGTCAGGCGGATCGCGTCGTCCTTGCCCGTCGAACGGAAGTTCGTCAGCTGCTTCGACTTCATCGGGTTGACTTCGAGGTCGTCGGGCTTCGCATTCTCGCCGATGATCATGCCCTCATAGAGCGCTTCGCCGGGCGAGACGAAGAGGATGCCGCGCTCTTCGAGCGGGCCCAAGGCGTATGCAACCGCTTCGCCATTGCCGTTCGAGATCAGCACGCCGTTCTGGCGGCCCGCGATATTGCCTTTGTACGGGCCATATTTTTCGAACAGGCGGTTCATGATCCCGGTGCCGCGCGTGTCGGACAGGAATTCGCCATGATAGCCGATGAGGCCGCGCGAGGGGCCGCTGAAGGTGATGCGCGTCTTGCCGCCGCCCGACGGACGCATGTCGGTGAGGTCGGCCTTGCGGACCTGCATCTTCTCGACAACCGTGCCGCTATGTTCGTCGTCGACGTCGATGACGACGGTTTCATACGGTTCGGTGCGCTTGCCGGCCTCGTCCTCGCCATAAAGGACGCGCGGGCGGCTGATGCCGAGTTCGAAGCCTTCGCGGCGCATCGTTTCGATGAGCACGCCGAGCTGAAGCTCGCCGCGGCCCGCGACTTCGAAGCTGTCCTTGTCGGCGCTTTCAGTGATGCGGATCGCGACATTGGTTTCGGCTTCGCGGAACAAGCGGTCGCGGATCATGCGGCTCGTCACCTTGCTGCCTTCGCGGCCCGCCATCGGCGAATCGTTCACGGCAAAGCGCATCGACAGCGTCGGCGGATCGATCGGCTGCGCGGCGATCGGCTCGCTGACGCTGGTGTCGGCGATCGTGTTCGCGACGGTCGCCTGCGCGAGGCCCGCGATGGCGACGATGTCGCCCGCGCGCGCTTCCTCGACGGGAACGCGCTCGAGCCCGCGGAACGCGAGCAGCTTCGACGCGCGGCCGGTTTCGATGATCTTGCCGTCCATGTCGATCGCGTGGATCGGCTGGTTGACCTTGATCGTCCCGGACTGGACGCGGCCGGTCAGGATGCGGCCGATGAAATTGTCGCGGTCGAGCAGGGTCGCGAGGAAGGTGAACGGACCGTCTTCGGGCAGGCCCGGGGTCGGGACGTGGCTGACGATCGTCTTGAACAGCGGCTCGAGCGTGCCTTCGCGCGCTTCGGGGCTTTCCGAGGCATAGCCGCCGCGGCCCGAGGCGTAGAGGATCGGGAAGTCGAGCTGGTCGTCATTGGCTTCGAGCGTCAGAAACAGCTCGAAAACCTCGTCGAGCACTTCGGCGGCGCGCGCATCGCTGCGGTCGATCTTGTTGACGACGACGATCGGCTTCAGGCCCAGCGCGAGCGCCTTGCCGGTGACGAACTTGGTCTGTGGCATCGGGCCTTCGGCGGCGTCGACGAGCAGGATGACGCCGTCGACCATGCTGAGGATGCGCTCGACCTCACCGCCGAAATCGGCGTGACCCGGGGTGTCGACGATGTTGATGCGCGTCAGGTCGGCGCCTTCGCCCCATTCGACGCTGGTGCATTTCGCAAGGATCGTGATCCCGCGTTCCTTTTCCAGATCGTTCGAATCCATCGCGCGTTCTTCGACGCGCTGGTTGTCGCGGAAGGTGCCCGACTGGCGGAAAAGCTGGTCGACGAGGGTGGTCTTGCCATGATCGACGTGGGCGATGATCGCAATATTGCGCAAAGACATGCGGAAGAGCCTTGATGGAAGGGGGCAGCGCCCGGAGCGCCGCGAAACGCCGCGCCCCTAACAGAATGGGTGCTGCGGCGCAACATGATTGCCGATGGCGCGAACTAGCGCAGCGATTTCGCCAGCCGGTTCGTGTCGTACAGTGAACGCCCCTCGGCGCGGCGCAGCCGTTTTGCCAGCCCTGTGTCGAAATCGCCTTTCCAGCGCGCGAGCGCCGGTCCGATCCGCGCGGCGTCGTCTTCGCCGATCGCCTGCAACGCGCGCGATGCGGCGAGCAGGCCTTCGCGCTCGCGCGCCAATCGGGGCCCGGAATAGCGTTCGGCGATCAGTCCGAGTTGATGGCGCATCGATGCGATCGCCAGCCGCGCGCCTTGCGGGTCGGCGCGCTCCGCCATCAGCTCTGCGCCCGCGACACCGTCGTCGATGGCCGCAAGCTGATCGCCGAGCCGCCGCGAGGCCTTCGTTTCCACCGGGCACGGCCGCACCGCGCGAACATAGGCGGCCAGCGCGTCGAGCATCGCCGGAGTCGGTTCCTGCCCGCCAAATTCCTCGACGATCAGGGTATGGATGAAGCCTTCGAGCGCATGTGTATCGGGATCGCGCGCAACCTTTCCGGGCATCGCGAGGTCGGGAATGACGACGGGGTCGAAGCGCCCATTGCCGCGCGCCGCGCTGAAAAAACTGTTCGTGACGTCGGCGGTTCCCGCCGCCGCCGACACACCCGCGAGCAGGAAATGCGGGTTATCGCGCCCGTTGATATGGCAACTCGCGCAGCTCAGACCCGCCTTCGCCGCCTGTCCGCCGAGCAAGGTCGGTGTCCCGAACAAGGCGCGGCCGCCGCGGACGAGCGGCGTGTCGCTCGCAAGACAGGTCGCCGGTTGCTCCGATAAGAGCGCCTGTTCGGACCCCGGCGCGGTCCAGCGCAATTGCTCGAACGCCGGTGGCGCGCTGCCCGGCGTCGCCGCGACGCCGAGGAGCAGCGCCGCGAACGCGATCAGCTTGCGGATGCGCGCGCCGTGGCGATCCAGCGCTTCAGCTCGTCGACTTCGTGACAGCCGAAACCGCAGATCGCCTCGAGCTTCGCCAGATGTGCCCTGGCGCCCGCGACGTCGCCGCGTTCGAGCTTCAACTCGCCATAATATTCGAGCGCGCCGCGATGCGCCGGCGCGATGGCGAGCGCCTCGCGATAATAGGCCTCGGCCGCGTCATAGCGTTTCAGTTTGCGGTTCGCGAAACCCAGATAGGTGAGCACATCGGGATGCGGTCCCGCCGCCCACAGCGCCGCGTCGAGCTTCGCGATCGCGGCTTCGTAGCGATGCTCGTTGATCAGGCCGACGGCGGCGACATAGGTCGCATCGAGCGTCTCTGCCGCGGCGAGCCGCACCTCGGGCACGGCCGCATTTTGCGCCTGCGGGCCCGCGGCGACCGCCGCCTCCAGCTTGGCGATCGCGTCGGTGAGCTTCGCCGAATCGGCGCACGTCCCGGCGCACCCTTGCTGCATCGCCTTGAGCGCCGCGAGCTGCTCGCCGGCCTTTTCGGCCTTGCCGAGCTTCGCCTGCGTGATGCCGAGGTCGCGGCGCGCGTCGACCATCTTTCCGTCATAGCGCACCGCGGCTTCGAGCGGCTTCACCGCGCGCGAGAAATCGCCCTGCGCCATATAGCTCGCGCCGAGCAGATAATTGGCCTGCGGGTTTTTTGGAACCGCGGACACGACCTTTTTGAAGGCCTTCGCCGCCTCGTCATATTTGCCCGCGGCGAAGGCGTCGGCGCCTTTCTTGTAGTCGGCCGTCGGGTCGTAGCTGCTCTGGCTCGGCGGCGCGCTGCCGCCGCCTCCGCCGCCTCCCGCCGCGAAAGCGAGCGGCGCGACGAAGATCGCGCAGGCCGCGGCGATGGATAGTGAAGATCGATAGCGCATGACGAGTCTCTCCCGCGGTCGATACGGGCGCCAGCTTACCACAAACGCGGCCCCCGCGGAACGATGAAGCGAGGGTCAGATCATCGCGATCAGCCGCTCGACCGCTTGCCCGGCGACGCGCGCGGCACGGACGAGATTGGCGTGAAAATCGCCCGCGCTGTCGCCGTTCGCCTCGTCGGTGACCGCCTTGATCGCCGCCCAGGGCCTGCCCAGCCGCGCCGCGACCTGCGCCACCGCGCCGACCTCCATGTCGACGAGCGTCGCACCGAGGCTGGCGAGATCGGCGGCTGCGTCGGGGCACGCGATAAAAGAGTCGCCGCTCGCGATGCGCGCATGCGGCAGCCCGAGGCCGGGGTCGGGCATCGCCGAAAAATGCGCCCCATCTGTTTCTGGGCCGGCCTCGCCGATCGGCCATTCGCCCGCGCGGTAGCGGCGAAACAGGCCGGGCTGACTGGCGCCATAGTCATGCTGCAACGCCTCGGCGAGCCAATAAGCCCCTGGCGCCGCGCCCAGCGAGCCGCAGGTGCCGGTCATCAACAGCATATCGGCATCGCCCGCCAACGCGCCCGCACACAGCGCGGCGTTGACCTTACCAAGCCCGCACGTCGCAATGACGAGGCTGTGGCCGGCGATCGCCAGTCGCCGTTCGGCGAACAGCCCGCCGACACATTCCCCGGTGCCGGGAAACAGCGCGTCGGCCTCTTCGGGGAGCGCGGCGAGGATCAGGATATGGGCCATTGCGTCTGCATAATCCCGTTTCCGTTCGTGTCGAGCGAAGTCGAGACACCCCTCGTCAACGCGCGCCTTCGGGGCATCTCGACTTCGCTCGATGCGAACGGAATGATTGGACCCGATGGCTTGCCAACGCGGCGGGATAGCGCCATCGCTTCTCCCAATGCTGGCCCGCATCTTCCCCGACCGCTTCGTCCCCGTGCTGTTCGCGACGATCCTGCTCGCGAGCCTGCTGCCGGTGCGCGGCGCGGCGGTGCCGATCGCGAGTGCGCTGTCGACCGCGGCGATCGTCTTTCTCTTCTTCCTCAACGGCGTGCGCCTGCCGCGCGAAGAGGTCCTTCACGGCATCCTGGGCTGGAAGCTGCAGGGAGGCGCGCTCTTTTTCTGTTTCGGCTTCATGGCGCTGCTCGGCCTCGCCGCGCAGGCGGCGACCGCGCCGCTGCTCCCCGCGACGCTCGCGCTCGGTTTCCTCTTTCTCGGCATCCTGCCCTCGACCGTCCAGTCGGCGACCGCGGCGAGCAGCCTCGCGGGCGGCAATGTCGCGGCGAGCGTCGTCGCGGCGGCGTTGCTCAACCTCAGCGGGGTCGCGCTCTCGCCGCTGCTCTTCGCTCTGCTCGCTGGAAGCGCGGGGGAGATCCATGGCGAGGCGGTGCTCCGTATCGTCTCGATCCTGCTCGTGCCTTTCGTTGCCGGGCAGCTCGTCCAGCGCCGGCTGCGGCCGTGGGTGCTCGCGCATCGCGGCCTCGCGACCTTGATGGATCGCACCGCGATCGCGATCGCGGTCTATGTCGCTTTCTCGGCCGCGGTCGTC
Source organism: Sphingopyxis sp. (assembly GCF_035250425.1). Taxonomy (GTDB): domain Bacteria; phylum Pseudomonadota; class Alphaproteobacteria; order Sphingomonadales; family Sphingomonadaceae; genus Sphingopyxis. The sequence goes on from NZ_DATFFD010000233.1 coordinate 62,760, forward strand.
GCGGGGATCTGGAGCCTGCTCGACGGCCGCGAGATCGCCATCGTGCTTGCAGCGGTCGCGATGCTGCTTACGCTCTCCTTCGGCGGCGCCTGGGCGCTCGGGGGGCTGTTGAAGCTCGCGCGGCCCGACCGCATCACGCTGCTGTTTTCGGGCGCGCAAAAGAGCATCGCGGTCGGCGCGCCGCTCGCCGCGACGCTTTTCCCGCCCGCCATCGCCGGCATGGTGCTCGTTCCGATCCTCGTCTATCATATGGCGCAACTGATCCTGTCCGCATGGATCGCGCCGGTGCTGCGGTCGGGACAGGGTGTGGTGCTTGAATAACACAGATACGCATGCCATATAGGCAGTGGCCCCAGGGTCACTTTGGGGGGTGGAAGGAAGACGAATGAGCAACGAAACCGCGACGGCAACCGCGACCGACGAGCTGAAGCTGACCCCGCCCGATCCGGTGCCCGCGGTCGCGCCCGAAAAGGCCGCCGGCCTGGTGCCGCTGTCGACCGAGCAGAAATCGAAGCTCGAGGAACGCGTCGACGGTTTCATCGACGATCTGGTCGCGCAGGACGTCAATTCGCCCGCCTTCGGCCAGAAGGTCGACCAGATCACCAACATGGGCCGCAAGGAAATGCTGGAGGCGGCGAACCAGTCGAACCGCTTCCTCGACCGCCCGATCAAGGCGATGGACCGCGACACCGACATCGGGATGAACCTGATCGAACTGCGCAACACCGTCGAGCGGCTCGACCCATCGGCGAACGGCAAATTGCTGTCCAAGCGCGGTTTCCTCGACAAATTGTTCGGCAGCAGCGTCACCAATTATTTCGCCCAGTACCGCTCGGCTCAGTCGCATATCTCGGGCGTCCTCACCGCGCTGTCGAACGGCAAGGACGAGCTGTTGATGGACAATGCCGCGATCGACGTCGAACGGCGCAAGCTGTGGGAAGCGATGGGCAAGCTGGAACAGATGGTCCACATCGCGGGCACGCTCGACGAAAAGCTCGAAGCCAAGGCAGCCGAACTCGACGGCGTCGATCCGGCGAAGGCGAAGGTGCTGCGCGAAAATGCGCTTTTCTACGCGCGCCAACGGAGCCAGGATTTGCTCACGCAAATGGCGGTGACGGTGCAGGGCTATCTCGCGCTCGATCTCGTCAAAAAGAATAATGTCGAGCTGGTGAAAGGCGTCGACCGCGCCTCGACCACGACCGTCGGTGCGCTCAAGACCGCGATCACCGTCGCGCAGGCGATGACGAACCAGAAGCTGGTGCTCGAACAGATCACCGCGCTCAACACGACGACCGCGAACATCATCGACGGCACGTCGAAGATGCTCAAGGACAACACCGCGCGCATCCACGAGCAAGCGGCGTCGAGCACGATCCCGATGGAAACGCTCCAGCGCGCGTTCCAGAATATCTATGACACGATGGACGCGATCGACACCTTCAAGCTGAAGGCGCTCGACAGCATGAAGACGACGGTGACGACGCTCGAGGGCGAAGTCGCCAAGTCGAAGGGCTATATCGCGCGCGCCGAGGGCGCGAGCCAGGCGCAGGCGAGCGTCGGCGGCGCCGACAGCCCGCTCGCATCGCTCGAAGGCTAAAATATGAGTATGAGCGAAGTCGACAAGATCCGGGTTACGGCCGCCTCCGCGATCGAACGGTCGCGCGAACGCCGCCGCCCGATCGGCACCAAGAGCGTCGCGCTGCGCCGCCAGCATCTCTATAAGAAGCTTGGCCGCGTGCTGATCGCGGGCGGGATCGTGCTGATCGGCGCCGCGGTGTTCGGCGCGCTGATCCAGCCGCTCGGCTTCACCGGGCTGCTCGCTTTGTTCATCCTGCTGATCGGGGTCGCGGTGCTGTTCGGGCGCTCGCCCTTCCCCGAGCCGCGCCAGGCCGATTTGCCCAAGGCCGACCTCAAGCAGCTCGCCGGCCGCACCGAAATCTGGCTTGAGGCGCAGCGCCCCGCGCTCCCTGCCCCGGCACGCCAGCTCGTCGACGGCATCGGCGTCCAGCTCGACCTGCTCGCGCCGCAGCTCCAGACGCTCGACGCGGCGAGTCCGGCGGCGGCGAACATCCGCAAACTCGTCGGCGAGGATTTGCCCGAACTCGTCGCGGGTTATCAGCGCATTCCCGCAGGCCTCCGCACCGAAGCGCACGCCGGGCGCACACCCGACGAGACGCTTGTCGGCGGGCTGAAGATGCTCGAAAGCGAGATTGGCAACGCCGCGCGAAGCCTCGCGGCGGGCGAACTCGACAAGCTCGCGACGCGCGAACGCTATCTCCAGCTCAAATATCAGGGCATCGACGGCGAGGACGTTCCCGCCAGCTAGGCCTGCCGCCAGCGCTGCGTCCCGAACCAGAGCAGCAGGATGAGCAGCAGCGGCGGGGCGAGCCCCCAATGCCCCGCCCCGGCGAGCGGCGCGAGCAAAGGCGCCGACGACAAGAGCCACAGCGCCGCGAGCAGCGCGCCGATCGCCAGCGCCTCGAACGCGAAGCTGCGCCAGAAGCGCCGCCGCGCGCGGGCATAGGCCGCCTGCGCATCGATCGCGCGCTCGACTCCCACCGCAAAGCCGCGATCGCCCGGCCGCGCGGGCGGCGCCAGCATCGCGGCCAGCATCGCGTCGATGTCCCGATCGTCCGGCGCCGTCATGCGTCCGCTCCTTCGCCGATCATCTTCTGCGCCTTTGCCCGCCCGCGCAAGACGAGCGATTTGAGCGTGCCGAGTGGCAAGCCCATGATCGCGGCCGCCTCGCCATGCGACCAGCCGTGGCCGAAACACAGGGTAAGCGCGGCGCGCTCCTGCGGCGACAAGGCGCCAAGCAGCCGGCCGGCGTCGATCGCGGCGTCACTCGCCGGACGCGGATCGGTCGAACTTGCAATCTCCTCGCGTCCCAAGAGTCCCTCGCGCCGCCGCGCGGTGCGCCGCTGGTCGAGGAACAGCCGCCAGCCGATCCCCATGACCCACGCCGCATAACTCCCCTTCCCCCGATATTCGCCCGCGCGCTGCCACGCGCGGACAAAGGCTTCCTGCGCCAGATCGTCGGCATCGCACCCGGCGGCACGCGACAGGAAAGCGCGCAACCGTCCCTCGTGCCGCAGCACGAGGAGCTGGAAAGCGGCGCGATCTCCCCCCGCGACACGCTGGTTGAGGGCCCAATCCTCATCGGCGCTCGCCCCATCACGCAGCGGCGCGCTCCTCAAGGGCCGCAGCGCGCGCGAGGCGGCGGCGGACGAGCAGCGCGATGCCGACAAAGGCGGGGAAGAGCGCGGCGCCCGACGAAATGCGGATCAGCTGCTCATTGCCCTGGATCAGCCCGAAGCCCGCCATCGCGAGGCCGATCGCGAGCAGCACCAGCGCGTTGCGGTCGTCGCCGCCGGACGGTTCGCCGGCATTCTGCGGGCCGAGATGCTCATAGGGCTTGTTGAGCTTGTCGATCAACGGTCCGACGGCATCCGATTTGGCCTCGAGCGCGCGGCGGATCGAGCGGTGGAGCATCCATGCGTGGAGCAGCCGCGCGAGCAGGAAGAAGCCGATAACGAAGAGCGCGACCATCGTGATATTTTCGAGCCAGCCGAAAAAATCATTGCTGAGCGCGACGAGTTCGGTGGTCGGCGGCGGCGCGGGCATGAACGAGGCGATGTCGCGCGGGTCGATATAGGCGGCGACGTCGGCCGGGCTGATCGATTGGGCGGCCGTAACGGGCACCGTCACCGTTGCGGCGGGCGGCACCGCGGGCGCCGCGGCTGCGGCCACAGCGGCCGTCGTGATCATCAGGTCCATCGACTTATCTCTCCTTCATGCCGCTCGGCATGGTGAAACCACAGGCGGCGGCCTCCGGCAAGGCGGGGATGATCTGCACCGGGGAGCCAAATCAACCGCCGCGCGACGCCGCCGCCCGGACCGGCGCAGCGGCCGGTCATGGACTGGACGGCACGACGCACGCCAGTGGATGCGAAGAGAAGAGATTTTTTGGGAACGAAGGGAAAGCTCTGGATGCCCCGCGAGGATTCGAACCTCGATAGGCGGTATCAGAAACCGCAGTCTTACCATTAGACGACAGGGCAGCAGAGGCGGGCCAGATATGACTGCACGGGTCCCCTGTCAAGGCCGGTTCGCGCGCCCGAACAAGTCCGCTTGCCCTGACGCATTTCGCCGCTAGCATCGTCCGCATAACAAGATAGGGGCCGCGCGCCCGCGCGGACACCCGAAGGAGTGGGTTGATGCGTCATGTCGCGATCGTCGGGTCGGGCCCCGCGGGTTATTACACAGCCGAAACATTGCAGAAAGCGGACGATATTGCAGTCGACGTCATCGACCGGCTGCCCGTCCCCTATGGCCTGATCCGCACCGGGGTCGCGCCCGACCACCAGTCGATCAAGGCGGTGTCGCGCCGCTACGAGGGCACCGCGCTCACCGACAATGTCCGTTTCGTCGGCCATGTTTCGGTCGGCACCGACGTGACGATCGACGAGCTCGCCGGGCTTTACGACGCCGTCATCCTCGCGACCGGCGCGCCCAACGACCGGCCGCTCGACATCCCCGGCGCCGACCTGCCCGGCGTGATCGGCAGCGCCGCTTTCGTCGGCTGGTACAACGGCCATCCCGACTTCGCCGATCTGAATCCGCCGCTGGGCGCCCCCGGCGTCGTGGTGATCGGCAACGGCAATGTCGCGCTCGATGTCGCGCGCATCCTCGCCAAGACGCCGGGCGAATTCGCGGGCAGCGACATCGTCGCGCACGCCCGCGACGCGCTGGCCGGGAGCGCGGTACGCCATATCCAGATCCTCGGCCGCCGCGGCCCGCACCAGATCGCGATGACGCCGAAGGAGCTCGGCGAGCTCGGCCATCTCGAACGCGCCAGCCCGCGCGTCGACCCCGCCGACCTGCCGCCCGAGGGCGACGATGCGCTGCTCGAACCCGGGATGCGCAAATCGGTGACGCATTTGCGCAGCTTCGCCGCCAACCCGGTCGCCAAGCCGGTGACGATCGACTTCGATTTCTTCGCGATGCCCGTCGCAATCGAGGGCGACGGCCGCGTGCAGCGCGTGATCGTCGAACGCACGACGCTCGACGCCGACCTCACCAGCCACGGCACGGGCGAAACCTATGCGCTCGATGCCGGGCTGGTGATCAGCTGTATCGGTTACCAGACGCCGCCGATCCCCGGCGTCCCTTACGAGCATGGCCGCGGCCGTTTCGCGAGCGACGAGGGCCGCATCCTGCCCGGTCTCTACGCCGTCGGATGGGCGCGGCGCGGGCCGTCGGGAACGATCGGCACCAACAAGCCCGACGGCGCGCGCATCGGCGAAATGGTGCTCGAGGACATCGGCCGCGGCGCAGGCAAGGCGGGACGCCCAGGGCTCGATGCGCTGCTCGCGAGCCGCGATGTCACCCCCGTCACCTTCCGCGACTGGCGCCGGATCGAGGAGGCCGAGGTTGCGGCCGCGCTCGACGGCCGCCCGCGCGAAAAATTCACCAGCGTCGAGGCGATGCTGACCGCGCTCGGCCGTTGACCGCACCCGTCCGCGCCGCGCTGCGCTGGCTGCTCGCGCTGGCCTATGGCTACGCCGGCTATCGCCACCTTATCGCCCCCGCGCCCTTCCTCGCGATCACGCCGTCGTGGGTGCCGCAGCCCGCGCTGGTTGTCGCGGCAACCGGCATCGCCGAGATCGCGGGTGCGGTCGGGCTGCTGATCCCGGCGACGCGCAAGGCGGCCGGCTGGGGCCTCGCGCTCTATGCGCTGTGCGTCTGGCCCGCCAATTTTCATCACGCACTCGCCAATGTCGCGATCGGCGGCGATACGCTCGGCTGGTGGTATCACGGCCCGCGCCTCGCCGCGCAGCCGCTGATCATCTGGTCGGCACTCTGGGCAAGCGGCGCGACCGACTGGCCGTTTCGCCGGAAAAGCCCTCCCCCTTGATGGGGGGAGGGTTGGGTGGGGGTGAGTCTCAGGCAAAAGCTGGGCCGCAACGCACCCCCTCCGCTGCGACTAGGCGATTGCATCGCCAAGTCTCGCTGCCTCCCCCATCAAGGGGGAGGGCTATTCACTTCGCGACCGGCGTCTCGATCGGCGGCTGGCCCTTCTGGCTCGCCGCATAGGCTTCGACCGCCTTCAGCACGCGCAGCATGTTGCCGCTCGAAATCTTTTCGAGTTCGGCCTGCGTATAGCCGCGCCGCGCGAGTTCGGCGAACAGCCGCGGATAGCCCGTGACATCCTCCAGTCCCACCGGGGTCGCGTCCATCCCGTCATAATCGCCGCCGATCCCGATATGATCGACGCCGATCGTCGCCTTGATATGGTCGATATGGTCCGCTGCGATACCGATCGGCGTCTGCGGCGCCGGGTTCGCCGCATCCCACGCTTTCAGCGCCGGGGCGACAGCATCGGGATTGCCGACGTACAGCGCATCGAGCCGCGCCTTCTCCGCCGTCCGCGACAGGCCATGCGCGCGCAGCTTGGGATCGAGAAAGGCGGCATAGAGCACGACCATCACGACGCCGCCATTGGCTTTCACCGCGGGCAGCACGCTGTCGGGCACGTTGCGCGGATGGTCGTTGACCGCGCGGACGCCCGAATGGCTGAACATGACCGGCGCCTTCGATACTTCGAGCGCATCCTTCATCGTCGCTTCGCTGACATGGCTCAAATCGACGATCATGCCGATGCGGTTCATTTCCTGCACGACCCGGCGCCCGAAATCGGTGAGCCCGTCATGCTGCGGCGCATCGGTCGCGCTGTCGGCCCACGGCGTGGTCTTGCCATGAGTCAGCGTCATGTAACGCGCGCCCATGCCATAGAGCTGGCGCAGCACGGCAAGCGACGAGCCGATCGACTGGCCGCCCTCCATCCCGAGCATCCCGGCGACCTTACCCGCCTTCATTTGGCTTTCGAGCTCGGTCGAGGTCGAGGCGAAGCCGAGGTCGTTCGGATAGCGGGCGATCAGCCGCTTCGCGACGTCGATCTGCTCGATCGTTTGCTGCACCGCCTGCTGCTCATTCGTGTTCGACGGCACATAGACCGACCAGAATTGCGCGCCGACATGCCCCTTGCGCAGGCGCTGGATGTCGGTGTGCATCACCGTTCCGTCGGGCTTGGGCTTGGTGGTGTCGCGAAAGTCGAAGTCATTGATCACATTGCCGACCTGCCCGCGCAATTCCCACGGCACGTCATTATGCCCGTCGAACACCGGCGCCTTCTTCAGCGCGGCTTCGGCGGTCGCCTCGGGCGACTTTTGCGCGGCGGCAGGGGTGGACAGGAGGACGAATGCGGCGAGGCCGGCGAGCAGGATGGGCTTGTTCATGGCGCGCGACCTTAAGTCCTTGTCAGCGCTGCGCAAGCCCTGCTTGACGGAAGCGTAAACCCCGCGCAGCATCGCGCCATGACAGCTTTCGACGACTGGCGCGCGCGCTCACCCTATTATGACGAAACCCACGAAGCGCTGGCGCAAAGCGTCCGCCGTTTCGTCGCGCGCGAGATCGCGCCGCATATCGACCGCTGGGAAGCCGAGGGCGAATTGCCGCGCGAACTCCACAAGAAGGCGGCGGAGGCCGGCATCCTTGGCCTGCGCTATCCCGAACAATATGGCGGGCATTCGGAAGGCTTCGACAATTTCCACGGCCTCGTGCTGACCGAGGAACTCGCCGCGGTTGGCGCCGGCGGGCTCGGTGCGTCGCTGATGACCCACGGCATCGGCCTGCCGCCGATCCTTGCGCTCGGGTCCGATGAGCTGAAACAGCGCGTCGCGCCGCCGGTGCTCGCGGGCGAAAAAATCATCGCGCTCGGCATCACCGAGGCGGGCGGCGGCAGCGACGTCGCAAACCTCAAGACCACCGCGGTCAAGGATGGCGATTCGTACAGCGTCAACGGCGGCAAGATGTTCATCACCAGCGGCATGCGCGCCGACTGGCTGACCTGCGCGGTGCGCACCGGCGGGCCGGGCGCCGCGGGCATCTCGCTGCTGCTGATCGACATGGACAGCCCCGGCGTCGAGCGCACGCGGCTCGACAAGATGGGTTGGCGCTGCAGCGACACCGCCGCGATCCATTTCAGCGACGTTCGCGTTCCGGCCGAAAATCTGATCGGTCCGGAGAACGGCGGCTTCATCGGCATCATGCGCAATTTCAACAGCGAGCGGCTCGGCATGGCGATGGGCTGCTGCGCCTATG
>NZ_DATFFD010000234.1:0-13717 GCF_035250425.1 Sphingopyxis sp.
CCTCCTCTGACAAGGGGATGATGTCATGCGGGTCTTTTCTGCCATGATGATGCCGGTTCTGCTCACGGTCTCGGCCGCGGCGCAAGAAGTCGAAGTCACCGACAATCCGATCGCCGACATTGTCGATGAAACAGAAACCGAAATCGGCGGCGGAATGGCGAGCTATTACGGCAACGAGCTTGCCGGTAACCGCACCGCGAGCGGCGAACGCTTCGACCCCGGCCAACTCACCGCGGCCCACCGCTCGCTTCCCTTTGGCAGCAGGGTGCGCGTCACCAACACCTCGAACGGCGACAGCGTGATCGTCCGCATCAACGACCGCGGCCCCTTTGCGCGCGGCCGCGTGATCGACGTCAGCCACGCCGCGGCGCGCGAAATCGGCATGCACCGCAGCGGCACTGCGCGCGTGAAGCTGTCGCTGCTCAGCGACGACTGAGGATCAGTCGAACACCGACCAGCCCGCCGCATAAGCGAAATGTTCGAGCGCGACGGCGCCGGCGAGTGACGTCCCCGCCTCGTTGAGCGCGGGCGACCAGACCGCGATCGATCCCTGCCCCGGCGCGATGCAGAGGATGCCGCCGCCGACCCCGCTCTTGCCCGGCAGGCCGACGCGAAAGGCGAATTCGCCCGAATTGTCGTAATGACCGCACAGCATCATGATCGCGTTGATGCGCCGCGCGCGGTGCGGATCGATCAGCTGCTCGCCGGTCAGCGGATCGCGGCCCTCCATCGCGAGGAACAGCCCGGCGCGGGCGAGCTGACGGCACGACATCGCGATCGCGCACTGGCGGAAATAGACGCCGACGACGGTTTCGACCGGGTGCTTCAGATTTCCGAACGCGTCCATGAAGTGCGACAGGCTGCGATTGCGCGCGCCGGTTTCGGACTCCGAAGAGGCGACGTCGAAGTCGATGTCGACGCCGTCATCGCCCGTGCGTGCGCGCATGAAATCGACGATCTCGCCCGCGACCGCGTCGCCGCTGCGCCCGTCGATCAGCCGGTCGGTGGTCGCGAGCGCGCCCGCGTTGATCAGCGGATTGCGCGGAATGCCATGCTCGCTTTCGAGCTGGACGATCGAGTTGAACGCGCTGCCCGACGGTTCGCGCCCGACGCTGTCCCACAGCGCGCTGCCGACGCGGCGCAGTGCGAGCGCCAGCGTGAAGACCTTCGACACCGACTGGATCGAGAAGGGTTCGTCGGCGTCGCCCGAGGTGTGAACGGTGCCGTCAGGAAGCGCGAGCGCGAAGCCGAGCTTGTTCGGATCGACCTTGGCGAGTGCAGGAATATAGTCGGCGACGCGGCCTTTTCCGAGGTGCGCGGCGGCCAGCGTCATCGCTTCGTCGATATGGATACGGAGGTTTTCGGTCATCGCGCAACTTTAGCATCTTCGCGCACATACGCATGTATTTTCATTTTTGCAGAAATATTCTATGAAATGGAAATCACTCACGCGACTCGGGAGAAGGAAGATGGTCGATCATCCGCGCGGCAAGGGGCTTTCGAGCGCCGTCAGTTATCAGGACAGCAAGGCGGCGTTCCGCTGGCTGGAGGAGGCGTTCGGGTTCGAACCCTTGTTCGTGCTGCTCGACGAAGCGGGCAACCTCGCGCATTCGGAAATGGGCTATGGCAATTCGGTGGTGATGGTCGGCAATGAATGGTCCGACGATCACAAGAGTCCGAAATCGATCGGCGGCAAGAACACGCAATCGGTGCATGTCCAGCTGAACGTCGGCGACGATATCGACGCGCATTGCGCAAAGGCGCGCGCGGCGGGGGCCGACATCATCGCCGAGCCCGAGACGCAATTTTACGGCGACCGCAGCTACCGCGCCAAGGATCCCGAGGGGCATATCTGGACCTTTGGCGTGACGGTCGAGGCGAAGACCGCCGAACAATGGGACGCCGAGGGCGGCTTCACGACCAAGACGCGGCTCGACGATTGAGCGCCGCGCTCGACCGGATGCTGGGCGCGCTCGCCGATCCGAAACGGCGGCGCGCGATCGAACTGCTGGGCGAGCGTCCGCGCAGCGCGGGCGAACTCGCGGGCGAACTCGGCCTCGCGCCACCCGCGATGAGCCGCCATTTGCGCGCGCTGAAAGAAGGCGGGCTCGTCGAGGACGGCCATCCCGACTTCGACGCGCGCGTGCGCATCTATTCGCTGAAGGACGGCGCGACCGCCGAACTCAAGCAATGGCTGGCCGAGACCGAAGCGCTGTGGTCGCACCAGCTCGCGGGCTTCAAACGCCACGTCGAGGGCGGCGCATGACCGCCGCGGTGATCGTCGCCTTGCGTATCGGCGTGGCGCCCGATGTCGCCTTTACCGCCTTCACGCGCGATATCGGGATGTGGTGGAAGAGCCATCCGCTATTCCAGCTGTCGCGCAAAGGCGATGGCGTGCTGCGCTTTGACCCTGCGGGGCCGGGCGGGCGGCTGATCACGCGCTTCGACGACGGCGAGGAGTGGGAGATTGGCGCGGTCCGCCATTGGCTGCCGGGCGAGCGGCTGGCGTTCGGCTGGCGGCTGCCGAGTTTCAAGGCCGATCAGGCGACCGAGGTCGATGTGCGGTTCGAGGCGGTGGGCAATGCAACGCGTGTGACGGTCGAGCATCGCGGCTGGGACGGCATCCCGCAAAACCATGTCGCGCGGCACGGGTTCGAGCTGATGCTGTTCCAGCGGCGGCTGGGGGAATATTGGCGGGGGTTGCTGGAGAACTTAGCAAAACGGCTTTGATCCCCCCCATCGCAAGTCGATGGGGGGATTTGAAAGACTTGCCGCTGCTCGTGCGGAGCGCCACACCGCTCCCATGCCGCTCCCCGCCCCTTTCACCGACTGGTTCGCCGCGCGCGGGTGGCGGCTCAGGCGGCATCAGGCCGATATGCTCGCGGCGGGGACGCGCGGCGAGAGCGCGTTGCTCGTCGCCGCGACGGGCGCGGGCAAGACCTTGTCGGGGTTTCTGCCGACGCTCGTCGATCTGGCGCAGCATCCGACCGACCGGCTGCACACGCTCTATGTGTCGCCGCTGAAGGCGCTCGCGGCCGACGTCGAGCGCAACCTCCTCGGCCCGATCGCCGAGATGGAACTCGATATCAGCGTCGAGAGCCGCAGCGGCGACACATCGTCCGACAAAAAGGCGCGCCAGCGCAGCCGGCCGCCGAACATCTTGCTGACGACGCCCGAATCGCTGTCGCTTTTGCTGTCCTATCCCGACAGTTTCACGATGTTCGCCGACCTCAAGACGGTGGTGATCGACGAGATCCACGCTTTTGCGCCCGGCAAGCGCGGCGACCTGCTCAGCCTCGCGCTGTCGCGGCTCCAGACGATCGCGCCGGGGTTGCGCCGCGTCGGCCTGTCGGCGACGATCGCCGATACCAGTGCCTATCGCGGCTGGCTGGCGCCCGATGGCGACGCCAGCGCGGTGACTTTGGTCGAGGGCGAGGCGGGCGCCGAGCCCGATATCGCCATATTGCTGCCCGAGGGCGCCGTGCCGTGGGCGGGGCATTCGGGGCGCTATGCGGTGCATCAGGTGATGGACGAGGTCGCGAAGAACCGCACGACGATCATCTTCTGCAACACGCGCGGGCTCGCCGAACTGATCTTTCAGGAGCTGTGGAAGGTCAACGACCTGTCGCTGCCGATCGCGATCCACCACGGCAGCCTCGACCGCGAGGCGCGGCTGCGCGCCGAGGCGGCGATGGCCGAAGGGCGGCTGCGCGCGCTCGTCGCGACGTCGAGCCTCGATCTCGGGCTCGACTGGGGCGACGTCGATTGCGTGATCCAGATGGGGGCGCCGAAGGGATCGTCGCGGCTGCTCCAGCGCATCGGTCGCGCCAACCACCGGCTCGACGAGCCGAGCAAGGCATTGATCGTGCCGGGCAACCGTTTCGAATATCTCGAGGCGCGCGCGGCGCTCGACGCGGTCGAGGCGGGTGAGCGCGACGCCGACCGCTTCCGCCCCGGCGCGCTCGACGTCCTCGCGCAGCATGTGATGGCGCTCGCTTGCGCCGCGCCGTTCAAGGAGGATGCGCTGCTCGCCGAAATCCGCTCGGCGGCGCCGTACCAATGGATCGACGCGCCGACCTTCGCGCGGCTGCTCGGCTTCGTGCGCGACGGCGGCTATGCGCTCAAAAGCTATGATCGCTTTCGCCGCCTCGCGCCCGATGGGCAGGGCGGCTGGCGGATCGCGCATCCGCGCCTCGCCGCGCAGCACCGGCTCAACGCGGGAATCATCGTCGAAGCTCCAATGGCCGATGTGCGGTTCAAAAACGGCCGGCGGCTGGGCAAGGTCGAGGAATATTTCGCGAGCACGCTGTCGCCCGGCGACACTTTCGCCTTCGCCGGCCTGAGCCTCGAGGTCGAGTCGATCCGCGACACCGACCTGATCGTGCGCGCGACGACGCGCCCCGCGCGCATCCCGAGCTATATGGGCGCGCGCCTTGCGATCTCGACGCGGCTCGCCGACCGCGTGCGCACCTTCCTCGCCGATCCGGCGAGCTGGCGGCGCTTTCCCGAGGATGTGCGTTTCTGGCTGGAGATGCAGGCGCTGCGATCGGCGCTGCCGCGCCCCGGCGAATTGCTTGTCGAAACCTTCCCGCACGAGGGTAATCATTATCTCGTCTGCTATCCGTTCGAGGGGTGGAACGCGCACCAGTCGCTGGGCATGCTGATCACCAAAAGGATGGAGCGCGCGGGGTTGCAGCCCCTGGGTTTCGTCGCGTCGGATTATGCGATCGCGATCTGGTCGCTGCGGCCCGTGGTGCATCCGCAGAATCTGTTCGATGCCGAGATCCTGTCGGAGGAGTTCATCGAATGGGTCGAACGGTCGCATCTGTTGAAGCGCGCCTTTCGCGAGGTCGCGGTGATCGGTGGGCTGATCGAGCGCCAACACCCGGGCAAGCGCAAGACGGGCAAGCAGGTGACCTTTTCGACCGACCTGATTTTCGACGTGCTTCGCAAATATGAGCCCGATCATCTGCTGCTCGAGGCCGCATGGGCCGACGCGCGCGAGCGGCTGACCGACGTCGCGCGCCTCGGCGACCTGCTCGACCGCGCGGCGGGGACGATGCTGCACCGGCGGCTCGACCGGATCAGCCCGCTCGCGATCCCGGTGCTCGTGCTGATCGGGCGCGAGAATGTCGCCGCGGCCGATATCGACGACGCGCTGCTGGGCGAGTTGGCCGACACACTCGCCGAACGGGCGATGCGCCTCGACCGATGACCGGCGTTTCGCTTGCTGCGCGGCCCGATGAGGCGTAGATTACGCCTAAACATAATGAGGATGCCAGCGATGACCCAAGCTATCCGGCGGTCCGTCCTGTTCGCGCTGCTGCTCGCCGCCCCCGCGCTGATCGGTGCGACCCCGGCGCCCGCCGATCCGCCCCCCGCTCCGGCCCCGGCCGGCGACGCCGTCGCACCGCCGGTGACGGTGGTGCCCTATATCCAGCCGTTCGACCTTGATGCGTCGCGGCGCATGTCGGTGAAGGTCATGGTTGGGGGCAAGGGTCCCTTCTCCTTCCTCGTCGACACCGGCGCCGAGCGGACGGTGATCGCACGCGAGCTCGCCGAACGGCTGGGGCTTGCCGAGGGCGCGAAGCTGAAGCTCGCGACGATCGGCGGCTCGGCGATGGTGCCGAGCTATCGCATCGCCGCGCTGCAAATGTCGAACCTGCATCTCGCCTCGGTCGAGGCGCCCGCCTTTTTCGGCCGGCATATCGGCGCGGCGGGGCTGATCGGCGTCGATATGCTCGAGGAACGCCGCATTCTCATCGATTTCCGCAAGGAAAGCATGTCGATCCTCGAAACGCGCAAGCGCGCCCGCCCGATCATCCGCGACGATGACGCGATCGTCGTCACCGCGCGCAACATGGCCGGCCGGCTGATCCTGTCCGACGCGCGCCTCAATGGAAAGCGCGTCGACATCATCGTCGACACCGGCGCCCAGACCAGCGTCGGCAATATTGCCTTGCAGAAACTCGTCGCGTCGCAACGCCAGAACCGCCTGCCCTTCACCCCCGCCATATTGGATGCGGTGACGGGCGAAGCGGTGCCGGCGACGCGGACCGCGATCAAACGCATCGTCATCAGCGGGATGGACGTGAACGACCTTCCCGTCAGTTTCGCGAACAGTCAGGCGTTCCGCGCGCTCGGCCTGCACGAACGGCCCGCCCTGCTGCTGGGGATGGACAGCCTGTCGCTGTTCGACCGCGTCGAGATCGATTTCCCGAACAAGCGCGTCGTGTTCGACCTGCCCGACGGCGCGCATCGCGATTCGGGCCAACGCTTCGCCGCAAATGGGATTGCGGCGGGGGGCTAGGGTCCAGACCCTAGTCCGCTTGCGGCGGGGCGCCGTCGCCGCCATAGCGGGCCTATGTCCGCCGCCGCGATTTTCGATTTTGCAGGCCAGCAGTTTCAGATGCTGGCCGACCGGGCGCTGTTCTGGCCGCGCCACGGCGCGCTGATCGTCGCCGACCTGCATCTGGAGAAGGCAAGCTGGTACGCCGCGCTCGGCCAGCCATTGCCGCCCTATGACAGCCACGACACGCTCGACCGGCTCGCCGCGCTCGCGGCCGAAACCGGCGCGCGCGCGATCTGGTGCCTCGGCGACAGTTTTCACGATCGGGGCGCGGCGGAGCGCATCGTCCCCGCGGTCGCCGCACGCCTGTTCGGACAGGCGGCATCGGCGAAGCTGCTGTGGATCGCAGGCAATCACGACGGGCTGACCGGCGGCGCGTGGGGCGGCGAGGTCGCCGACGAGCTGGTGATCGACGGCATCGTCTTTCGCCATCAGAGCCTGCGGCATGAGACACGCCCTGAGGTTTCAGGGCATTTCCATCCCAAATTGCGGCTCAATATCCGCGGGCGGGCGGTATCGCGCCCCTGTTTCGCGGGCGATGCGCAGCGGCTGATTCTTCCCGCCTTCGGCGCGCTGACGGGTGGGCTCGCGGTCGAAGACGACGTCATTGCTGCGAATTTTGATGGCGCGTATGAGGCAATGCTGGTCGCGCGCGACCGCCGGCTCTGCTTTCCTTGCCCCGGCCGGGCCGCCGATGACGCTACGGCAAGCCGCGCGCTTGCCACGCGCTAGACCCTAAGCCCCACCGAACAGGCGCTTTCCCGCCTGTGGCCAAAAAGCATCACCCCGTCAAAAACGACGCAAATACGTGCCCCCCGCTGGATCGGCCGCGCAATTGAGTTATGCTCGGCACGCAACAAAAATAAATAAATGTTGAGAGGAGTGCCCGATATGAAATCATCTTCCCTTCGTGCTGCCCGCTTTATGCGCACCAGCGCGCTCGGCGTATCGCTTGCCATGACCGCGTTCGCGGTTCCCGCCTTTGCGCAGGATGCGCCGGCCGACACCGCGACCGACGACAGCGACAACACCCCGATCATCGTCACCGCGCAAGGCCGCGCCCAGCTTTTGTCCGACGTGCCCGTCGCGATCTCGGCGGTCAGCGCCGAAACGCTGCAGAACAGCGGCGCGAACGATATTCGCCAGCTGAACCAGGTCGCGCCGTCGCTGCTCGTCTCGTCGACCGGTTCGGAAGCCAATGGCTCGGCGCGTATCCGCGGCATCGGCACCGTCGGCGACAACCCCGGCCTCGAAAGCTCGGTCCCCGTCTTCATCGACGGCGTCTATCGCTCGCGTTCGGGCATCGGCCTCAACGAACTCGGCGAAATCGACCGTGTCGAGGTGCAGCGCGGCCCGCAGGGCACGCTCGGCGGACGCAACTCGTCGGCTGGCCTGATCAGCATCTATTCGAAAAAGCCGAGCTTCGAATTCGGCGCCACGGGTGAGGTCACCTATGGCAATTACGACTATTGGCGCATCGGCGGCAGCGTCACCGGTCCGATCACCGACACGCTCGCGGCGCGCATCGACGGCATCTGGGTCAAGCGCGACGGCTTCTTGAAGGACGCGGCGAACAACACCGACGTCAACGACCGCGACCGCTATTTCGTGCGCGGCCAGCTCTTGTTCGAACCGACCGACGCGCTGTCGATCCGGCTGATCGCCGATTACACGTCGCGCGACGAGAAATGCTGCGGCGCGACCTATATCGACCGCAGCGTCAACCCGTATATCGGCAACCTCAACAATCCGTCGACGCCGCTGTCGGTCGGCGGCGTGCCGGCGCCCGACGGCAACAACATCATCAATGTGCTGCGCGATCTCGGCCAGCCGCTCGCGGCGTTCAACCAGGGCTATGACCGCAACATCTGGGTGACCCCGGGGCGCAGCTTTGCCGGCAAGACCAAGGATTACGGCTTCTCGGGCCAGATCGACTATGATCTCGGCGGCGCGACGGTGACCTCGATCACCGGTTACCGCGAATATCGCTCGGGCCAGGGGGGCGACCTCGACTATGGATCGGTCGACATCCTCTATCGCGCGCCGAGCGACGACGCCTATCGCCAGTTCCACACCTTCACGCAGGAAGTGCGTCTACAGGGCGAAGCCTTCGACGGCAAGCTCGACTGGCTCGTCGGCGGCTTCTACGCCAATGAAAAGCTGACGGTGCGCGACAATCTGCGTTTCGGCACCCAATATGGCCGCTTCGCCGCGTGCCGCCTGATCTCGGGCGGCGGGCTCGCAGCGCTCTATTCGCCGACCTCACCCGGTTGCGTCGCGGCGCGGCCGCCGGCATTCGGCGCCGCCTCGCCCGCCATTTACGCGGCGCTCGACCAGCTCGACAGCATCAGCGACAAGGGCAGCATCAACGACCGCTACAAGCAGACGGACACCAACTGGGCGCTGTTCACGCACAATATCATCCACATCACCGACAAGCTCGATCTGACGCTGGGCGTGCGTTACACCCACGACAAAAAGAAGTTCTCGGCGGCGTTCACCAACGACAACCAGGCCTGCGTCAACGTCCAGAACCTCGTCGGCGGCTTCCTGACCGTCCCCGCGCTCGCCGCGGTATCGGGCGGCCTCGTCGGCCTGTCCTGCCAGGGCAATTCGACCGCCGAGCTCAACGGCGTGTCGATCAACGACAGCCGCAGCGAGGATGAATGGACCGGCACCGCGATCCTGTCGTACAAGCCGATCGACGACCTGATGGTCTATGCCAGCTTCGCGCGCGGCTACAAGGCGGGCGGCTTCAACCTCGACCGTTCGGCGCTGAAGAACCCGATCCAGATCGTCAATGGCGTTCCGACGACGACCTTCGCGGCGGCGGGCGGCGCGCAGGCGCTGGTCGGCAACCTCCAGTTCGACCCCGAACTGGTGAACAGCTATGAACTGGGCGCGAAATATTCGACCGGTCCGTTCGGCCTCGGCCTGACCTTCTTCCGGTCGGATTTCAAGAACTTCCAGCTCAACACCTTTAACGGCAGCGTCTTCCTCGTGCAGACCGTCAACGGCTGCGAAGATGATCTGAACGGCGGCGACCGCGACCAGAGCAAGTTCAACACGGCGCCCAATTTCAATGCGGGAGCGGCCGCCACCGGCGCCTGCCCCGCCGACAAGGTGGGCTATGGCGTGCGGACCGAGGGCTTCGAGCTCGAGGCCACGCTGGTTCCGTCGCGCGACTTCCGCATGACCGCCGGCCTGACCTATGCCAACACCAAATATCGCAGCAATCTGGTCGGCAACAAGTCGGGCGCCCCGCTCGACCAGGCGCTGCGCCTGCTGCCTGGCAACAATCTGTCGAACGCGCCCGAACTGGTCGCCACCGGCAGCATCACCTGGACACCCGAACTGACCAGCGGCGGCCTGACCGGTCTTGTCTATATCGATGGCCGCATGACCAGCGATTACAACACCGGTTCGGACCTGTTCCCGCAGAAGGAGCAGAACGGCTATGCTCTGTTCAACGCGCGTATCGGCGTCCGCGGCCCCGACGAGAAATGGGGCGTCGAACTCTGGGCGCAGAACCTGTTCAACAAGCAATATTCGCAGGTTGCGTTCAACTCGCCGTTCCAGGAAGGCGGCGTCAGCGGCGCCTTTGCCGACCCGCAATATCCCGGCGGCCGCCAGATCTTCTCGCAGTTCCTGGCCGAACCCAGAACCTATGGCGTGACGCTGCGCGGCAAATTCTGATCGCAGCGATCGAGGAAAAAACCGGGGGCGGGGCCGTTGGCCTCGCCCCTTTTTTTTGGCCGCGCCGAATGCCGGAACCAGTCAAGCCGTCACTTCTGACAGCTGTGACATAAATGCCGCGCCGCGCCGGACAATGACGTAACGAAACAGCCTTGTGCTGGCTTGCCGCGGTCCGGTCGTGATAGGCTGACCGCAAATAGAATATCGTGATGCTCTCCCGAAAAACACCTGTGGAGGAGGGCCATGACCATGACAGACTGTTCCCGCCGTACCCGCCTGCTGCGCACCAGCGCCGCCGGCCTGCCGCTTGTTCTCGCCCTGTGGGCCGCGCCCGCCGCGGCGCAGGATGCCGGCGCCGAAGCGAATGACGAAACGATCATCGTCACTGCGACACGGCGCAGCGAGGCGCTGTCCGATGTGCCGATCGCGGTTTCGGCGGTCACCGGCGAGACGCTGGAAAAAACCGGCGCGACCGACGTGCGCGCGCTGGGGCAGGTCGCGCCGTCGCTGCTCGTGTCGGGCGCGACGAGCGAGGTCAATTTCTCGGCGCGTATCCGCGGCATCGGCACGGTCGGCGAAAATCCCGGCCTCGAATCGTCGGTCGGACTGTTCATCGACGGCGTCTATCGCAGCCGCACCGGGGTCGGCCTGTCCGAACTCGGCGACATCGAACGCGTCGAAGTGCTGCGCGGGCCGCAGGGCACCTTGTTCGGGCGCAACTCGACCGCGGGCCTGATCAACATCGTCACCAAAGGCCCCGAACTCGGCCGCTTCGGCGCCAAGGGTTCGATATCCTATGGCAATTATGATTATTGGCGCGTCGACGGCATGATCAACGCGCCGCTGGGCGACAAGGTCGCGGCGCGCATCGACGGCGTCTGGCAGAAGCGCGACGGTTTCATCGACAATGCGACGGCGGGCGAGCCCGACATCAACGACCGCGACCGCTGGCTGGCGCGCGGGCAATTGCTGTTCGAACCGAGCGAGACGCTGAAATTCCGCCTGATCGCCGATTACAGCCAGCGCGACGAAAATTGCTGCGGCGGCGTCCTGCTCAATCCCGTGCGCAACCTGGCGCGCGGACCCGGCGGCTTTCCCGTCGCATCCACCAATACGCTGCTGCCGATCCTCCAGGCGTTGGGCGCGAACCATCAGATCCCCCCGGCGGGAACACCCTTTGTCCGGCGGCAGGCGACGACGCCGGGGGTCACCTATCGATCGGACACCAAGGATTGGGGCGTGTCGGGCGAACTCAATTGGGAGCTTGGCGCGGCGACCTTGACCTCGATCACCGCCTATCGCGACTACAAGAATGCGCAGGGGCAGGATGCCGATTTCAGCGCGCTCGACGTGCTGCACCGCACCGACCTCGACCGCCGGTTCCGCCTGTTCACGCAGGAAGTCCGGTTGCAGGGCGAAGCGTTCGACGGGCGGCTCGACTGGCTGATCGGCGGTTATTACGCGAACGAGAAACTCGATGTCGACGACGACATTGTTTACGGCAACAACTACGAACAATTCGCCAACTGCCTGCTCTTCGCGAGCGCGCTGCCCTCGGCCGTGCTGCCCTCCAACCCCTCGTGCGTGAACGTGCCGGTGGTACAGGGGACGATCGCCGTCCTGCCCCCGGGTGCGACGCGATCGCTTCTGCAGGCACTGATCGCCAATCCCGCACGTCCGGGTTTCGGCTCGCTCGCGGCGGCGCTCGGCCAGCCGGCGCTCGCGATCAACGGCACCGGCAATCAGGGATCGACCTTTGCGCAGCGGAGCCGCAACTTCGCGGTGTTTACGCACAACAGCTTCGACATCGTGCCCGACGTGCTGACCTTCACGATCGGGGCGCGTTACACGAGCGAACGCAAGACGCTGGATGCCGATGCGAATTTCAACAATGCCATCTGCCCGCTGATCGTCAATTCGCCCTTCCAGTCGCTCGCAACCTTGCCCTGCGTGATAAACGGCACCGCGCCCGACCTGCCGCGCGGCAGCGCGGGGACGAAGTTCAAGGATAATGAATGGACCGGAACCGCGGTGCTGAGCTGGAAACCCGCGCCCGAGTGGCTGGTCTATGGATCGGCGTCGAAGGGCTATAAGGCGGGCGGCTTCAACCTCGATTTCTCGGCGCTCGACCGGACGTGCAACACGACCTTCGACCCGGCCTGCGCGGCGCGGCTGGCGCTGCCCGCGAACACGAGCGGCAACGGCCGCCCCGAGGCGAGCGACCTGCAATTCGCGAGCGAAAAGGTCGACGCCTATGAACTCGGCATCAAATGGGACGGTCCCGGAATCGACGTCAATGTCGCGGCTTTCTATCAGGAATATAGCAATTACCAGCTCAACACCTTCAACGGCGTCAATTTCGAGGTCACCAACATCCAGGCGTGCAAGGACGATCTGAACGGCGCCGATTCCGACGGGTTCGCCGCGACCGGCGCCTGCCCGTCCGACCGGCTGAAGCCCGGCGTGCGGTCGAAGGGGGTCGAGATCGAGGCCTTCCTGCGCCCCGCGCGTTATGTGTCGGTCAATATGGGGCTGACCTGGGTCGACACCCTCTATCGCCGCAATCTGGTGGGCACGGGCGGGCGGCCGCTGTCGCCGGTGCTGTTCCAGCTTCCCGGCCGCGGCGTGTCGAACGCACCGCGCTATGTCGCGACCGCGGGGATCAGCTGGACGCCGCCGATCGGCAGTTCGGGAATGAGCGCGCTCGTCTATCTCGACACGCGCCTGCAAAGCGACACCAACACCGGGTCCGACCTCGACGTCGAAAAGGTCCAGGACGGTTTCGCAATCTTCAACGGCCGCATCGGTCTTTATGGGCCCGAGCGGCGCTGGGGCGTCGAGCTGTGGGGCCAGAATCTGCTCAACAAAAGATATTACCAGATCGGCGCCGACATGCCGCTACAGGGCGGCGGCACCTTCCGCGCCGTCGCGGCGCCCGCCTCGTCGGGGCTGGCGGGCACCGCGAACCAGCTGTTCGTCGGCTTCCCCGGCGAACCGCGTACTTACGGCGTGACATTGCGCGGCCAGTTCTGACGGTCTCTCCCCCTCCCCGAAGCCGGGGAGGGCGTAGGGAGGGTCTGCCGCGGCCGGGCACTGCCGCGTCAGGCCCTTTCCTTTGGGTGATGTCGGCTTTGGGGTGGGGCGCTGCCATCCCCCATTTTCGTCATCCCCGCGAAAGCGGGGACCCAGAGCGTCCGTCGGCTGGCCCATCCCTGGGTTCCCGCTTTCGCGGGAATGACGAATTATTAGAACGGAGCGGCCGCAATCGGTCGCTAGCCGACAAATAGAAAAGGGCCCACCGGGTGGCCGGTGAGCCCTTGGTCCTGGGAATATGCGGGCCGGTGCGACTGCGCCCGTAAGGCGTCCGGCCCTAAGCTCTGTCCTAGGGCGCGAGGATCGCGACCGCGAGGTACAGCAGCAGAGGCAGGCCGAAGCCCAAAAGCGTCAAGGCGACGAAGCCGACGCGCGTCCACAAGACGTCGATGCCGAACTGGTCTGCCATCCCGGCGCACACGCCGAAGATCATCCCGTCGCGACGATTCTTGCGAAAACCCTGTTTCATTTCTTTCCTTTCCATCCCGGCCAGCACGGCCGGCGTTTATCGAGGGCCGCGGCGGCTGGTCAGGCGACCAGACCGTTGGGGCCGGCAGCGGCGAGGAGCATGATCGAGCA
>NZ_DATFFD010000235.1:0-9209 GCF_035250425.1 Sphingopyxis sp.
TAGACGACGGCGTCGAGGCGGCGCTCGAGCAGGCCGATCAGGTTCTGGCCGGTGTCGCCCTTCATGCGCGACGCTTCGAAATAATTCTTCTTGAACTGCTTTTCGGTGATGTCGCCGTAATAGCCCTTCAGCTTCTGCTTCGCGCGGAGCTGGATGCCGAAGTCGGACATCTTGCCCTTGCGGCGCTGGCCGTGCTGGCCGGGGCCATATTCGCGGCGGTTGACCGGGCTCTTCGGGCGACCCCAGATGTTCTCGCCCATCCGGCGGTCGAGTTTATACTTGGCGCTCTGGCGCTTCGACATTTGCGTCTCCAATATGCTGTGTGCCGAAGGATTTCGGCGGTTCCCGGGTCGCACCATATGGACGAGATGCCATATGCGACCGCCGCTTCACCGGGGTGCGGGGTCCATTGCGAAGGCGCGCGGTTAGACGGACAGGGGCGCAGAGTCAAGCGTTGCGGGGGCAATTGGCGGCATGCCTCGACAGCACGAAAAAAGCCGCTAAAGGCAGCGCGCATGACGTCCGCCAAACTTCCCGAACCCAAACGTCCCGAAGACTGCGAAACGATGATCGATGTCCGCGCCGGGGTCGACGAAGTCGACCGCGCGCTCGTCGCGCTGCTCGTTCGCCGTTTCGGCTATATGGACGCCGCGGCGCGCATCAAGACCGATCGCGGCACCGTTCGCGACGAAGCGCGCAAGGCCGAGGTGCTGGGCAATGTTGCGCGCGAAGCCGAAGCCGCGGGGCTGGAACCCGAGCGACTTCGCGCCGTGTGGAACGAACTGGTCGAACAATCGATTGCCTATGAGGCGGCCCGATGGGACCGCATCCGCGCCGATAGCTGACTGTTTGGCTTGATTCCGCGGCGTCGGCGCGCGCAAACGACGCCGATGCCGCGTGCATCATTCCATACCAGCGAAATTCGATCGATCAGCGGGCGCCCGCGCCGCCATTTATGCGAACGTCGCTCCCGACGTCCTGCGGCTGTCCATCCCATTGTTCCTGCGTCTTGCAGGTGCGGCCTTTCAAGCGCGAGCCCGTGTTCACATCGCTGCGGCAGATTTTCTTCGGCTTGGCTGGTTTGGCGGTGGCGGCGGTCGGCGCCGGCGCTTCGGTCGCTTCGGGGGCTGCGGCAGAAAGCGCGAGGGAAAGAACGAGAGTCAGCATCATGGTCTCCAAGGTCGATTCCCACCCGTTATCGTGATCGGGGCGTCCTGCCAAGTGCCGTCACGATTCCATGCATCATCCTGATATCATTGTGCGACCATCCGGTCTTGGTCAGCGCGGTGCGCAAGGTGCGCAGCGTGGCCTCGGTCCGCTCGGGCGGAACGAAATAGCCACTCGCATCGAGATCGCGCGTCAGATGTTCGATCAATTGTTCCAGCTCGGCATGCGGCGCCGGCGGGTCGAGCGGCACCTCGGGCGGGCTCGCCAGCGCGATACCCTTGGACCATTCATAGGCGAGCAGGATGACCGCCTGGGCGAGATTGAGCGAAGCGAACTCGGGATTGATCGGCACTGTCACGATCGTGTGCGCGAGCGCGACATCGTCGGTTTCGAGCCCCGATCGTTCGGCGCCGAAAACATAGGCCGAGCGCCCCGCGCTGGCATGGACTTCGCGCGCCGCCGCTTCGGGGGTCAGCACGGGCTTCATCACGCCGCGTTTGCGCACCGTGGTGGCATAGATGGTGGTGCAGTCGGCGACCGCATCGGCGAGGCTGGCGAACACTTTCGCCTCGGCCAGCACAATGTCAGCGCCCGCCGATGCCGGGCCGGCGTCGGGATTGGGCCAGCCGTCGCGTGGGGTGACGAGGCGCAGTTCGGTCAGCCCGAAATTGAGCATCGCGCGCGCCGCCTTGCCGATATTCTCACCAAGCTGCGGACGGACGAGGACGATGACGGGAGGCGGGGCGGCGCTCAATTTTTATGCGCTGCTTCGGTGACCGAAGAGGCGAATTCCTCGAAATCCCTAGCCTCGGTAAATTCGCGGTAGACGCTGGCGAAGCGGATATAGGCGACGCTGTCGAAGCCTTTCAGCGCCTCCATCACCATGCCGCCGATCTGCTGCGCCTGCACTTCGCTCTCGCCCGACGTTTCGAGCTGGCGCTGGATGCCCGACACCAGCCGTTCGATGCGTGCGCCGTCGATCGGACGCTTGCGGCACGCGATCTGGATGCTGCGCATCAATTTCTCGCGGTCGAAGGGTTCGCGGCGGCCGTCGGCCTTGGTGACACCGACCTCGCGGAGCTGGATGCGTTCGAAGGTCGTGAAGCGCGCGCCGCAATCCTCGCACTGGCGGCGGCGGCGAATCGCGGCACCGTCCTCGGTCGGACGGCTGTCCTTCACCTGACTGTCTTCATGGCCGCAGTACGGGCAACGCATGGGTTAGCGCTTCACCCGCGAATAGAGCGCGATCGCGGCCCCGGCCAGCAGGCCGACGGGCCACGACACGACGGGCAGCACCGCGCCGGCGATCGCGCCGACGACACCGCCGGTCAACACGGGGCGAGTCGAGGGATGGGCCATGCCTTGTTTGCCCATCGCCTTGACCTCTTCGATCGAGAGTTCGACCAGCGTCGGTTCCTCGGGGTGCTGCCGCGCCATAGCCCTTATCCCTGATAAATGGGGAAGCGTTCGCACAGCGTGCGGACGCGGCCCCGGACATTCGCTTCGACATCGGCGTCGCCATGCTCGCCCTTGTCGCGCAGCGCTTCGAGCACATC
Organism: Sphingopyxis sp.; assembly: GCF_035250425.1. GTDB lineage: Bacteria > Pseudomonadota > Alphaproteobacteria > Sphingomonadales > Sphingomonadaceae > Sphingopyxis. The sequence continues at coordinate 2,724 of NZ_DATFFD010000235.1, forward strand.
GGCGACCATATCGCCGATCTCCTCGAACTCGGCGATGCCGAAGCCGCGCGTCGTGCCCGCGGGCGAACCGACGCGGATGCCGCTGGTCTTGACCGGCGGCAGCGGGTCGAAGGGGATGCCGTTCTTGTTGCACGTGATCGCGCTGCGTTCGAGCGCCTCGTCGGCATCGCGGCCGGTGACGCCGAGCGGGCGGAGATCGATCAGCGCGAGGTGCGTGTCGGTGCCGCCCGCGACGACATCGGCGCCGCGTGCCTTGAGCCGGTTCGCCAGCGCCTGCGCATTGGCGATCGTCGCCTTCGCATAGTCCTTGAATTCGGGACGCAGCGCTTCGCCGAACGCCACGGCCTTTGCGGCGATGACGTGCATCAGCGGGCCACCCTGAAGGCCGGGGAAGACCGCCGAATTGATGCGCTTGGCGATCGCTTCGTCATTGGTCAGGATCATGCCGCCGCGCGGGCCGCGCAGCGTCTTGTGCGTCGTCGTGGTGACGACATGCGCATGTTCCATCGGCGACGGATGCGCGCCGCCCGCCACGAGACCCGCGAAATGCGCCATGTCGACCATCAGCAGGGCGCCGACATCGTCGGCGATCTGGCGGAAGCGCGCGAAATCGAGCGTGCGCGGATAGGCCGAGCCGCCCGCGATGATCAGCGCGGGGCGATGCTCCTTCGCCAGCGCCTCGACCTGGTCGAAATCGACGAGATGGTCGTCGGCGCGCACGCCATATTGCACCGCGTTGAACCATTTGCCCGACATCGCCGGCGGCGCGCCGTGGGTCAGGTGACCGCCAGCGTCGAGGCTCATGCCCAGGATCGTCGCGCCGGGCTTGGTCAGCGCCAGCATCACCGCGCCGTTCGCCTGCGCGCCCGAATGCGGCTGGACGTTGGCATAGCCGCAATCGAAGAGCTGTTTGGCGCGGTCGATCGCGAGGGTTTCGACCTCGTCCGACGGGGCGCAGCCCTGATAGTAACGGCGGCCGGGGTAACCTTCGGCATATTTGTTGGTGAACACCGACCCCTGTGCTTCGAGCACCGCCTTCGAGACGATATTCTCCGACGCGATCAGTTCGATCTGATACTGCTCGCGTTCGAGCTCATGCTTCATCGCAGCTGCGACCGCGGGGTCGACGGTGCCGACGCCGTCAGTGAAATAGCCGGCCGATTTGATGGGCTTGGCGAGCGTGTCTGTGGTCATCGGCTGGTCTCCAGTTGGGCCAAGTTGACAGGGGGATTGGAAAGCTTGTCGACGCGGCGCGCGTGGCGATCGCCGGCGAATTCGGTAGTCAGGAAAGCGTCGAGACAGGCCTTGGCCATGTCGATGCCGGTCAGGCGCGCGCCCATCGCGATCACATTCGCGTCATTATGCTCGCGCGCCAGCTTTGCTGACAGCGGCTCGTCGACGCGGGCGCAGCGGCACGCGGGGTTGCGGTTGACCGAAATCGAAATGCCGATGCCCGACCCGCAAAGCGCGACGCCACGTTCGGCGCGGCCGTCGGCGATCACTTCGCCGAGCTTGTAGCCATAATCGGGATAATCGACGCTGTCGGGGCCATTGGTGCCGAGATCCTCGACTTCGTGGCCGGCTTCGCGAAGCCAGTCGGCGAGAGCGGCTTTCAGCTCCCAGGCGGCGTGGTCAGAGGCTATTGCAATGCGCATGATGCGGCTCCCGCGGGGCGATAGGGAATCGATGAGCGCCCTTTAGGCGAAGCGGCGCGGATTGGCCATAAGCGAGGTGGCAAATTTGTGACGGCGCCGATAAAGCCGCCCCATGTCCGACACGATCATGTCCATCCTGATGCTGACCGGCGTCCTTTTGACCGGCGGTGCAGCCTATGTCTTTCGCAAGGGCGACCGCCGCCGCGCGCTGCTGATGCTGATCGCGGCGCTGGTGATGTTCGCGAATGTCGCGATCTGGCTGGTGCCGGTAAAATAGTCTTGATCCTCCCTGTCGCGAAGCGATGGGGAGGGGGACCGCGCCCGAAGGGCGTGGTGGAGGGGTAGGCGCCATAACCCCTCCGTCAGCCCTGCGGGCTGCCACCTCCCCATGGCTGCGCCACGGGGAGGAGCTGATCGTCAGCGGATCGGCGAATCGGGCGCGAGCCGCATATCCAGATAATTATCGAGCGACTTCATCAACTGGTCGAGCTCATGCTCGAAGAAATGGTTCGCGCGCGGGATTTCGTCGTGATGGATCGTGATGCCCTTTTGCGTGCGCAGCTTGTCGACCAGCTTCTGCACCGCGCTCGGCGGCACGATCTCGTCCTGCCCGCCCGCGACGATGATGCCCGACGAGGGGCATGGCGCGAGGAAGCTGAAGTCGTACATGTTCGCCGGCGGTGCGACCGACAGGAAGCCGCGGATTTCGGGGCGGCGCATCAAAAGCTGCATGCCGATCCACGCGCCAAAGCTGAAGCCCGCGATCCACGTCGTCTGCGCCTCGGGATGGATCGACTGGACCCAGTCGAGCGCCGAAGCGGCATCGCTCAGCTCGCCGATGCCGTTATCGAACGTGCCCTGGCTGCGGCCGACGCCGCGGAAGTTGAAGCGCAGCACTGCGAAACCGCGCGCGACGAAGCTCTTGTACATCGCCTGGGTGATGCGGTCGTTCATCGTGCCGCCGCCCTGCGGGTGCGGGTGGAGGATCAGCGCGACCGGCGCGCGCGGGCGCGGCGGGGGCGAGAAACGGCCTTCGATGCGGCCTTCGGGGCCGGGGAAAATCACGTCGGGCATGGGAGCACCTCTTATCTTTTATGGCTGGCCGCCGAATCGCCGGGCTGGCAGGGTGGCGGAGCGAAGATGGCGCCTATATAGAAATTGGGTAGCATGTTGCAACTTTTGCGAATCGCTCGCAATAAGGAATGATTTTGTCTGCATTTTTTAGCCGTTCGCATCGAGCGAAGTCGAGATGCCCATCGGTTGTACGCGCCTTCTGGGTGTCTCGACTTCGCTCGACACGAGCGGGATTAGAGGGCAGATGCGCCCCATGATCTACCTCGATTACCAAGCCACGACGCCGCTCGCTCCCGAGGCGCGCGAGGCGATGCTGCGCTGGCTCGAAGGGCCCGGGGAGGGCGATGGCTTTGCCAACCCTGCGAGCACGCACAAAGGCGGGCGCGCCGCCGCGGCGGCGGTCGAGGTTGCGCGCGACCAGGTTGCGGTGTTGCTGCCAAAGGGCGGACGCGTCTTCTTCACGTCGGGCGCGACCGAGGCGCTCAACTGGGCACTGCTGCGCGGCGCCGAAGCGATGTCGGGCGGCGTCGCCGGGCTCAGCATCGAACATGCCGCGTCGCTGCAATGCCTTGAACGGCTGAGCGCTGCGATCCTGCCCGTCGATAGCGAGGGGCTGGCCCTGCCGCCCGACGACACGCTGATTCCCGAAAACGGCATTGTCGCGACCATGCTGGTGAACAACGAGGTCGGCACGATCCAGCCCGTCGCCGACTTCGCCGCCGCTGCACACGCCAAAAACAGTCTGCTGCTCTGCGACGCGGTGCAGGGCTATGGCCGCGTCGCCATCCCCGAAGGTGCCGACCTGATCGCGATCTCCGCACACAAGATTCACGGCCCCAAGGGCGTTGGCGCGCTGTGGGTCCGGGACGGCGTCGACCTGCCGCCGTTTATGTTCGGCGGCGCGCAGGAACAGGGGATGCGTTCGGGCACCGTCTCGCCGGCGCTTTGCGCGGGGTTCGGCGCCGCCGCCGCGCTTGCTGCCGAGCGCTTCGAGACGGACGCCGCGCATGTCGAGCGCCTGTGGTCGCTCGCGCGCGACATGCTCCCCGAATGGACGCTCAATGGCGCCGCAAATCGGCGCTACCACGGCAATCTCAACATCCGGCGCGAGGGGGTGAACGGCCTTCGCCTGATGTCCGACGCGCGCAACGTCGCCTTTTCGCTCGGCAGCGCGTGCGGCAGCGGATCGGGCAAGGTCAGCCATGTCCTCCGGGCAATGGGCGTGAGCGAAACCGACGCGCGCGCCTCGATCCGCCTCGGCTGGGGGCGCTACACGCGCGAGCGGGAATTGCGCGACGGCCTCACTGCCATCAAGGACGCCGCGCGCCTGCAGGGGGTGAACTGATGCGCGTCACCTTCATCCACGCCGACGGCAAGGGGCGCACCGAGGCCGAGGCTGAGCCGGGTTCGATCCTGCTCGACGTCGCGCAGGCGCATCTGATGCCGCTCGAAGGCACGTGCGAAGGCCAGATGGCCTGCTCGACCTGCCATGTCATCGTCGCCAAAGAGGATTTCGACCGTCTGCCGCCCGCGAGCGAGATGGAAGAAGATATGCTCGACCTCGCCGCCGGGGTGCGGCGAACGAGCCGGCTTTCGTGTCAGATACTGCTGACCCCAGAGCTGGATGGCCTGACGGTGCACATCCCCGCCGAAAGCCGAAACATGCAGGGGCCGCGCTGATTCATCCATCGAGCTGGTGTCGTTTTTGCGAGGGGCAGTGAGGATTTGTTTCACGCGAAGACGCGAAGGCGCGAAGAGGTCGTGCTTATCGCGAAGCGGTTTTTCCCTTTCGACAGAATGTCAAAATGCACCGCTGTGTAAAGTAAGGGGTCTATCGGCCCGAACCCTCTTCTTCGCGCCTTCGCGTCTTCGCGTGAAACATATCAAAGCCGACGCCGAACCCGAACACCGCCCGACTTGCATTTCCCCCTCATCCCCTCCATATGCGCCGCGGGAGTCGGGCGGACGCAGTCTTCGCCAACCCGGTCAGGTCCGGAAGGAAGCAGCCGCAACGAATTCGCTGCGGGTCGTTCCGGCTCCCACCCTCATGACATGTTATTTTCGTCACCCTGAACTTGTTTCAGGGTCCATGGTCGGCCCCCTCGATTGGCGCGGCCTTTTCCGTGCGGACAGGCCATGGATGCTGAAACAAGTTCAGCATGACGAGGGAAGAAGAATCGCCCCACCTTTCCCCTTCGACAAGATGGCGCAGCACCCCTAAGACGGGGCCATGGACGATTCCGCCGACGACGATACCCCGATGCTGGGAATGGACCTGCCCGAGACGGCGCCGCAGCCGCCCGCTGGCCCGTACCGCGTCCTTGCCCGCAAATATCGCCCGCAAACCTTTGCCGAACTGATCGGGCAGGATGCGATGGTGCGCACGCTCGGTAATGCTATCGCGCGCGACCGGCTGGCGCATGCGTTCCTGATGACCGGGGTGCGCGGGGTCGGCAAGACGTCGACTGCGCGCCTGATCGCGAAAGCGCTCAACTGCATCGGTCCCGACGGGCAGGGCGGGCCGACGATCGATCCGTGCGGGGTGTGCGAACCGTGCCGCGCGATCACCGAGGGCCGTCATATCGACGTGATCGAAATGGACGCCGCGTCGAACACCGGCGTCGACGATGTGCGCGAGATTATCGAGGCGGTGCGCTATGCCGCCGTCTCGGCGCGCTACAAGATCTACATCATCGACGAAGTCCACATGTTGTCGCGTAACGCCTTCAACGCGCTTCTGAAAACGCTCGAAGAACCGCCGCCGCACGTAAAATTCCTGTTCGCGACGACCGAAGTGAATAAGGTGCCCGTGACGGTGCTGTCGCGCTGCCAGCGGTTCGATCTGCGCCGCATCACTCCCGACATGCTCTTCGCGCATTTCAGCGCGATTTTGCAGAAAGAGGGCGTGGAGGCCGAGGCGCCGGCGATCTGGCTGATCGCCAATGCCGCCGAAGGATCGGTGCGCGACGGCCTTTCGATCCTCGACCAGGCGATCGCGCACGCCGACCTCGATGGCGGCGGCAAGATTAGCGCCGATCAGGTGCGCGTGATGCTCGGCCTGTCCGACCGCTCGTCGATTGCGCAGTTGATGGCGATGGTTCTGGAAGGCGACCCGGGCGGCGCGATCGATCTGGCGCGCGCGCAATATGCGCTCGGCATCGAGCCCGTCGCGATGGTGCGCGGTTTGATGGACCTGACGCACGCGATCACGCTCGCCAAAGTGTCGCGCCACGATGATCCCGCGCTCGCCGAGGCCGACCGCGAACGCATCGGTGACTGGGCGCAAAAGCTCGGTTTCGCGCCGCTCAACCGGCTGTGGCAGTTGCTGCTCAAGGGGCATGACGAGGTGCTGCGCGCGAACAATCCGCTCGAGCATCTCGAAATGCTGCTGCTCCGCGTGATTTACGCCGCATCGATGCCCGACCCGGGCGAACTCGCGAAACTGCTCGAAAAAGGCGGCGTTCCGACGATGCCGCTCGCCGCGCCGACGGCGGCCGCAACGCAAGAAAGCATGGCGGCCAAACCGGCGGCTGTCACGGAAGCGCCAGCAATCGCGAGCGCGGAGCCGCCTGCCTCGGCGCTTACCGTCTCACAAATCCATCAGCTTCTCGAAAGCACGGGAAATCATCGGCTTGCGGTCGATGTCTACGATCATCTGCGAATCATCACGATCGAACCCGGGAATCTCGTTTTCGCGCCCGTCGCTGTACTCGGCGCGTCGTTTGCGCGCGATCTGGGTGACGCGCTGCTCGCGCAG
>NZ_DATFFD010000236.1:0-14075 GCF_035250425.1 Sphingopyxis sp.
TCGGACGAGACCCCCGACCTGATGCCCGCGACGCTCGATTACAGCCACAAGATCCTCGAGCGCATGGCCGCCGACCGCAAGGCGGGCACCGCGCCCTTCCTCGAGCCCGACACCAAGAGCCAGGTCACGCTGCGCTACGCCAACGAGCGTCCGGTCGAGGCGACCGCGATCGTCGTGTCGACGCAGCATGCGCCGGGCTATTATTTCCACAATGGCGAAGGCGACGAAGCGAAATATACCGAGCTGCGCAAGTACGTCCTCGGCGTGATCGCCGACGTGCTGCCCGCCGAACTGCTCACCGCGAACACCGTCTATCACATCAACCCGACCGGGCGTTTCGAGATCGGCGGCCCCGATGGCGACGCCGGGGTGACCGGCCGCAAGATCATCGTCGACACCTATGGCGGCGCGAGCCCGCATGGCGGCGGCGCATTCAGCGGCAAGGACCCGACCAAGGTCGACCGTTCGGCGGCGTATATCACGCGTTATCTCGCCAAGAATATCGTCGCCGCGGGCCTCGCGCGCCGCTGCACGATCCAGCTCAGCTACGCGATCGGCGTCGCCGAGCCGCTGTCGATCTATGTCGACCTGCACGGCACCGGCAATGTCGACGAAGGCAAGCTGGAAGCGGTCATCCCGCAGCTCGTGCGCCTGACGCCGAAGGGCATCCGCACCCACCTCGGGCTCAACAAGCCGATTTACAAGCAGACTGCGGCGTACGGCCATTTCGGCCGCACGGCGGAGGGCGACAGCTTCCCGTGGGAACGCACCGACCTGGTCGACCGGCTCAAGGCGGCGCTCGCCGCCTGAAGCGCATTCGACGTCGCATTGTGCCGGGTGGCGGGTTGCCGCCGCCCGGTCGCGCGGCTAGGGCGCGCCCCATGACTGCACATAAGCCCGGCGATCCGACGACGATCAACCGCCTCTACGGCCGTTCAAAGGGCAAGCCCCTGCGCGCGGGCCAGCAGGATCTGATCGATACTTTACTGCCGCAGATCGCGGTGCCCACCGAAGGCGAGGTTACCGCCGAAAGCCTGTTCGGCTATGACCGCCCGCTCCATTTCGAGATCGGCTTCGGCGGCGGCGAACATATGGCGGGCCGCGCCGACATGCTCCCCGATCATGGCTTCATCGGCGCCGAACCTTTTCTCAACGGTGTCGCGCAGGCACTGGTCCATGTTGCGGGCGATCCCCATCTCGCCAAAAAGGGGGGCGCGCGGTTGCCGCTGGGCAACGTCCGCATTCATTTCGGCGATGCGCTGGAGGTGCTGCGCCGCATCCCCGATGGCGCGCTCAGCTTCGCCTATCTGCTCCACCCCGACCCTTGGCCCAAGGCGCGCCATGCGAAGCGGCGGATGATGAACGACGGCCCGCTCGACCTGATCGCCGCGAAGCTGAGGCCGGGCGGCGAGTTCCGCTTCGGCACCGACCACCCCATCTATCTTCAGCACGCGCTGATGGTGATGCGCCGCCATCGCCACCAGTTCGAATGGCTGGCGCAGGATTCGCGGGATTTCCAGGTCCGTCCCGGCGGCTGGCCCGAGACGCGCTATGAGGCCAAGGCGCGCGCGCACGGGCACGAGGTCTGGTATTTCCGCTACCGCCGGATTTAGGGTCAGAACCCGCTAATTGCACGTTCGAGGCGGGTTCTGACCCTAAACGCCCGGCTCGCGTTTCGCGGCCGCTTGCCGCAGGCGGTTTTCACGCATCGCCAGTTCTTCGTACCGGCAGAACGGCACGGCCGGCTTTGCGGCCGAACGGTCGACAGGCTTGTCGCGGTCGGGTTTCTTTCCGGACATGATGGGCGTCACCCTAAACCATGCATCGCGCACAAACAAATGGGGCGGCCTCGTGTCGAGTGCCGCCCCAGTTATGTGGATCCGTCGGGGAGAGGGAGAGGACGGTCCGGAGATTGGTGTCAGCCTGTCTTAGCGCGCCAAATTAACGGGAGGCCATCTGGCTGTCGGTTTCGACTTCGGCGACGCCGGCGATCTTCAGCGCGGCGCGGAACTGCTTGGCGGCGGCGCGTTCGTTGCCCGCTTCGCACAGCTTCTTGCCGGTCGAAACAAAGCGCTTGGCGCTCGACTGCTTGGCACCTTCGACACCGCCGGCGGCGACATGGGCCTGTTCGGCCAGACCGGCGCAGCGATAATCGCTACCCGACTGGGCGTAAGCGGGGGTTGCGGTCGCCATCAGGCCGGTGAAGGCGAGCGCCGAAGCGGCGACGATTGCAAAAGCGGCGGGAAAGCGGCGATAAGAGGAGAGCTGATAGGCCATGGGAGAGGTTCCTTTCGTTTCTTTGTGCAACCTTTTTAGTCGCGGTTGCGCAGATAGATAATCCTCTATAATCTGCAAGTGCTTTGAAGCAGGATTTAACAATCCCCCAAGGGGCGCTCGACGGGATCGAAGCCTTCCTGCGTGTTGCGGAGCGGCGCAGCTTTTCGGCCGCCGCCGCCGACCTCGGCGTCTCGCCGTCGGCGATCAGCCAGACCGTGAAGGCGCTCGAAGCGCGCGTCGGCGCGCCCTTGTTCATGCGCACGACGCGCAGCGTGGGCCTCACCCAGGCGGGCGAGATGTTCCTCGAACGCGCCGCGCCGGCCTATACCGGGCTCGCCGATGCCTATGAAGCGGCGCGCAATCTCGGCAACCGGCCCGCGGGGCGGCTACGCATCAACCTGATGCGCGGCGCGGTCCAGCCGCTGTTCGAACCGATCATCGCCGGCTTTTGCGAAACCTATCCCGAGATCGAGCTCGAAATCTACGCCGACGACGCGCTATCCGACCTCAGCGCCGGCGGCTTCGACGCGGGGGTGCGGATGGGTGAAGCGCTCGACGCCGACATGATCGCGGTCCGCCTGACCGGGCCGTTTCGTTTCGTCGTCGCGGCGGCGCCCGCCTATCTCGACAAATATGGCCGCCCCCGGACGCCAGAGGATTTGCGCGACCATCGCTGCGTTCGTTTCCGCCTTGCGAGCGGCGGGCTGATGCCGTGGACCTTCGAACGCGGCAACCGCGATTATGACGTCGCGGTCACCGGCCCGATCATCGTCAACGACTGGATCGCCGCGATCGTGGCGATGCGTTCCGGCGTCGCGATGGGCATGATGGCCGAACCGATGGCCGCGGCGATGGCCGAATCGGGCGAACTCGAATTGGTGCTCACCGACCATGCCTGTTCGACCTCGGGCCTCTTCCTCTATTATCCCGGCCGCAAGCAGGTGATGCCCAAATTGCGCGCCTTTATCGATTATGTGCGCGACAACCTGCCCGACGACGTCACCGGCTGACCCCGGTCCGGAAGAGTTCGATCAGGCGCAGAAACAAATCCCTTTGCCGCCAGCAGAAAATTTGGGCTGGCGCATGGCAAAGAATCCCGGCAGCAGGTTGTCAATCAAAAGGGTTGGGATGAATGATGATTGATTTTGCGGCTATCGACTTTACCGCGCTCCTGCCGTTCATCCTTATCGGTTTCGCGGCGCAGCTCGTCGATGGCGCGCTCGGCATGGCGTTCGGCGTCATTTGCAACACATTGCTCGTCGCCGTGCTGGGCGTGCCGCCCGCAACCGCATCGGCGCGCATCCATGTCGTCGAAATCTTCACGACCGGCGCGTCGGGGCTCAGCCATTTATTCCATCGCAACATCGATTGGCCGCTATTCTTCCGGCTGCTGATCCCGGGCGTCATCGGCGGCGTCCTCGGCGCCTATGTCCTGACGTCGCTCCACGCCGATGTGGTGAAACCGTTCGTGCTCGGTTATCTGGTGCTGATCGGCGTGTGGCTGCTCGTGCGCGGGCTCCTTTATCCACCGAAAATCTCCAAGCCCAAAGTCGTTGCGCCGCTGGCAGTCGTCGGCGGTTTCCTCGACGCCGCCGGCGGCGGCGGCTGGGGACCGGTCGTCACCTCGAACCTGCTCGTCCAGGGCGGGGAACCGCGCAAGATCGTCGGCACGGTCAACAGCGTCGAATTTTTCCTCGCGGTCGCGGTGTCGATTGCCTTCATCGCCAATCTGGGGTTAGAGGAAATCCTCGGCCCGACGCTGGGGCTGATCATCGGCGGCGTCGCCGCAGCCCCGCTTGGCGCCTATATGGCGAAGCGCTTTTCCCCCAAGGTCATGCTGGTTATGGTCGGCATCGTGCTGACGGCGACCAGCGCATTCGGGCTGTACCGAGCACTGATCTGATGGCCTGACGGCGGGTTTCGACCGGAAGCGGCCTAAGATCCTCCCTGTCGCGCAGCGATGGGGAGGTGGCAGCGCGGAGCGCTGACGGAGGGGTTATGACGCGAAGTTGCCACCCCTCCACCACCGCTTCGCGGCGGCCCCCCTCCCCACGGCTTCGCCGCAGGGAGGATCTTTAAGTCAGCTCCCCACCCCAAAACGGACGGTTCAATTCGCCGGTCTGGTCTCGTCGATCTTGTCGACCCATTCGGGATAGAAGCTGGGTTCACGCGCCGACCAGCCGGGCGCGGTCGCGGCGGCTTCGCTGATCGACTGGAGCAGCAGCTTGCGCTTGTCGGGATGCAGGTGCGGCAGCGACGCGGCGGCGCAGAAGGCGCCGGGCAACCACGGCCGCGCATGCGCGCCGAGCAGCCGTTCGTAGAGAAAACGATAGGGGGCAAAGGCGTGGAGGCGATCCTGCCCCAGGTCGAACGCCGACACCGCGATCAGCGGCGCCATGAAATGTTCGAGCGCGTCGAGCCCGCTGTCGTCGGGAATATGCGCGCGGACCTCGCCCAGCCGCTGATAGACGCGTGCCTGGACGCGGATCGCGGTTTCCTCGACCATGTCGCGCGACCAGCGCGAAATCGCGTCGTCGCGTTCGAGCCCGATATCGAGCGAACGGCGAATGTAGCGCTGCGTCGCCGCGGGAAAGCCCGCAAATTCCTTGATTTCCGATATCGACAGGTCGCCTGCTGCCGGTCCCGAACGCGTCGCCATGGTCATGCTCCCGCACGGCGCCCAGGGAGCCATCCCCCCGGAGGCCTGCATCAAACAGTCTGCCACCAAAATGGTTAGTGGCGGGTTAACCATGACGTTAGCGATCGTTCAGGCAATTTGGGGGCGTTGCGCGATGCCGCGGCGAAGCCTAATCAGCGTGTCTTGAATCGATAAGACACACGAGAGCCTCATGTCGCACACACCGCAGCCGGTCATTTCGGCAACCGGCCTTTTCACCCCCGCCGAACGCATCTCCAACGAAGAACTTGTCGCCAGTTTTAACGCCTATGTTGCGCTGCACAATAGGGAAAATGCAGATGCCATCGCGGCGGGCGAAATCACCGAACTGACTGAATCTAGCGTCGAATTCATCGAGAAGGCGAGCGGTATCGGGTCGCGCTTCGTCGTCGACAAGGCGGGCATTCTCGACCCCGAACATATGGCGCCGCGGATCGCCGAGCGGAGCAACGACGAATTGTCGATCCTTGCCGAGATCGGCGTTCTCGCGGCGAAGGACGCGCTGGCGCGCGCGGGGCGCGACGCTTCCGACGTCGATGCCGTGCTGTGCGCGGCATCGAACATGCAGCGCCCCTATCCCGCGATGGCCGTCGAAATCCAGGACGCGCTCGGGATCGACGGCTTCGGGTTCGACATGAATGTCGCCTGCTCGTCGGCCACCTTCGGCATCCAGACCGCCGCCGATTATATCCGCGCGGGGCACGCGAGGAGCGTGCTCGTCGTGAACCCCGAAATCTGTTCGGGCCACCTCAACTGGCGCGACCGCGACAGTCATTTCATCTTCGGCGACGTCGCGACCGCGATCCTTGTCGAGGACAAGAGCCTGGCGCCGGCGGGCCATTGGGACATTCTCGGGACCAAGCTCAAAACGCAGTTCAGCAACAATATCCGCAACAATTTCGGCTTCCTCAATCGCGGCCATGGCGGGATCGACCAGTCGGGACCGAAGAGCGACAAGCTGTTCGTCCAGGAGGGCCGCAAGGTGTTCAAGGAAGTCGTGCCGTGGGTTGCCAATCTGATCGTCGAGCAGATGGCTGTGCTGAACCTCGAAGGCAGCGACATGCGCCGTCTGTGGTTGCACCAGGCGAACACCAACATGAACCGGCTGATCGCGCAGCGCGTGCTGGGGCATGAGGCGAGCGACGACGAGAGCCCGACGGTGCTCGACACCTATGGCAATACGTCGAGCGCGGGGTCGATCATCGCCTTCCACCTTCATCATGAGGATATGACCGCGGGCGATACCGGTCTGATTTGCTCCTTCGGCGCGGGGTATAGCGCGGGAACGGTGTTCGTCCGGAAGACCTAAGCATATAGCAGCGTCGATTGTATTTGTTTCACGCGAAGACGCGAAGACGCGAAGATTTTGTGTTCCCGCGAAGCGGCCCGTCATCCCCACGCTGCGTCATATTGCGCCGCTTGATAGAATATGGCCTATCGGTCCGAACCTTCTTCGCGCCTTCGCGTCTTCGCGTGAAACCCTTCTACCGCTACCTTTACGGCACAAAAGTCGTGAACAAATAGATCGCGAACAGCATCAGGTGGATCACCCCCTGCAGCACGGTCGTGCGGCCGTTCGCGAGCGTCTGCACCGACACGATCAGCGACAGGAACAAGAGCACGGTCGACTTGGCATCGAGCCCGAGGCTGATCGGCAGGTCGGTCATGATCGACAGGATCGCGACCGCCGGGATGGTGAGGCCGATCGTCGCGAGCGCCGACCCCAATGCGAGGTTGAGGCTGGTCTGCAACCGGTCGGCTTTCGCCGCGCGCACCGCCGCCAAACCTTCGGGCGCGAGGATCAGCGCCGCGATCAGCACGCCGAGCACCGCGGGCGGCGCGCCCCAGTCGGCGAGCAGCGCGCCCATGATTGGCGACAGATTTTTCGCGAGCAGCACGACCGCGAAGAGGCTGGCGAGCAGCAGCGCGCCCGAAATCGCGGTGCGTTGAACGCTCGGCGGGGCGGCGTGCGCGTCGGGCACACCGTCGCCATCGGCATCGCCGTCGGGAAGGAAATAGTCGCGGTGCCGTACCGTCTGGACCAGCGCAAAGGTCGCATAGAGGATCAGCGACACCACCGCGACGAAACCGAGCTGCGTCGCCGAATAAAAGGGTCCTGGCACGCTCGAGGTGAAATTGGGGAGCACCAGCGTCACCACCGTGAGCACGGTCAATGTCGCGAGCGCGGCGCCAATGCCGGTGCGCTGGAAACGCTGTTCATGATGCCGGATACTGCCCGCGAGCAGGCACAGGCCCATCAGGAGGTTGAGGATCACCATCACTGCCGCGAACACGGTATCGCGCGCCAGCGACTGCGCCTTTTCGGGGTCGGCCTGCATCAAGGTCAGGATCAGCCCGACCTCGATCACCGTCACCGCGAGCGCGAGGATCAATGTGCCGAACGGTTCGCCGACGCGGTGCGCGATGACCTCGGCATGATGGACCGCCGCGACGACCGCGCCCGCGAGGATGAACGCAACCAGCCAGGCATTGAGCGGCATCGCGAGGCTCGCCATGGCGGCCAGGAAGCCCAAAATCGGGAAGATGTCGTTGGTGCGGTCGGCGAGGCGGAATTTGGGGGTCATGGGGCTTCTATTGCAGCCGCCTCCCCGCATGGCCACCCCGCGAGCGGATTTTAATGCGCGCGAACGGGCAATCCGGCGGCGGCGAGCCGCGCGTGCGCTTCGGCGACCGTTGCCTCGCCGAAGTGGAAGATGCTCGCGGCCAGCACCGCGCTCGCGCCCCCCTCGATCACGCCGGCGACGAGATGGTCGAGATTGCCGACGCCGCCCGATGCGATCACCGGCACGCTGACCGCATCGGCGATCGCGCGGGTGAGTGCCAGATCGTACCCGTCCTTGGTGCCGTCGCGGTCCATCGAGGTGACGAGCAATTCGCCCGCGCCGAGGGTGGCGAGGCGGACGGCGTGCTCGAGCGCGTCGATGCCCGTCGGCTTGCGCCCGCCGTGGGTAAAGATCTCCCAGCGCGGGGCTTGATCGTTTTTGGTATCGACCCGCCGCGCGTCGATGCTGCCGACCGCGCACTGGCTGCCGAAGCGGTCGGCGATGTCGGCGACCAGTTCGGGCCGCGCGACCGCGGCGCTGTTCACCGCGACCTTGTCGGCGCCCGCGAGGAGCAAGGCGCGCGCATCCTCGGCGCTCCGCACCCCGCCGCCGACGGTCAGCGGCATGAAACAGACTTCGGCGGTGCGGCGCACCATGTCGAGCAAGGTGCCGCGCCCTTGATGGCTCGCGCTGATGTCGAGGAAGCAGAGCTCGTCGGCGCCCGCGGCATCATAAGCGCGCGCCGCCTCGACCGGATCGCCGGCGTCGCGCAAATCGACGAAATTGACCCCCTTCACGACACGCCCGTCGGCGACGTCGAGGCAGGGAATGACGCGAACGCGGACGGTCATCTGCTCCCCTCCGATTTATGGGAGGGGTTGGGGGAGGGCATGTCGTCAAGAGTCGGCGTGTAAAACATGCCCTCCCCTAACCCCTCCCGCCAGCGGGAGGGGAATTTCCTGCCGCAATCGCTTCGGCCAGATCGAGCCGGCCATCGTAGAGCGCGCGGCCGGTGATGACGCCTTCGATGCCGCTTGCGACGTGCGGACGGAGCCCGTGAATGTCGCCCAGGTCCGCGACGCCACCGCTCGCGATCACTGGAATGGCAACCGCCTGCGCGAGCGCGACCGTCGCCTCGACGTTGCAGCCCTTGAGCAGCCCGTCGCGCCCGACGTCGGTGAACAGCAGCGCGGCGACGCCGGCATCCTCGAACCGCCGCGCGAGATCCTCGACCCGCACGTCGGACACATCGGCCCAGCCCTCGGTCGCGACCATGCCGTCGCGCGCATCGACGCCGACGACGATCCGCCCCGGCAAATCCCGCGCGGCCGATTTGACGAATTCGGGATCCTTCAGCGCCGCGGTGCCGATGATCACGCGCTCGACGCCGAGCGCCAGCCAGCGGTCGACCCCGGCGCGGTCGCGGATGCCGCCGCCGACCTGCACCTTGCCCGGAAAGGCCGCGATGATGCTCTCGACCGCCGCACCGTTGACGCTTGTCCCCGCAAAGGCGCCGTCGAGATCGACGACATGCAGATGCGACGCCCCGGCGCCTGCAAACAGCCGCGCCTGCGCCGCCGGATCGTCGCCATAGACGGTCGCGCGCGCCATATCGCCCTCGGCAAGCCGCACCACCTGCCCGCCCTTGAGGTCGATCGCGGGGAAGATGATCAGGCCAGAATTTACGGGCGCCAAGACAGGAACCTTTCGAGTGTCGCGAGGCCGTAAGCCTGGCTTTTTTCGGGATGATATTGGACGCCGACGATATTGTCCTTTGCGACCGCGGCGACGAAGCTCGCTCCATGGCTGCTGGTGGCGGCGACATCGACCGCATCGGCAAAATGATAGCCGTGCAGATAATAGGCTTCGCCCGCGGCGATCACCGGGTGCGCGAACGTGGGGATAACATCGTTCCAGCCCATGTGCGGAATACGCAGCCCCGGCTGCGGATCGAATGCGCGCACCGTACCACCAATCCAGCCAAGCCCGGCATGGCGCCCATGTTCCTCGCCCGCGTCGGCGAGCAATTGCATGCCAACGCAAATGCCGAGGAAGGGCGCGCCCTCGCCGCGCACGCGCTGCTCCATCGCGCCGATCAACCCGTCGATCGCCGAAAGCCCATTCATGCACGCAGCAAAAGCGCCCACGCCCGGCAGCACGATGCGGTCGGCCTTCGCAACGACATCGGGATCGGCGGTGACGGCAACATTGTCGGCGCCCGCCGCGACGAGCGCATTATGCACCGAGCGAAGATTGCCCGCGCCATAGTCGATCAGGGCAATGGTGCTCATTGGCTGGTCCTAGAGGACACCCTTGGTCGAGGGGATGGCATCGCCCTTGCGCAGGTCGATTTCGACCGCCTGGCGCAGCGCCCTGGCAAGAGCCTTATACATGCTTTCAGCGATGTGATGGTTATTCTCGCCGTACAGCATTTCAATGTGCAGCGTGATCCCCGCCGCCTGCGCGAAACTGTGGAACCAGTGCGGGAACATCTCGGTGTCCATCTCGCCGAGCCGCGGCTGCGAGAAGCTGGACTTATAGACGCAATGCGGACGCCCCGAAATGTCGAGCACGCAGCGCGTCAGCGTCTCGTCCATCGGCGCGTGCGCCTCGCCATAGCGCGCGATGCCGCGCTTGTCGCCGAGCGCTTTCGCCACCGCTTCGCCCAGCGCGAGCGCCGAATCCTCGACGGTGTGGTGCTGGTCGATATGAAGGTCGCCCTTCACCTGCATCGAGATGTCGATCAGCGAGTGGCGCGACAATTGCTCGACCATATGGTCGAGAAAACCGATGCCGGTGGACACCGAATATTCGCCCGTTCCGTCGAGATTGACGGCGATCGCGATATCCGTTTCCTTGGTCGTGCGCTGGACGGTGGCGGTACGCATGGCGCCCCCATAGCACCCACTTTTCACAGCGCAAGGCGACTCTCCCCTCTTGACCCCCGCGCGGCGCGCGTTCATCCCCTCGCCCCATGAGTGACGATGTACGCGACAGCCTGATTCCCTATGACGAAATCGTGCAGGATGCGCTGCGCGCCGTGGTCGGCCGCGTGCTCAGCCAGATCGTCGGCTATGACAGCCTGCCCGGCGAACATCATTTCTATATCACCTTCAAGACGCAGGCCGTCGGCGTCGATATTCCGGCACATCTGATCGCCAAATTTCCCGACGAAATGACGATCGTGCTGCAAAACCGCTTCTGGGATCTGAAAGTCGAGGACGATCATTTCAGCGTCGGCCTGTCGTTCAACCAGACGCCGTCGATCCTGACCATTCCCTATGCCGCGATCACCGCCTTCGTCGATCCGTCGGTCGATTTCGGGCTGCAGTTCCAGGTCAGCGACGACGACGAAACCCAGCCCGAACCCCATGACGAAGCCGACAATGATCGCCCCGAGGTAACGACCGAGGATGGATCGAACGTCGTGACGGTGGATTTCGGCAAGAAGCGCTGACGCGGTGGGCGGCCCCATCTGGCCCCCCAGCCGTTTCTGGCAATATTGGGCTCTCGCGGGCATGGTTGTGCTCACCGCCGCCTTCTGGTGGGGGGGCGAAGGCTATGCCCTGGCACAGGGCGATGCTCCGCGCGGACAGATTGCCGACGGCCTGCTGCGCTTTAGCGTATTGATCCTGACCCCCGCGCTCGTGCTCGCATGGCTCGCCGCCGCATGGCTGCGCCGCCGCGTCGGCGAGGGGGGATATTGGCAAATGCTGGGGCTGGTCGCGATGATCTGGGCGGGATCGGTTCTGGTGACGAGGATGCTGGTGGCATGAGCACGCGGATCGAAAGCGACAGCATCGGCGAGATCGAGGTGGCGGCCGACGCCTATTGGGGCGCGCAGACCGAACGCAGCCGGCACAATTTCGCATTCCCGGCGCACGAGCGCATGCCGCTGCCGATCGTTCACGCGCTCGCGCGGATCAAGGGTGCGGCGGCGCGGGTCAATCGCAGCCATGGGCTCGACGCCGGCCTCGCCGACGCTATCGACGCCGCCGCCGAAGCCGTTGTCGCCGGCCGCTATGACGACCAGTTTCCGCTCGCGATCTGGCAGACGGGCAGCGGCACGCAATCGAACATGAATGCCAATGAGGTGATCGCGGGCATCGCCAACGAGGCGCTCGCCGGGACCCGCGGCGGCAAGTCGCCCGTCCATCCCAACGATCATGTCAACATGGGCCAGTCGTCGAACGACAGTTTCCCGACCGCGCTGCACGTCGCGGTGGCGGTCGAGACGACGGCGCGGCTGCTGCCGTCGCTGATCGAGCTGACCGACGCGCTCGCCGTCAAAGCGGAAGCATGGGGCGATATCGTCAAGATCGGCCGCACCCATTTGCAGGATGCGACCCCGCTGACGCTCGGCCAGGAATTTTCGGGCTATGCCCAACAGCTCGCCGCGTGCCGTGCGCGCATCGAGGGCGCGCTGGCGCATAATATCTGCAAGCTCGCGCAGGGCGGCACCGCGGTCGGAACCGGGCTCAACGCGCCCGCCGGATTCGACGTCGCGATCGCCGCCGAGCTGTCGAAAAGCACCGGCATCGCGTTCGAACCCGCACCCAACAAGTTCGAGGCGCTGGCATCGAACGACGGGCTCGTCTTCTTCTCGGGCGCGCTCAACACGCTCGCCGTCGCGCTCACTAAGATCGCAAACGACATCCGCCTGCTCGGCTCGGGTCCGCGCGCGGGGCTGGGCGAGCTCGACCTGCCCGCGAACGAGCCCGGCAGCTCGATCATGCCGGGCAAGGTCAACCCGACCCAGTGCGAGATGCTGACGATGGTCGCGGCGCAGGTCATCGGCAATCATCAGGCGGTGACCGTCGGCGGGCTGCAGGGCCATCTCGAACTCAACGTTTTCAAGCCGCTGATCGGGGCGAACGTGCTGCGCTCGATCGAGCTGCTCGCGATCGGCATGGCGAGCTTCACCGAACATTGCGTGATCGGCATCGAACCCAATCGCGCGCGCATCGACGAACTGATGAACCGCTCGCTGATGCTCGTCACCGCGCTCGCGCCCGAAATCGGCTATGACAAGGCCGCGAAGATCGCCAAGCACGCGCATGAAACGGGCAGCACGCTGAAGGAAGCCGCGCTCGATCTCGGCTATGTCGATAGCGCGACGTTTGATCGGGTGGTCGACCCGCGCGCGATGCTCGGGCCGGAGGGCTGAACGGAACCCGCGGCGCCTTCCGCGGATTGATGAGGGGAAGGAGAGTGAAGATGATCGGTCGCATCGTAGGCGGTGTTCTTGGCAGCGCCATCGGACGCCAGAAAGGCAATCATCCCCTCGCGGGCGCGGTGATCGGCGCGGGCACGCTCTTCGCGGCGCGGCGCCTGTTCCCCCAGCGTTACGCCGTGCTCGCGGCCACCGTCGCGGCGGGTTATCTCACCAAGAAATGGGCCGAGCGCTCCGAAGCGCGCAAAGCGGCGGCCGAGGCGCATGCGCTCGACCCCGAACTCGCGAATGCGGGCGTGGTCGATACCTATGCCGGCACCGCCAAAATACCCACCGACGGGCAGACGATCGGCGATGCCCTGCCGCCCGCGATCCCGGTGGACTCGAATGGGCGCAGCACCGCGATCCATTAAAAGCACGTCGCCCCTGCGAAGGCAGGGGCCGCGGGCAGCCTAAGGCCGCGCTCAAGTGACAAGCCGACAGCGGCCCCTGCCTTCGCAGGGACCCCGCTGTTTCAGGCGCCCGCCTGCCACTCCTTGATCGCCTCGACGGGCGAGACGAGCATGAGGACGTTGAGCGTCAGATTGTCGCGGATCGTCCACAGCGTGAACAGCTCGAACACGATCGCGAGCGCGACCGTCACCCACCAGCGCATCTTGCTCGCGGCGACGAAGCCCAGCACCATGAACAATGTATCGCTGACCGAATTGAGCACCGAATCGCCCGAATAGCCGAACGCCATCGTCACCTCGCGGTAACGGTCGATGATGACGCTCGAATTTTCGAGAATTTCCCATGCGCCCTCGACGCCGATCGCGATCGCCAGCGGCACCCACAGCGGCCGATGCGGCAATATCCAGCGCAGCACGCCAAAGAAGATGAAGCCGTGAATGACATGGCTGAAACTGTACCAGTCCGAAATCTGCTGGCTGTTCTGGTTCGACTGGACGGTGCCGTGCCACAGGCTGATCGTGCCGCATGGGCAGATCGGCGGCCGGCCCATGCCGACCAATATGGCGGCAAGCAGCGCGACCAGTCCTGCTGCGACCAGCCAGCCCGTTCGTGAAATTCCTGCCATGCCCCGCCCCCTTCGCGCTTGACCACTGGCGCAGCTTTGGCGAATAGCGCCCATGGCTGAAAGCGTCCACCTGAACCGCCGCGGCGTGTTGTTCGTCCTCTCGTCGCCGTCGGGCGCGGGCAAGACCACCATTTCGCGCATGATGCTCGAAGCCGACAAGGATATCGCGCTCTCGGTCTCCGCGACGACGCGCCCGCCGCGTCCCGGCGAAATCGACGGGGTCCATTATCATTTCGTCGACACCGACAGCTTCAAGAAGATGGCCGCCGACGGCGAGTTTCTCGAATGGGCGCATGTCTTCGGCCA
>NZ_DATFFD010000237.1:0-23299 GCF_035250425.1 Sphingopyxis sp.
CGCCGCCCCGACCACCGCACCCGAAGCTGCACCGGCAGCGGCGCCCGCCGCCACGCCGGCCGCCAAGAATTAATAAGGGGTCCGACAGATGACCGATATCGCAGCGACTGCACCCGCGCACGGCCATGCCGATCACGCGCATGACGACCATGATCACGACACCCCGGGCTTCTTCGTCCGCTGGTTCATGTCGACGAACCACAAGGACATCGGCACCCTCTACCTGATCTTCGCGATCATCGCCGGCATCGTCGGCGGTGGGCTTTCGGGCATGATGCGCCTCGAACTCGCCGAACCCGGCGTCCAGTATCTTTCGGGCTGGGCGCATATGCTGGGCGGCGCGAGCGACGAGGTCGCGGGCAAGCATTTCTGGAACGTGATGATCACCGCGCACGGCTTGATTATGGTGTTCTTCATGGTCATGCCGGCGATGATCGGCGGCTTCGGCAACTGGTTCGTGCCGCTGATGATCGGCGCGCCCGACATGGCTTTTCCGCGCATGAACAATGTGTCCTTCTGGCTGACCGCCGTCGCGTTCGTCATGCTTTTCGGTTCGATGTTCGTGCCCGGGGGCAGCGGCAATGGCGCCGGCACCGGCTGGACGGTCTATGCTCCGCTGTCGACCAGCGGCTCGGCAGGGCCGGCGGTCGACATGGCGATCTTCTCGCTCCACCTCGCTGGCGCGGCGTCGATCCTCGGTGCGATCAACTTCATTACCACTATCTTCAACATGCGCGCGCCGGGCATGACGCTGCACAAGATGCCGCTGTTCGTGTGGTCGGTGCTCGTCACCGCCTTCCTGCTGCTGCTCGCGCTGCCGGTCCTCGCCGCCGCGATCACCATGCTGCTGACCGACCGCAACTTCGGCACCACCTTCTATGATGCGGCCGGCGGCGGCGATCCCGTCCTCTACCAGCATCTCTTCTGGTTCTTCGGCCACCCCGAAGTGTATATCATGATCCTGCCGGGCTTCGGCATGGTCAGCCAGATCATCTCGACCTTCAGCAAGAAGCCGGTGTTCGGTTATCTCGGCATGGCATACGCCATGGTCGCGATCGGCGTCGTCGGCTTCATCGTGTGGGCGCACCACATGTTCACGGTCGGCATGAGCGTGAACCTCAAGATGTACTTCACCGCCGCGACGATGGTCATCGCGGTCCCGACGGGCATCAAGATCTTCAGCTGGATCGCCACCATGTGGGGCGGCTCGATGACGTTCAAGACCCCGATGATGTGGTCGCTCGGCTTCATCTTCATGTTCACCGTCGGCGGCGTGACCGGCGTCGTGCTTGCCAATGGCGGCGTCGACACCAATTTGCACGACACCTATTATGTCGTCGCGCACTTCCACTATGTGCTGTCGCTGGGCGCGGTCTTCTCGCTCTTCGCCGGCTTCTATTACTGGTTCCCGAAGATGTCGGGCCGGATGTACAACGAGGCGCTCGGCCAGTTGCACTTCTGGGTCTTCTTTATCGGCGTGAACGTCATGTTCTTCCCCCAGCACTTCCTGGGCCAGCAGGGCATGCCGCGCCGTTATCCCGACTATGCGGAGGCCTATGCCCATTGGCATTATGTCTCGTCGTTCGGCTATGTGATCATGGGCGTCGGCATGCTCTTCTTCTTCCTGAACATCGGCTACTCGCTGTTCGCGGGCAAGAAGGCCGCAGACAATCCGTGGGGCGAAGGCGCGACGACGCTCGAATGGACGCTGTCGAGCCCGCCGCCGTTCCACCAGTTCAACGAACTGCCGCGTATCGCGTGACGTTTATCGCCTGATTGCGCGCGCCCCCTGCTGAAACCCGGCAGGGGCGCTGCCCGACAGGCCGGAGTTATCATGGCGCAGAGCCTGACCCACGGCGAAACTTCACTACCCGCCGATTGGCGCGACCTGTTCGCGCTGACGAAGCCGCGCGTGATGTCGCTGGTGGTGTTCACCGCGCTGTGCGGACTGCTCGCGGCGCCGGGGCATGTGCCGCCGGTTCTCGCTTTCTCCTCGATCCTCGCGATCGCGCTGGGGGCAGGGGCGTCGGGCGCGCTCAACCAATGGTATGAGGCCGGGCTCGACGCGAAGATGAAGCGGACCGCGGGCCGCCCGCTTCCCGCCGGGCGGCTCGATCCGCAGACCGCGTTGCAGTTCGGGGTCGGCCTCGCGGCCTTTTCGCTGTTCCTGATGCTGTTCGCGTCGAACTGGCAAGCGACGCTGCTGCTCGCCGTCTCGATCCTCTTCTATGTCTTCGTCTATACGATGTGGCTGAAGCCGCGGACCCCGCAGAATATCGTCATCGGCGGCGCCGCCGGTGCTTTCCCGCCGCTGATCGGCTGGGTCGCCGCGACGGGGTCGATCGCGCCGCTGCCGGTGCTGCTCTTCCTCTTGATCTTCCTGTGGACGCCGCCGCATTTCTGGGCGCTCGCGCTGTTCATGCGCTCGGACTATGCCGCCGCGGGCATTCCGATGATGCCCGTTGTCGCGGGCGAGAAATCGACGCGGCGCCAGATATTGTTTTACGCCGTCATCATGGCGATCGGTGCGATCGCGCCGTGGCCGCTCGGCTACACCGGCGCGCTTTACGGCTGGACCGCGGTGGTGCTTTCGGCGGTGTTTGTTGCGCTGTCGATCCAGGTCGGCACGCGGACGACGGGCGAGGGGGACCTGATGCAACCCGAAAAGCGCCTGTTCGCTTATTCGATCGCCTATCTTTTCATTCTGTTCGGCGCTGTCGTCGCCGACCATTGGTGGCCGCTATGACCGAAGAACCGAATCATGAACCTTTCGACGAGGCCGAATATCGCCGCCGCCAGCGCAGTCGTGCGAACCTGATGGCCTGGATGCTCGGTGCGCTGGCGATCCTGTTTTTCTTCATCACCATCGCAAAGATGCAGATATTCTCATGATGGGGCGGCTGTCCCCGAACGCGAAGACCGCCAGCCTCGCCGCGTTGATGGCGCTCGCGATGACCGGTCTCGGGTTCGCGGCGGTGCCGCTCTATGATCTCTTCTGCCGCGTCACGGGGTTCGGCGGTACGACGCAGCGCTACGATCCGGTCGCCGCAGCGGCCGAGCCGAAAATCCTGTCGGACACGATCTCGATCCGTTTCGACGCCAATGTCTCGCCGAACCTGCCGTGGAAATTCTATCCCGAGCATCCGACCGACATGGTCAGTATCGGTGCGCGCGACATGGCGATCTTCATCGCCGAAAATGTTTCGGCAAAGCCCGTCGTCGGGACCGCGAGTTTCAACGTCACGCCCGATCAGGCGGGCAAATATTTTACCAAAATCCAGTGCTTCTGCTTCACCCAGCAACGGCTCGAGCCGGGGCAGCAGATGCGCATGCCGGTGCTGTTCTTCGTCGATCCGAAGATCATGGACGACCCCGACGCGCGCGACGTGCAGGAAATCACTCTCAGCTACACCTTCCACCCCGTAGATGCGGTAGACGAGGGTAAAAAGGCGAGCTAAGGCCGCGAACAAGAGTCTAACAAGACCGGCAGATGATGGGGAATCATCATGCTGGGGCTGCTAAAAACGGGAAACACGCCATGTCCGGTGCGAAACATCATGACTACCACCTCGTAAATCCCAGCGTCTGGCCGCTCATCGGCTCGGTCGCTGCGCTCGTGATGTTCTTCGGGCTCGTGATGTCGATGCACGCGGATTATTTCGGCGGCATCGGCAAATGGGTTCTCGGCCTCGGCTTCATGGGCGTGATCGCCACCTTCTTCAGCTGGTGGTCGGACGTCATCAACGAAGCCCATGCCGGCGACCATACTCCGGTCGTCCAGCTGCACCTGCGTTACGGCATGATCCTGTTCATCGCGTCCGAAGTCATGTTCTTCGTCGGCTGGTTCTGGGCATGGTTCGACTTCTCGCTCTTCCCGGTTCCGATCGAATATGCCGAAGGCGCGGTCACCTCGCTGTTCGGCCAGGACGGCGCGGCCGCGATCACCATGTGGCCGCCGAAGGGCATCGAAGTCATCGACGCCTTCTCGCTGCCTTTGCTCAACACGCTGATCCTGCTTTGCTCGGGCACCACGATCACCTGGGCGCACCATGCGCTGATCCACGGCGACCGCGAAGGCCTGAAAAAAGGCCTGTGGCTGACGATCATCCTCGGCGTCGTCTTCTCGTCGATCCAGGCCTATGAATATGCGCATGCGCCGTTCGGCTTCGGACAGAGCAATTACAGCTCGGCCTTCTATATGGCGACCGGCTTCCACGGCTTCCATGTGCTCGTCGGCACGATCTTCCTGATCGTCTGCCTCGTGCGCACCTACAAGGGCCACTTCACCCCGCAGCAGCATTTCGGTTTCGAAGCCGCCGCCTGGTACTGGCACTTCGTCGACGTGGTGTGGCTGTTCCTCTTCATCATCGTCTATGTCTGGGGCGGCTGGGGCGCGCCTGTCGCCGCGCACTAAATTGCCGGACGGCGATCACATTCAAAAGGGGCAGCCGCCGGTCTGGCGCGCTGCCCTTTTTGGTCTCTGCCCCGAATGCGGCGCGCCGACGCTGTTCGACGGGCCGGTGAAGTTCCGCGCGAAATGCGAAAGCTGCGGCCTCGATTATGGCCGCTACAATGTCGGCGACGGCCCCGCGGCGTTCCTGACCTTGATCATCGGCGCGCTGCTGATCGCGATCGCGCTGACGCTCGATGCCATGGTGCGGCCGCCTTTGTGGGTGCATATCATCCTCTGGGTGCCGCTGACCGCCGCCGCGGTCGTCTATGGCCTGCGCGTCGGCAAGGGCGCCTTGTTGGCGAGCGAGCATCAGCGTCAGGCAGCCGAAGGCCGCAAGGTGGACAAAGAAGATGACTGAACCAGCCCAACAGCCCGCGCGGCGCTGGCCGCTGATCCCCACGATCCTCGTGCTCGCCGCGGTCGCGGTGATGATCGCGCTCGGCATCTGGCAACTCCAGCGCAAGAGCGAGAAGGAAGCGCTGATCGCGCTCTACCAGCGCAATGTGGCGATGTCGTCGATGGTAACCTATCCCGAGCTGCCGCCGGTTTCGGACGCTTTCCTCTATCGCAAGAGCAGCGTCGTCTGCCTCGAACCCATGCGCTGGGATCCGCGCAGCGGCACCGACCGGAAGGGCAGGTCGGGCATCCGCATGATTGCCGACTGCCGCACCGGCGCCGAAGGGCCGGGCGTACTCGTCGATGTCGGCATCGGCGATGATTTCGCGCCGCCCAAATGGACCGGCGGAACGGTGCAGGGGACGATCGTTCCCGGCCCCGAACAGCCGACGGTGATGGAGCGCGCGATGGGCAAGGCGGTGCCCGCGCGCACGATGCTGATCGCCGATCAACCGGTCGCGGGATTGCGGGCGAGTGCGGTGCCGTCGGCTGACGATACGCCGAACAATCACCTTGCCTATGCGGTCCAATGGTTCTTCTTCGCCATCGTGGCGCTGATTATCTACATCCTCGCGGTCCGCCGCCGCTTGCAGCCGTGACGGCGCGCCGCTAGGCGCTGTCCGTCATGGACTATATCAGCACCCGCGGCTCTGCGCCGACCCTCGACTTTCGTGCCGCAACCTTGGCGGGCCTTGCCGGCGATGGCGGCCTTTATGTGCCGGCGAAATGGCCGCAGATGCCGGTCGACGAAATTCGCGCGCTCGCGGGTCTCGACTATGCCGAAACCGCGGTGCGGATCATGCGGCCCTTCGTCGCGGGCGTGCTGACCGAGGATGAATTGCGCGAGCTGTGCCGTGCCGCCTACGGCCGTTTCAGCCACGACGCGGTGACCCCGCTCGTCCAGCTCGATCATCGCCACTGGCTGCTCGAACTGTTCCACGGCCCGACGCTCGCGTTCAAGGATGTCGCGCTGCAACTGCTCGGCCAGCTGTTCGAGAAATTCCTCGCCGGCGGCGATACGAACATCACGATCGTGGGCGCGACCTCGGGCGATACCGGATCGGCGGCGATCGAGGCGGTCGCGGGGCGCGAGCATATCCAGATCTTCATGCTCCATCCCGAGGGCCGCGTCAGCGACGTACAGCGGCGCCAGATGACGACGGTGCTGGCGCCCAACGTCCATAATATCGCGATCGACGGCAGCTTCGACGATGCGCAGGCGATGGTGAAGCGGCTGTTCGGCGACGAAGAGGCGCGCAGCCAGGTCACGCTGTCGGCGGTAAACAGCATCAACTGGGCGCGGCTGATGGCGCAGGTCGTCTATTATTTCTATGCCGCAGTCCGGCTCGGCGGCCCCGACCGTCCGATTGCGTTCAGCGTCCCGACGGGCAATTTCGGCGACGTATTCGCGGGCTATGTCGCGGCGCAGATGGGCTTGCCGATCGCGCGGCTGGTGGTCGCGACCAACGTCAACGACATCCTCCACCGCGCGCTGACCCGCGGCGACTATAGCGCGGGGACGGTCACCGCGACTGCGACGCCGAGCATGGACATTCAGGTCAGCAGCAATTTCGAACGGCTGCTGTTCGACCTCGCGGGCCGCGACGGCGCAGCGATCACCGCAATGATGGGCGAGTTCGACAAGAACCGCGCGATGTCGATCCCCGCCGATATGCTCGCGGGCGCGCGCGGGCTGTTTTCGAGCGCGAGCATCGACGGCGACGCGATGGCGCTCGCGCTGCGCTGGGCGCAGGAACATGGCGGGCAGATCATCGATCCGCATAGCGCGGTCGGCCTCGCCGCGGCGCGCGCGCTCGAGATCGATGCCGATATTCCGGTCGTCACGCTCGCGACCGCGCATCCGGCAAAGTTCCGCGAAGCGGTCGAACGCGCGACGGGCGTGCGCCCGCCGCTCCCCGCGCGGCTCGGCAATCTGTTCGACCGCGAGGAGCGCTATACGCGCCTTCCCGGCGACTATGATGCGGTGAAGGCCTTTGTCCTCGCGGAAGCCGCGCGTGGCTGATCTTCTGCCCCTCGTCACGCTTGTCGGCGAAGCGTGGGACGATTATGGGCTGGTCGACAGCGGGAACGGGCGCAAGCTCGAACGCTATGGCCGCTTTCGCTTCATCCGTCCCGAACCACAGGCGATGTGGGCGCCCGCGCTCCCCGCCAGCGAGTGGGACGCCGCCGATGGCGAGTTCGTCCCCGCGTCCGACGACGACGGCGGCGGTCGCTGGTATTATAACAAGCCCGTGCCCGCCGAAGGCTGGCCGCTCGGCTGGCGCGAAACGCGCTTCACCGCGCAATGCACGCCCTTTCGCCATCTCGGCTTTTTCCCCGACATGGCGCCGGTGTGGGACTGGCTGCGCGAACGCGTCGCCGATAAGGCCGATCCCGCCTTCCTGAACCTGTTCGGCTACACCGGGGTTGGCAGCCAGGCGCTCGCCGCCGTGGGCGCCTCGGTCACGCATGTCGATGCGTCGAAAAAGTCGGTCGGACAGGCGCGTGAAAACGCCGAGCTCGCGGGCATGGCGGACAAGCCCGTGCGCTGGATCGTCGACGATGCGGGCAAGTTCGCCGCGCGCGAAGTCCGCCGCGAGCGGCGCTACGACGCGATCCTGCTCGACCCGCCCAAATTCGGCCGCGGTCCCGGCGGCGAACGCTGGCAGATCGAGGAAGGCCTTGCGCCGCTGCTCGCCGATTGCCGCCAGCTGCTCGACGAGGACAGCCGCGCGCTGTTCCTCACCGTCTATGCGGTGCGCATGTCGGCGCTGGCGATCGGCGAACTCCTCGCACAGCTTTTCGCCGACTTGCCCGGCAAGGTCGAGTGCGGCGAACTCGCGGTGCGCGAAGAGGCGCGGGGACTGCTGCTCCCGACCGCGATTTTCGCCCGCTGGAGCCGCTGACCGCGGACTTCGCCCTTATTATGTCGCATACGTTTGCGGCACAGAATCTGTGATATTGTGACCGAAATGCCACACGCATGCGTTGACAATGAGAACGTTCCCATTTAGATAACGTTCACATTGAACAAATGTCGCCGAAAACGAGCGGCTTATCGGGAGGGAATGAGATGCGGGCTTCGCACAAGCTTCGGCTGGCCAGAATATTGGCGGGCACTTCGGCATTGGCCTTGATGGGCGTCGCGCAGACCGCGATCGCGCAGGAAACGCCGGCCGGGGGCGTGAACGGCGACGAGATCGTCGTGACCGGCATCCGCGCCAGCCTTGCCGCATCGGCCGACATCAAGCGCGAGGCGCAAGGCGTCGTCGACGCGATCTCCGCCGAAGACATCGGCAAATTTCCCGACACCAACCTCGCCGAATCGCTGCAGCGCATCACCGGCGTATCGATCGATCGCCAGAATGGTGAAGGCTCGCTGGTCACCGTCCGCGGCTTCGGCCCCGAATTCAACCTGGTCACGGTCAACGGCCGCCAGGTGCCGACCGCCGTCATCGGCGACGGCGGCAGCGCACCGTCGTCGCGCTCGTTCGACTTTGCCAACCTCGCTTCCGAAGGGATCGCGGGCGTCGAAGTGTACAAGAGCGGTCGTGCGACGATCGAATCGGGCGGCATCGGTTCGACGATCAACATCCGCACCCCGCGCCCGCTCGACAATCCCGGGCTGCGCGGCAGCCTTGCCGTCAAGGGCGTGTATGACACGTCGCGCAACAAAGGCGACACGATCACGCCCGAAATATCGGGTATCGTCAGCACGACCTTTGCCGACGACACGATCGGCATCATGGTCGCGGGTTCGTACCAGAAGCGCAAATCGAGCACGAACACGGCGAACGTGGGCTGGCGCGACGGTTATCTCGGCAGCGAGAATAATTGGGGTTCGCTGGCGCAGCCGGGCACGGATGGCGCTACGAGGATCACCAACCGGCCCGATCCGACCGACGTCTACCAGGTGGCGCAGAACGCGTCCTACGATCTCAACGACATCAACCGCGAGCGCATCAACGGCCAGGCGGTGCTGCAGTTCCGTCCGAGCGATGCGCTGACCGCGACGGTCGAATATATCTATTCGCGCAACACCGTCGAAACGCGCAACAGCAACGTCGGCGTGTGGTTCAACCATGGCGACACGTCGAGCGCATGGACCGATGGTCCGGTCGCCGGCCCGCTCTTCTATACCGAGCGTTTCACGCCGCCCGATCCGGGCTGCGCCGCGCCGTCGCCGCCGGCGCCGAACAACTGCCTGGTCGGCAAGGATCTGTCGTATAGCGGCGCGCTGATCGAGAACCGGGCCGAGAACAAGTCGCTGGGGTTCAACCTCGAGTGGAAAGGGCCGGGCGGCGTCACCTTCGAACTCGACGCGCATCATTCGACGGCCGAAGTGAAACCGGTCAATAATTTCGGATCGAGCATGTCGCTGGGCAATGCGGTCTTTGGTGTTGCCAACCAGACGATCAATTTCGAAAATGACCTGCCGATCATCTCCTATGCGATGCATCCCGGGATCGACCCGCTGAATCGGGCGTTGATCACCCCGACGGGCAACGCTTTCCGCAACGCCTATTTCCGCAACCGGATCGACCAGGTCCAGCTGCGCGGCCAGTACGACCATGACGGCGGCTTCCTCGACAGCATCGATTTCGGTGTCTCCTATGTCGACAGCAAGGTGCGCTCGGCCTTCGGCACGATCCAGAACGATGATACATGGGGCGGCGCGGGGCCGGCGTCCGATATTCCCGACGACATCTTCGATCTCGTTACGCTTCCGGACAAATTCCCGGGCCTCGCGCAGCCGGACATGATCCAGAGCTTCTACAGCTTCGATTTCGAACGCATGGCCGATCTGGTCGAGCAAAATTATCAGATGTGCAGCGACCCGCTGACCGGTGCAAACATAGCGGGCACCTGTCTGGCCGTGTTCAATACCGACCGGCGCATCTCCGAAAAGACGCTGGCGCCCTATTTGCAGGTCGCCACCGAGTTCGATCTCTTCCAGAATCCGGCGCATTTCGTCGCGGGGCTTCGGTACGAAACCACCGACATTGCGTCGTCGGCGCTGGTGCCGGCGCCCGTCACCACCGACTGGGTGGGCGAGAATGAGTTCAACATCGTCCTTTCGGGCGAAAGCCAATTCACGCGCTTCAAGGGATCGTACGATAATTGGCTGCCGGCGTTCGATTTGGACATTTCGCCACTGGAAAACGTCAAGCTGCGAGCCTCGTACAGCCACACGATCACGCGCTCCGACTATGCGAGCATGCAGGGCGGGCGCACGCTCGACACGCTGTTCCGCATCGGCGGCGGCACCGGCGCGCAGGGCAATCCGGGGCTGATCCCATATAAATCGAAGAATATCGACCTGTCGGCGGAATGGTATTATGCGCGCGACAGCTATATCTCGGTGGGTTATTTCCACAAGGATGTCAGCAATTTCCTGTCGTCGACGCGGATCGACACCGATGCGTTCGGACTGACCACGCCGGTGAACGGGCCGCGCTGGCAGGCCGCGGTCGCGGCGCTCGGGCCGAATGCGACAGTGGCGCAGATTCGTCAGGAGATCATCCGGCGCTTCCCCGACACGGTCACGGGCAATGTCATCCATGCCGCGCCGGGCGATCCGCTCGTCAATTTCGAGATCACAACGCCGATCAACAGCGATCGGACCGCATCGATCAAGGGATGGGAGTTCGCGCTCCAACATAGTTTCTGGGATACGGGCTTCGGCGTGATCCTGAACTATACGATCGTCGACGGCAGCGCGACGTACGACAATACGCAGCCATCGTCGGTGCCGCAGTTCGCGCTGACCGGGCTCAGCGACAGCGCCAACGCGGTCGCCTATTATGACAAGAACGGACTTCAGGCGCGTGTCGCATGGAACTGGCGCGACGAATTCCTTCACGGAACGGGACCCAACCCCTTCTATACCGAGGAATATTGGCAGATCGACGCGAGTGCGAGCTATGAGTTCATCCCGGGCCTGACCGGCTTTGTCGAGGCGATCAACCTGACCGGCGAGGGGCGCCGCGGGCATCTTCGTCACAAGAATAATGTCACCTTCGCGCAGCCCGGTTTTGCGCGATACTCGGCAGGGGTCAGGTTCAGCTTCTAATGCGAGTGGCTACGTCCGCCGGGTCGCAGGCAAGAGGGTCGCGCCTTTCGGGGTGCGGCTCTTTTGCGTGACGGCGGCGGTGGGTTGGCTTAGGATCGACGGCAATGAATAGCGCGATCGAGAGGGTTGTCATCGTGGGCGGCGGCACCGCCGGCTGGCTCGCGGCGTGCCTCCTCGCCAGCGCGCGCCGCGCCGCAAAGCTCGACGTCATATTGATCGAGGCACCCGACATTCCGACGATCGGCGTCGGCGAGGGAACCTGGCCGACGATGCGCGCGACGCTGGCGTCGATAGGGATTGGCGAGGCCGAATTTCTTGCCGGCTGCGACGGATCGTTCAAACAGGGATCGCGCTTCGACGGCTGGGTGACCGGCGCCGAGGGCGATCGCTATCTGCACCCGTTCACGCCGCCCCCCGCCGCGCCAACCGCTGAGTTGCTCGCGGCCTGGCAGACGGGCGCGCCCGACCTGCCGTTCGCGGCGGCGATGACCGCGCAGGCGCATGTCTGCGACCTCGATCTGGCGCCGCGCCAGCGCGCGATGCCCGATTATCAGGGCGCGGCGAATTACGCCTATCACCTCGACGCCGGAAAATTTGCGGCGCTGCTCGCGGTCCATGCAGTCCAGCGGCTCGGTGTCCGTCACATATCGGACCATGTCGTCGGGGTGGCGCGCGACGATGACGGAGGCATCGCGTCGGTCGCGACGCGCCGGAACGGCGATATAGTGGGCGACCTCTTCATCGATTGCAGCGGCCATGCATCGCTGCTGATTGGCGAACATCTTGGCGTCGCGTGGATCGATCGCGGCGATGTCTTGTTCAACGACCGCGCGCTCGCGGCGCAGGTTCCGGTTGCCCCGGGCAGCCCGATCGCGTCGCAAACGATGTCGACCGCGCATGAAGCCGGCTGGATCTGGGACATCGGACTGCCGGGCCGCCGCGGCATCGGCTGCGTCTATGCGAGCCGCTTCATGGACGACGATGCGGCCGAGGCGACCTTGCGCGCCTATATCGCCCGCGTGCTGCCCGATGCGCCCGGCGTTCCCGCACGGCGCCTGAGCTTTCCGACCGGGCACCGTGCGCGGTTCTGGGAGGGCAATTGCGTCGCCGTCGGCCTGTCGGCGGGCTTCATCGAACCGCTCGAGGCATCGGCGATCGTGATGATCGAATTGTCGCTGAAGGCGCTCATCGACAATTTCCCGGCGCGCCGAGCGGCGATGCCGATCCACGCCGATCGCTTCAACGAGCTGTTCCGCTATCGCTGGGACCGCATCGTCGAGTTCCTCAAGCTCCATTATGCGCTGAGCCGGCGCGAGGAGCCCTATTGGCTTGCGCAGCGCGACCCCGCGCATATGCCGCCGCGCCTGACCGAGATGCTGGAGCTGTGGCACGACCAGCCGCCGTCGGCATGGGATTTCCCGCGCGTCGACGAGATTTTCTCGGCCGAAAGCCACCAATATATTCTCTATGGCATGGGCTATCCGGTGCCCGCCGATTTGCCCGCGAGCGAGCGGGCGGCGGCGTTGCTCGCCGAGAACCGGCAGCGCGCCCGCTCGCTCGCCGCGGCGCTGCCCGCCAATCGCGACTATCTCGCCGCCCTTGCATCCGGTGCGCATAGCGCCGCGGCGCGATAGGAAAGGAATTTGATGACCCGTCACGCCGTCCTCGACAACAAGACTCACCGCGACCTGCGCATCCGGACCGACGCGGGGGCGGAGCTGGGCGACGACATCATGGCGACGCTGACGGTGCCCAGCGAGTTCCGGCGCGTGCAGGCCCATTTCCCGATTCTGTTCCGCCGCGAAACCGGGCGCGAGGCGTTTACCGCGCTCGCGATGTTCGGGTTCGAGAATGGCGAGAATCTGTTTCTCGACGGCGACCGCTGGGATGCGCGCTATCGCCCGCTGTCGGCCGCGATCCAACCGTTCTTGATCGGGCGTCCGGCGAGCGGCGACGGTCCGGGGCAGATCCATATCGACATGGACCATCCGCGCATCGCGGCGACGGGCGAGGGCGTCCGGCTGTTCGACGCCGACGGCATGGCGACGCCCTATCTCGACGACATCGCCCAGCGGCTCGGCGACCTCGACGAAGGCTATCGCGAGAGCGGCGCCTTCTACGACGCGCTGCTCGCGTACGACCTGCTCGAACCCTTCAGCCTCGAAGTCACGCTCGACGACGGATCGGTCCATTCGCTCGTCGGCTTCCACATCATCGACGAGGCGAAGCTGCGCGCGCTCGATGGCGAGGCGCTCGGCGCGCTCCACGCCGCGGGGCATTTGATGCCGATGTTCATGGCGCTCGCCTCGCTGTCGCAACTGTCGGTGCTGGTCGCGCGTAAGAACCGCAGGCTGGCCGGTGGCTGAGCGCGACCGCGCCATATACGACCGCCTCGCGCCGGTGCGCGAGCGCGAATGGAATAAGGGGGTGGGGCTCGACGCGTTGCTGGAAGGCGCGCGCGAGCCCTTTGTCCTTCGTGGGCTGGTGAGCGACTGGCCGCTTGTTGCGGCAGGCAAAAGCGCGGCGCGCGACGCCCGTAGCTATTTGCTCGATCATGCGCGCGACCGTCCGTTCAAAGTGTCGATCGGCGCGCCGGGGCACGACGGGCGGCTGTTCTACGACGCCGAGATGGAGATGAATTTTCGCATCGGGACGGGCAAACTCGCCGACATCTTCGGCGGCATCGATACGGCCGAGGAACGCGGTGAAAACCGCACCGTCTATCTTGCCTCGATCGACATCCCGTCGCATTTCGACGGGCTCGACGAGGCGAATTCGGTCGACCTGGGCACACGCGATCCGCTGAAAAGCATCTGGATCGGCACGCGCACCAGGATCGCCGCGCACAATGATTTTCCCGACAATCTCGCCTGCTGCGCCGTCGGGCGGCGCCGCTTCACGCTGTTCCCGCCGCACCAGTTTCGCAACCTCTATCTGGGGCCGATCGACAACACGCCCGCGGGCCGCGCGGTCAGCATGGTCGATTTCGACGCGCCCGACCTGACAGCCTTCCCGCGCTTCGTCGATGCGATGGCCGAGGCGCAGACGATCGAACTCGAACCCGGCGACGCGATCTTCATCCCGTCGATGTGGTGGCACCATGTCGAGGGGCTCGCGGATTTCAATGTGCTGGTCAATTACTGGTGGCGCAGCACGCCCGCCTGGCTCGGGCAGCCGCAGGTCGCGCTGAACCACGCGATCCTCGCGATCCGCGACCTGCCGCCCGAGGACAAGGCGATCTGGCGTGAGCTGTTCGACCATTATGTGTTCGAGAATGACGACCGGGTCACCGGCCATATTCCCGAAAAGGCGCGCAGCATCCTCGCGCGGCTCACCCCCGAAAGCGCCGGGCGCCTGCGCGCTTTCCTGTTGAGGACACTCAGCCGATGAATGAAAATAAACGCGTCCAGCGCATCGTGATTGCGGGCGGCGGCACCGCGGGCTGGATGACCGCAGCGGCTATCGCGCGCACGCTGGGGCAGGCGATCGACCTGACGCTCGTGGAATCCGAAGCGATCGGGACGATCGGGGTCGGCGAATCGACCATTCCGCCGTTGGTCAATTTCAACCGCATCCTGCGCATCAACGAAGCCGATTTCATGCGCGCGACGCAGGCGACCTTCAAGCTCGGCATCCTGTTCGACGATTGGAAGGATCTGGGGACGCAATATTTCCACAGCTTCGGCCTGACCGGCAAGGATCACTGGTCGGCGGGCTTTCAGCATTTCTGGCTCTATGGACGCACCAGGGGGCACGAGCAGCCCTATGACGATTATTGCATGGAGCTGAAGGCGGCGATCGCGGGCAAGTTCGCGCACTTGCCCGAAGACCGCATGAATTACGCCTATCAGCTCGATTCCGGGCTCTATGCGCGCTTCCTGCGCGCGATGGCCGAGGCCGACGGGACGAAGCGCATCGAAGGCAAGATCGCGCGCGTCGAACTCGACGGGACAAGCGGCGATATCGCCGCGCTTGTCCTCGACGGCGACCGGCGGATCGAGGGCGATTTGTTCATCGACTGCACGGGCTTTCGCGCGCTGTTGGTGGAAGGCGCGCTCCACGCCGGGTTCGACGACTGGAGCAACTGGCTGCCGTGCGACAGCGCGATCGCGCTGCAGACCCCGAACGTCCACCCGCCCGTCCCCTATACGCGCGTGATGGCGCACGACGCCGGTTGGCAATGGCGCATTCCGCTCCAGCACCGCACCGGCAACGGCATCGTCTATTGCAGCCGCTATCTCGACAAGGATGCCGCGCTCGACCGGATGCTCGGCAATATCGAGGGCGACGCGCTGACCGAACCCAATTTCCTGCGCTTCACCGCGGGCGCGCGGCGCAAGCAATGGTATCGCAACTGCGTCGCCGTCGGGCTGTCGGCGGGTTTCATGGAGCCGCTGGAATCGACCGCGATCCACCTGATCCAGCGGTCGGTGCTGCGCTTTATCCGTATGCTGCCGGCTGGCCGCGTCAGCGAGCGCGACGTCGCCGAGTATAACGAGCAGCAGATGCAGGACATGCTGCAAATCCGCGATTTCCTGGTCCTTCACTATAAGGTGACCAACCGCCGCGACAGCCCGTTCTGGCGCCATTGCGCGGCGATGCCGATCCCCGATACGCTGGAACAGAAGATCGAATTGTTTCGCGAGACGGGCCGCGTTTTCCGCAAGAACGAGGAATTGTTCGCCGAAAACAGCTGGGTGCAGGTGATGATGGGGCAGGGGATCGAGCCGCAAAGCCATCACCCGATCGCCGAAAAGCTGCGCGACGACGAGCTCGACCGGTTGCTCGAGGCGATCCGCGGCGAGGTGCGCCAGACGGTCGCCAGCCTGCCCGCGCATCAGGATTATGTTGCCCGCTATTGCGGCGCCGCGGTCCCGCAAGCGGCGTAAGGGGCGGAAATTATGGAAGCAGAACGGGTTCGTGGCTGGCATTGTGGCGACGATGCGGTTAGCGATTGCGGCGAGATAGGGGGCCGGGAAAGATAATGGGGCGTCGGCGGCAGTCGGTTACGATCAAGCATGTTGCGGCCGACGCAGGCGTGTCGCTGCAGACGGTGAGCCGCGTCATCAACAACGAGCCCAACGTTCGGCCCGAGATGAAGGAACGCGTCCAGGCGTCGATCGACAAGCTCGGTTACGTTCCCTCGATCGCCGCGCAGCGGATGAGCGGGTCGCGCTCTTATCTGATCCTCGCGATCAACGACCGCGAGCGCACCATCGCCGACTGGCAGGGGCGGCAGGGGGTCGACTGGGTCGACCAGATGCTGCTCGGCGGGATGCTGAAATGCGCCGAATATGGCTATCGGATGATCTTCGAGCTGGTCGACACGCACAATGATCATGTCGAACGCGAACTGCGCGCGGCGATCGCGGCGCTACAGCCCGACGGGGTGATCCTGACCCCGCCGCATTCGGACAATCCATTGATCGTCGGCCTGCTCGACCAGCAGAAGATTCCGTTCGCGCGCATCGGATCGCGCGGCGGCGCGGCGGGCATCGCGCTGACGATGGACGACGAAGGATCGGCGCGGCGCGCGACGCGGCACCTGATCGACCTTGGCCACCAGCGCATCGGCTTCATTCCGGGCTCGCCCGAATATAGCCTCAGCCGCTGGCGCGTCGACGGCTGGGAAAGCGAAATGGCGGCCGCCGGCCTCGCCACCGACGGGCTGCTCGCCGAAGGCGATTTCACTTTTGCGTCGGGCGCCGCCGCGGCGCGGCACTTGCTGGGCGGCGCCAATCCGCCGACGGCGATCATCGCGAGCAGCGACCAGATGGCGCTCGCGACGCTGGAGGTCGCGCGCGACCTTGGCATCGATGTGCCGGGCCAATTGTCGATCGTCAGTTTCGACAACACGCCGGTCGTCCGCTTCACCCAGCCGGCGCTGACCGCGGTCGATCAGCCGGTCGCCGAAACCGCGTCGCGCGCGGTCGAACTGATCATCGCGGCGCAGCGCGGGGCGCCGCGCCCGACCGAACCGACACGCGTGCAGGGCGGCCTCGTCCAGCGCGGATCGACCGCCGCACCGCCTGTCGCCGTCCATGGCTGACGCCGGAACCCCGCGCCGCCAGTCCCTTGCTTTCCTCCTGCTTTATGCGCTCGCGTGGGCGGGAGGGGCGATCGCCTATGTTCCCTTCCTGACCATCTGGCTGCCCGGGCGTATGACCGAGCTGGCTGGGCCGGCCGACGTACAGGCACTGGGATATGTCACCTTTTTCGGCGCCGTCGCGGCGAGCGCCGGCGGCATCGGTTTCGGCTGGCTGAGCGATCTGACGCGCAATCGGCGCGGCTGGATATTGGCGGGGCTGGTGCTGACGATCGCCTTGCTGCTGGCCGTTCCGCTGGCGCATAATATCTGGTCGCTGGTCGCGATCATCGTCGCGTGGCAACTCACGCTCAACATGATGCTCGGGCCGCTCGCGGCATGGGCCGGGGATCTCGTTCCCGACGAACAGAAGGGGCTGCTCGGCGGGCTGCTCGCCTTTTCGCCCGCTCTCGGCGGCTGGTCGGGATGGCTCGTCACCTGGCCGGGGCTGGTGTCGGCGGAGCAGCGGCTGGTGGTCATTGCGTTGCTGGTGGCGAGCGCCGTCCTGCCGGTGCTGTTGCTCGGCCGCCCGCGCGCGTTCCCCGATCTCACCACACCGCCCGCTGCGCGCGCGATCGGGGAGCGGCGGCGGCCGACCGGTCCGGCGGTGCGGATGTGGTTTGCGCGCCTGCTCGTCCAGATCGCCGAGGCGGCG
Source organism: Sphingopyxis sp. (assembly GCF_035250425.1). GTDB lineage: Bacteria > Pseudomonadota > Alphaproteobacteria > Sphingomonadales > Sphingomonadaceae > Sphingopyxis. The sequence goes on from NZ_DATFFD010000237.1 coordinate 17,663, forward strand.
CTGTTCGCCTATCTCTATTTCTGGTTCCGCGCGATCGATCCCGGCATGCACGACAATGAAAAGGCGCAATTGTTCGGCATGGCGCTGACAATCGCGATCCCGATCGCGCTGGCGGCCGGCCGCTGGGCCGACCGCAACGACCGGCCGTTCGTGCCGCTCGTCGCCGCCGCGGCGGTGTCGAGCCTCGGAATGGTCGGCATGGCGCTGGCGACGGGGCTCGACGCTGCGAAGGCGGGCTATCTCGTCTTCGGTATCGCATCGACGGTGTTCCTGTCGCTGCATAGCGGCCAGACGCTGCGCATCCTGCCGCGGCCAGACCGGCGCGGACGCGACCTTGGTATCTTCAACCTGACCAACACCGTGCCGTCGCTGATCATGCCGTGGCTGACGATCTCGCTCGTTCCGGGCTTCGGCTTCGATGCGCTTTTCCTGCTGCTCGCGGGGCTCTCCGCGATCGCGGTGCTGCTGCTCGCGACGATGCCGCGGCTTCGCTGATATAAGCCGAAAACAGAGCGCTTGCTTTCATCCACCCGCTATGCGAAGTGAAATTTGATAACGTTCACATTAGAGGAATGGGAGAGACGATGCGCCGACAGGCAATGGGTATGGCGACCGCGCTGCTGCTGGCAGGAACGGCAACCGCGACCGCGCATACCACGGGAACCGAAGCGGCCAAGGTCCATCCCGAACTGTGGCCCGCTGCAAAAAGCCCCGCGGCGATCACCGATCCCAAAACCGAAGCGCGCATCGACGCGCTGATCGGGAAAATGACGATCGAGCAAAAGGTCGGCCAGCTGGTCCAGGCCGACATCAGCACGATCACGCCCAAGGATCTCGAAACCTATTCGCTCGGCTCGATCCTCGCGGGCGGCAACAGCGGCCCCAATGGCAATGAGCGTTCGAGCGCCGCCGATTGGGCGAAGCTGGTCGGCGATTTTCGCGCGGTGTCGCTGCGCCGCCAAGCGAACGGCGTCGCGATCCCGATCATCTTTGGCGTCGACGCCGTCCACGGTCACAACAATATCCCCGGCGCGACGTTGTTCCCGCACAATATCGGCCTCGGCGCCGCACGCGACCCCGAACTGATCCAGCGGATCGGCGCGGTCACTGCCGCCGAAATCGCGGGCAGCGGGATCGAATGGACCTTTGCCCCGACGCTGGCGGTGCCGCAGGATCTGCGCTGGGGGCGGAGCTATGAAGGCTATGCCGCCGACCCGAAGCTCGTCGCCGAATATGCCAAGGCAATGGTGCTGGGGCTGCAAGGGCCGCTCGCGCCGGGCAAGAGTGTCGGTGCGAGCCATGTCGCCGCGACCGCCAAGCATTTCCTCGCCGACGGCGGGACGTTCGAGGGCAAGGACCAGGGCGATGCCAAGGTCGACGAGAAGGAACTGATCGCGAAACATGCGATGGGTTACCCCGCCGCGATCGACGCCGGCGCGCTGACCGTGATGGCGAGTTTCTCGAGCTGGCAGGGCGTCAAGAATCACGGCAACAAGGGGCTGCTGACCGACGCGCTCAAGGACAAGATGGGCTTTGCGGGCTTCGTCGTCGGCGACTGGAACGGGCACGGGCAGGTTGCGGGATGCAGCGTCACCGATTGCGCGCAGTCGATCAACGCCGGGCTCGACATGTTCATGGCGCCCGACAGCTGGAAGGGTCTTTACGAAACGACCCTGAAACATGCCAAGGACGGCACGATCCCGGCCGCGCGGCTCGACGATGCGGTGCGGCGCATCCTGCGCGTGAAATACAAGCTCGGCCTGTTCCCCGAAGGCCATGTCGACCGCAGCGTCGTGAAGGCGGTCGGCACGCCCGAGCATCTGGCGGTCGCGCGCGAGGCGGTCGCCAAGTCGCTCGTCCTGCTCAAGAACAATGGCGGCGTGCTGCCGATCAAGCCCGGCGCGCGCGTGCTCGTCACCGGCCCCGCGGCCGACAGCATGGCGATCCAGTCGGGCGGCTGGACGGTCAGCTGGCAGGGCACCGATGTCACCCACGCCGACTTCCCGAATGGCCAGACGATCTGGGAGGCGCTGAACAAGGCGGTACGCGACGCCGGCGGCACAGCGACGCTTTCCGAAGGCGGCGCGTTCAAGGAAAAGCCCGACGTCGCGGTCGTCGTGTTCGGCGAGGCGCCCTATGCCGAATTCCAGGGCGACGTCGCGACGCTCGACTATCAACCGTCGGAGGCGACCGACCTCGCGACGCTCAAGAAGCTGAAGGCCGCGGGCATTCCCGTGGTCGCGCTGTTCCTGTCGGGGCGGCCGATGTTCACCAACCCCGAAATCAACGCGGCCGACGCGTTCGTCGCGGGCTGGCTGCCGGGGTCGCAGGGTGCCGGCGTCGCCGACGTGCTCGTCGCGGGCAAGGATGGCAAGACGGTGCGCGGCTTTACCGGGACGCTGCCCTTCGCCTGGCCGGCCGACGCGCGATCACCCGTAGAAAAGCCGCAGTTCGCGGTCGGCTACGGCCTGAAATATGGCGCGAGCACGACGGTTCCGCAGCTGTCCGAGGAACTGGGCGTCGACATCGCGGCGGCGCTGAATGTCGAGAATTTCTTCTCGGGCGGCCGCGCCCGCGCGCCGTGGGTGCTGACGATTACCGATGCGGGCGGTGCGCGCCCGGTCGAGTCCGCCCCGGTATCGAGCCCCGGCGGCCTGATCGCCGCGCGCTCGGTCGATGTCCGCGCGCAGGAGGATGGCAAGAGCTTCGTCTGGACCGGACCCGCCGCGCTGCACCTCAGCGGCCCCTATGCCGACCTGTCGCGCCAGCTCAACAACAGCTTCGCGCTCCGCGTCGACTGGCGGGTCGATGCGATCGGCAGCGGCCCGGTCACTCTCGCGCTCGGCGGCAAGGCGTTCGACATCTCGGCGGCGGTCAAAGCGGCGCCAAAGGGGCAGGTGTCGACGATCAAGGTGCCGCTCCGCTGCTTCGCCGATGCGGGCGCCAATCTGCGGCAGGTCGACTATGCCGTCTCGATCCAGAGCGACAAGGGCTTCGCCGCGACGCTGTTGAATACGAATGTCGAGGCCATTGGAGAGAATCTGCCTTGCCCGCCGGTGGTAAAGTGACAAGACCGTCATCCGGGTTCGCCTGAGACAAGGCAAGGGAGAGAGAGAATGGCATTAGCGCCGAACGTCGCGACGAATGCGGTCGAACAGCCGGGCAAGGGCGGCAACAGCACGCGGGTGGTGCTGATCCTCGCTTTTGCGGTGTTTTTCCTGCTGGGCGGGGTGACCAACATCAACGACCTGCTGGTCGGCAAGTTCAAGCCGATGTTCCACCTGACGCATGCGCAGGCGAATCTGGTGCAGATGGCGTTTTTCATTGCCTATGGCGCCTTTTCGATCCCCGCCGGCATCATCATGTCGAAACTCGGCTATATCCGCACCTTCGCGCTCGGGTTCATCATCGTCGCGGCGGCCGCTTTCCTCTTCATTCCGGCTTCGGCCGCGGCGTCCTACCCCGGTTTCCTTGCCGCACTCTTTTGCATCGGTGCGGGGATCACGGTGCTGCAGGTCGCAATGAATCCGGTGATCACGACACTGGGGCCGGTCGAAACCTCGCATAGCCGGCTGACCTTTGCCCAGGCATTCAATTCGATCGGGGTGTTCCTGATGGTCTATGGCGGCGCGGCCTTCCTCCTCGGCGATGAACAGCCGATCGACGCCGAGACCGCGAGCGAGGCGCAAATCCAGGCCTATCGCGTCGCCGAGGGCGCGTCGATCGGCACCGCCTATATGTGGCTCGGGGTGCTGATGCTGGTGATCGCGGCGGTATTCTGGATGTACCGGTCGGCGATCGACCACGCCAAGACCGACGATGTGAAGCTCGAGGGCACCTGGGGCTTGCTGACGCACAATCGCCGCGTCCAGTTCGGCGCGCTGTGCATCTTCGTCTATGTCGGCGCCGAAGTGGCGATCGGCTCGAACCTGATGGCCTATCTCGCCGAACCAAGCGTGATGGGGCTGGGGCTCCAGGCGGCGGGCAAGCTGGTTGCGATGTACTGGCTGGGCGCGCTGGTCGGCCGGTTGCTCGGCGGCTTCATCCTGCGGCTCGCCAAGCCGGGTCGCGTGCTCATGACCTTTGCGGCCGGCGCGATCACGCTGATCATCCTGTCGGCGGTGACGACGGGCGCGCTGTCGGGCTGGGCGCTGATCCTGGTCGGCTTCTGCAATTCGCTGATGTTCCCGACGATCTTCAGCCTCGCGACCGAGGGGCTCGGCGAACGGACGCCGCAGGGGTCGGGCATCATGTGCACCGCGATTATCGGCGGGGCGATCGTCCCGTTCCTGTTCGGAACGGTGGCCGATCTCAGCGGCGACATCCGGCTCGCGCTGGCGGTGCCGCTGATCTGCTATGCGATCATCGCGAGCTTCGGGCTGTGGGCGGCGCGTCCGGCGACCGCCTAACGGTCGAGACAAATAAAGCCGCGGGCGATCGCGTACTAGCGCGCGATCGCCCGCAGCCTCCCGCCCCCTCGCGGGAATCGCTGAAACTCAGGCCGGATCGGCAATTTCGATCCGGTTCCGCCCGCCGGCCTTGGCCCTGTAGAGGGCGGCGTCGGCGGCCTTGAGCGCGGCGCGCGTGTCGCCATAGCCAAAGACGTCGGCGACCCCGCCCGAGAAGGTGATCTGGCCAAAGGGCTCGTCGGTCTTGCGGTTGATCAGGCGCCGGCCGGCCAGCGCCTCGCGGGCATCGTCGAGCTTTTCGGCTGCCTGCGACGGGGTCAGGCCGCGGAACAGCATGACGAACTCCTCGCCGCCGTGGCGCGCGACGTGGCAATGGTCGTTCGAAATCCGCGCCAGCGTGTCGGCAATCGCCTTGATCACGCGGTCGCCCGCCTCGTGGCCGTGGATATCATTGACCTTCTTGAATTCGTCGATGTCGCAAAAGGCGATGCTCAGCGGTTCGACCGCGGCGCGTGCTTCCTTATAGTGCCGGTCGAGCAAGGCCTCGAACGCCCGGCGGTTGGGCAGGCCGGTCAGATAGTCGATCTCGGCGTCGCGCTTGGCGCGATCGAGGCTCCTGCGCAGGGCTTTTGCCTCGTCCTCGCTCTTGCGCATATCGTCCTCGGCCTTGCGCGTGCGGTCGAGCATGACCTTGGCAAGATCGGCGAGGCTCGAGACGATGCGGCCCGTCTTCTGCAACTGTTCGAGGTCGACGACATGTTGTTCGAGTTCGGTCCCGTAATCGCTGGTGACCGTGCGGGCTTCTTTCGTATTTGCCTGGAACGCTTCGATATTGGTTTCGAGCCGGGTCATCAGCCGGTCGAGTTCGACGCGATCGGGCTGACCCGCCTCCTGTTCGTCGAGTTCGCTCAGCCATTTCTGGCTGATCCCCTCGGGAGTCTGCACCTGCGCGACGATCTGCCGCGCGAGGCGGGGATTGCGGCCCGAAAAGGCGCTGTGCGCGAGCAGCAGATTGGCCGGCGACACGTCGAGGTCATTGTCGACGAGAAAGGAGGTGATCGAGGCGGCGAGTTCGTATCGCGCCTGGCGTGCAAGGTCGTATGGCCCTGCGCCGTCCGGCGGCGCATGGCTGCTTTCGGGGGGGGCGCCGCGCGATTGGCGAAGCCCCAGCCAACCCAGGAACCGTCCTACCGGCTCGTTCGATTGTGTCGCTTTGGTGGTCATGCGA
>NZ_DATFFD010000238.1:0-6295 GCF_035250425.1 Sphingopyxis sp.
AACCGATCTCTCCCTGCACAGCCAGGCCAAACTCAGCGCCATCGCTCGCCAGCTCAACGAGCGCCCCAGAAAAACCTTGATGTATCAGACACCCGCTGAAATGTTCGCTCAGCGTGTTGCGGCGACCCGTTGAACCCACCATCGTTAGCTGTCGGACGACGCACCACGCCAATCACAAAAGAAGATGCCCCGGCTGTGGGGGCCGGGGCATCGGATCAGGCTATCTAAGGGACCAACCGAATATAGCCTGAAATTTATTCGCGAAGTTTAGCCGCGGAGCAGGTTCATCACGCCCTGCTGGCTCTGGTTCGCCTGGGCGAGCATCGCGGTCGATGCCTGCGCCAGGATCCCGGCAGCCGCCAGCTTCGTCGATTCCGCCGAGAAGTCGGCATCTTCGATGCGCGAGCGCGATTCGTCCAGATTGGTGACACGCGACGTCAAATTATCGACAGCCGCGCTCAGGCGGTTCTGCTGCGCACCAAGGTTGGCGCGTTCGCCGGCGACCGTGGTGATCGCGGTGTCGAGCGTCGCCAGCGCAGCGGTGGCGCCGGCGGCCGTAGCAACCGACAGCGTACCGACGCCGAGCGTCGTCGCGGTGAGGTCAGCGACCGTGATGTTGACATCTTCACCGGTGTTGATGCCGGTCTGGATGTCGAAGCCGGTGGCAGCGCTGCCGTCGAGCAGCTTGTTGCCGTTGAAAGTGGTCTGCGTCGTGATATCGCCAATCTGCGAGATCAGGGCGCCGACTTCTTTCTGCGCCAGCGCACGGTCAGCGTCGCCGAGGGTGCCGGTCGAGGCCTGCATGGCCAGTTCACGCATACGGATGAGGATGTCCGAGATGCTGGCTGCGCCGCTGTCGGCGGTCTGCGCCAGCGAAATGCCGTCGTTGGCGTTGCGGATCGCCTGCGTGAAACCGCGCGAAGCCGCCTGCATGCGGGTCGCGACGGCGAGGCCGGCGGCGTCGTCCTTGGCACTGTTGATGCGCTTGCCGCTCGAAAGGCGTTCCATCGCCTGCGACTGCATATTGCTGGCAACACGCGAGCTATTCTGGGCGCGAAGCGCGCTCACATTGGTGTTGATGACGGTCATATTGTTCCTTTCCGGCCTCGATGGCCATTCCCATGATGTGAGGGCTCGAGGAGCGGTCACGAAAGCAGTAACGGCGGGCGGCGGCGGCGATTAAGCGCGCGCGTCAAAAAAACGCCAAAAGCTCCCGAAAGACGGAGGCCTTCTAGATTAATACATTGAAAATACGCAATTAAACTTTTTGGCACGAGCTTTGCATTCTTTTTTGGTGCGTGCGGCGCACCGCCGCGCACCAGGACGGATGAAGAAGCAATGAGCACGATTGACCCGAGCCGGCTGCTGCAGATGCGCAGTTCGATCCTCAATCAGAACCAGGCGTTGCAGCGCGCCGCGGGCCGCGGCGGCATCGGCGGGGCCGAAGGCGGCGTCGGCGGTGCGGGGGGAACCCCCGATTTCGGCGCCGCGATCAATAATGCGCTGCAACAGGTCAACGCCCAGCAAACCAAGGCGAGCAACATCAGCGAAGCCTATGAACGCGGCGACACGCACGACATCGTCAGCGTAATGATCGAGCGCCAGAAAGCCTCGCTCGGCTTCGAAACCACCCTGCAAGTCCGCAACAAGCTGCTGTCCGCGTATCGCGACATCATGAACATGCCGGTATAATCCATGGCCGAGACCCAGATCCTTACCCCCGTCGACAACGGCGTCGCGAACCGCCTCCCCGCCCCCGTCCTGGGCGGCCGGCTCGCCCCGCTCACCGGTTTCCTCCGTCAGCCCGCGGTCCAGCGCGCGCTGCCCGCGATCGCGATGACCTCGGCGATCGGCATCGCCGCGCTCGCCTATTTCACGATGCAGGCGGCGCCGCAGGCGCAGCTGTTCGCCGGGCTCGACGACAGCGACAAGGCGGCGGTCGCCGACGCGCTGCAGACGCAGGGTATCGCGCACAGCATCGACAGCTCGACTGGCGCGCTGACCGTCGATGCCGACAAGCTCCACCAGGCGCGCATCGCACTCGCCGGCCAAGGCCTGCCCAAGGCGGCACCGAGCGGCGACAGCCTGATCGCCGCGCTGCCCATGGGGTCGAGCCGCGCGATCGAAGGCGAAGCGCTGCGTTCGGCGCGCGAAGCCGACCTGTCGCGCACGATCGAGACGATCGACGCGGTCAAGAGCGCGCGCGTCCATGTCGCCGCCGCCGAACCCAGCCTGTTCGTCCGCGAAGACAAGCCCGCCACCGCATCGGTGATGCTGACGCTGCAGAACGGCCGCTCGCTTTCCGACGGTCAGGTGCAGGCGATCCGTTTCCTCGTCGCCTCGTCGATTCCCGGCATGAACGCCGATCAGGTGTCGGTGATCGACCAGCGCGGCGCGCTGCTCTCCGACACCGCATCGGGCAGCGACATGAAGGCGTTCCAGCTGCAGTTGCAGGTCGAAGACCGCTTCCGCCGCGCGCTCGACACGTTGCTCGGCCCGATGCTCGGCGCCGGCAATTATACCGTCGAAGTCCATGCCGACGTCGACATGTCCGAAAGCCAGGCGACGCGCGAAAGCTTTCCCGAAAACGACCGCGCGCTCACCAGCGAGCAGATCACGCGCTCGACCAGCGGCACGAGCGCGCCCGCGGTCGGCATCCCCGGCGCGCTGTCGAACCAGCCGCCGCAGGCGACGACAATCACCGCGACGGGTCCGCAGCCGGTCCCGCCCGGTGCGGCCCCCGCGCCCGGCACCGAGAGCAATGAAAATGCCGCGCGCGCCTATGAAGTCGGCCGCGAGATTTCGGTGACGCACTCGCCGCAGGGCAAGCTGCGCCGCGTCTCGGTCGCCGTCGCGCTCAATCAGGGCAAGAAGGCGCTGACACAGGCCGATCTCACCAAGATCGACAATCTGGTGAAGGGCGCGGTCGGCTATGACGCGACGCGCGGCGATCTGGTCGCGATCAACCAGCGCCCGTTCGTGGCTGTAGAAGACACCGCGCCCGCCTTTTACGACCAGGGCTGGTTCCTGCCGCTGGTCAAGCAGGTCGGCGCGATCCTCGCCGCGCTGCTCGCCTTCCTGTTCATCGGCCGCCCGATGATCCGCGCCGCCAAGGAACGCGCCGCGAAGCGCATCGCACAGAATCAGGAACTCGAAGCGTCGCTGCTCGCCGCGACCGATCGCCCGGCGCTTTCCAGCGGTCAGGGCGGCCGCGAAATCACCCTCGAAATGATCGAGCAGGCGCCGAGCTATGAAGCGCGCGCCAACCTCGTCCGCGCCTTTGTCCGTCAGGATTCGGCGCGCGCCGCGCTCGTCGTCCGCCACCTGATGCAGGAGGGCGCCCGTGCCTGAAGTCGCCGGACTCGATAACGCGCCCGCCATGCCCGCGATCGAAGGATCGGCCGCCGCCGCCATCCTGCTGATGCTGCTCGACGAAAGCGAAGCCGCGACGATCCTGAAACAGCTGGGTCCCGAAGAGGTCCGCCAGCTGGCGAAGGCGATGTTCGACACCGCGAACGCCAGCGAGCAGCAGATCGGGCAGGCGCTCGACCGTTTCGTGACGCGCAGCCGCGACGTCAGCGCGCTCGCGATCGGCGCCGACACGCGCATCCGCACCGTCATCAACGAAGCCGTCGGCAACGTCCGCGCCGACAATATCCTCGCCGCCGTCGCGCCGCAGCGGAGTGCCGCGTCGCTCGAAATGCTGCGCTGGATGGACGTCGACGCGATCAGCGGGCTGCTCGCCAGCGAGCATCCGCAGGTCGGCGCGCTGATCCTCTCGGTGCTCGTCCCCGATGTTGCCGCGCGTGCGATCGAAACGCTCGACGAAGTGCTGCAGGCCGATCTGGTGCTGCGCGCCGCGATGCTGACCTCGGTCCCCGCCGCGGCGATCGAAGATCTCGAAGCCGTGCTCGCGAGCGCCAATGTCGATGGCCAGCGCGTCGCCAAACAGGCGATCGGCGGCCCGAGCGATGTCGCCAAGATCATGAAGAAAATGCCGAAGCAGCTTTCGGAGCGCACGCTCCGGTCGCTCAAGAAGCACGACCGCGTGCTCGCCCAGACGATCGAGGAAGAAATGTTCATCTTCGAAAATCTGCGCGACCTCGACAAAAAGAGCCTCAGCAGCGTGCTGCGCTCGGTCGACGCCGCCCAGCTCGCGATCGCGCTCAAGGGTGCCGACGACGAGATGGTCGACATGTGCCTCGCCACCATGTCGCAGCGCGCCGCCGAAACGATCCGCGACGAGATGGCCGAAATGACGATGGTCAAGCGCGCCGACGTCGACGATGCACAGAAGAGCGTGATGCAGATCGTCCGCCAGATGGCGGCGGCCGGCGAAATCATGATCGCGGGCGGCGGCGACGACTATGTCTGATCGCGCAACCGAAACCGGCTTCGCCCCCGTCTCGCTCACCGAGGCGATGGCGCGCGGCAGCGGCTTTCGCCCGATGTCCTTCGCGCCCGCGACCTACACGGCGCAGGCGACCGAACAGGAAAGCATCGACGAACTCGACCTCGAAGACCCCTTCGCGCTCGGCCTCGCCGAAGGCCAGCGCCTTGCCGAAGCGGCCTTTGTTGCCGAGCGTCACCAGTTGCTCGCATTGCTCGCCGGCGCCGAAGCGCTCCAGGACGAGCCGAGCGAGGAACTTGCGCAGCTGATCGCCGAAACCGTCGAACGGCTGGTCCGCCAAATCGTCGCCGCCGCGCCGATCGACGCCGAATGGCTGCAGGCGCAGGCCCAGACGGCGGCCGACATGGTCGCCGACGCCGACAAGGCGCGCACCCTGTGGGTTCATCCCGACGATGCCATGCTGCTCGCCGACGCGCCGCTGACGCTGGCGATCGAGAGCGATCCCGCGATGGTGCGCGGCACCGTCCGCCTCGAAACCTCGACCGGCTGGATCGAGCACGGCCGCGCGGTCTACCTCGACGAACTGCGCACCGCGCTCGGCACCGGAGACGCCGCATGACGCGCCGCCTCGCCATGAGCGCGCAGCAGCTGCTCGACCCCGTCGACCTGACGAACGCCAGCCCGCGCCGCATCGGCACGCTCGTGTCGCACGAGGGCATCATGCTCGAAGTGTCGGGTTTCCCGCAGCCGCTCGGCAGCAATGTCCGCATCCGCTCGGCGAACAACGACTATGTCTATGGCGAAGTCGTCGGCTTTCGCGGTCATCGCAGCCTCGTCCTCCCCTTCGACACCAATATGCCGCTCGTCACCGGCGCGCCGGTCGAACCGCATGGCGCCAGCTCGATGGTCGCCGTCGGCAAGACCTTGCTCGGCCGCATCATGGATGCGCAGGGCAACCCGCTCGACGGCCGCCCCGCGATCCAGTCGCAATTTCAATGGCCGCTCGCCGGCCGCAAGGTCAATCCGCTGCGCCGCGGGCGCGTCACCCGCCCGCTCAACATGGGGGTGCGCGCGATCAACGGCCTGCTCACCGTCGGCGAAGGCCAGCGTGTCGCAATCATCGCGGGCTCGGGCGTCGGCAAGTCGGTGCTGATGGGCCAGATGATCGCGGGCACCGAATGCGACGTCATCGTCGTCGGGCTGATCGGCGAGCGCAGCCGCGAAGTCAGCGACTTCGTCGAAACCAAGCTGCCCCCCGAAGTGCGCAAGAAGTCGGTCGTCGTCGCGGTTCCCGCCGACCATCCCCCCCTCCTCCGTCTGCGCGCCGCGATGCGCGCGACCGCGATCGCCGAGGCGTTCCGCGCCGAGGGCAAGAAGGTGCTGCTGCTCATCGACAGCCTGACGCGCGTCGCGCATGCGCAGCGCGAGATCGGACTGACGCTGGGCGAGCCGCCGACGATGAAGGGCTATCCGCCGTCGGTCTTCGCGCTCATCCCTTCGCTGTGCGAGCGCGCCGGCATCGACCGCGAAACCGGCGGCTCGATCACTGCGCTCTACACCGTGCTCGCCGACGGCGGCGACATCGACGACCCCGTCGTCGACTCTGCAAGAGCCATCGTCGACGGCCATATCATCCTGTCGCGCCAGCTCGCCGAACAGGGCGTCTATCCCGCGATCGACGTCGCGCGTTCGCTGTCGCGCACGATGGTCGATTCGGTCGATCCCGAACATGCCGCGGCCGCCGCGCGCTTCCGCCAGCTCTGGTCGCTCTATGAAGAGAACCGCGACCTGATGCTGATGGGTGCTTACGTCGCCGGCGCCGATCCGGTGCTCGACATCGCCATCGCGCGCCACGCCGACCAGCTCGCCTATGTGTCGCAGCCTGCCAAGGCGCAGGTCGATTTCGAACTTTCCCGCCAAGCCCTGATTGAAGGATATTCCGCA
>NZ_DATFFD010000239.1:0-7245 GCF_035250425.1 Sphingopyxis sp.
AACCGATCTCTCCCTGCACAGCCAGGCCAAACTCAGCGCCATCGCTCGCCAGCTCAACGAGCGCCCCAGAAAAACCTTGATGTATCAGACACCCGCTGAAATGTTCGCTCAGCGTGTTGCGGCGACCCGTTGAACCCACCACCAATTGCGGACGTAGGATCCTCCCCATCGCAAGTCGATGGGGAGGATCAAGACCGTCCGCTTCCCCACCCCAAAGCCGCCTCGAAAGGCGCGGAGCCCCCTACAGCATATATTTCATCTTGATCGACTGGCGCATGTCGCCCGCGACCGCGAAACTCGCCGATTTGAAGCTCGGCGGCCCGACGGTGATCGCCGGATTGCGTGAAAAGCCGAAGCCCTCTTTCGGCACGAAGATCGCGACATCCATCTTGTTGTTGCTGTTCTCGTCATGGACGACCGCGATCGCATAGGTGCCGGCCGCGGGCGCATGGACCGCGAAATCGCCGGCATCGGCGGCTTTGACTGCCATCCGCACCGACGCCTTGTCCTTGCTGCAGTCGGGAAACGCCTTGGGATTGGTGGTCAGGCAGACGAGGATTTGCCCCTTTGCGCTGCGCAGTCCGGTGACGCTGACCTCAACCGTCGGCGGCGGCGCGCTCGCAGCGCCGCCGAGCAGCGGCAAAGCTGCCAAGGCCAAGATCGGTGCCGCACGCCTTGTCCCAGAAGCGGAAATAAAGCCCATAATTCCCCCGGTAAGCGGCGTGGTGCTGCTGGTGATGCGTCGCGGTTATCAGCCAGCGCCCCGCGGGTCCATGAACCAGCGCGCGCGGGAACATCTCCCACCCCATATGATTGCCGACGCCCATGATCGTCATCATCGCCAGAACCAGTCCCAGCACCGCGACATGGATCGGGATAAGGAACACCAGCGCGGGGATGACGACCGCGCCGGTGATTGCCTCGAGCGGGTGAAAGCTCATCGCCGCCCACGCCGTCGGCGGCCGGCTGTCGTGATGGACGCTATGCGCGATGCGGAACAGGGCGGGGCGGTGCATCCAGCGGTGCGTCCAGTAAAACCATGTGTCGTGGATCAACAGGTAAGCGAAGAGGCTGACGGGCAGATACCACAGCGGAAAGGCGCTCCAATCACTGTAGATGCGCGTCCAGCCATGCGCCTGCCACCCCCATGCGACGACGCCCGCCGGAACCCCATAAATCGCGGCGCTCGCAAGGCTCCACCCGACCTCGCGCCGCATCTGCGGTTCGAGCCCGCGATAGAGGCCGGGGTGCTTCCACCGCGTCGCGAGCGCGAAGCCGCCGCTGGTGATCAGATAGCGCACACCGACGATCAGCGTCATCGCGAGCGCGGAGAAAAGGATCGGCCAGCCGGTCATCGCGCAAGGCTAGCCGCTCATCGCCGCGTTGCAATGGCTTTGCGCCCGCGCGCTTGCGTGGCTAAGGCGGAGCTATGGTGGGGCAGAGCAACGACAAATGCGATATCGCGATCGTCGGCGGCGGGCTCGCCGGCGGGCTGGCGGCGCTTGCCCTCGCGGCGAAGCGCCCCGACCTCGACATACGGCTGGTCGAGCCGGGGCCGATCGGCGGCAATCATATCTGGTCCTTTTTCGACAGCGATATCGCCAAGCGCGACCGCTGGCTCGTCGCGCCGCTCGTCCGCCATCACTGGCCGCGCTACGACGTGCGCTTTCCGTCGCATGAGCGCCGGCTGCGCATGGGGTACAAGAGCATCACCGGCGAAGCGCTCGCCGATGCCGTCATGGCGGCGCTGCCGGCGGGGCATGTTATCGCCGACAAGGCCAAGCATGTCGCGCCCGACCATGTGCTGCTGGCGCGCGGCGGGCGGCTGTCGGCGAAGCATGTGATCGACGCGCGCGGCGCTACCAAATTCGCGGGCCTCGACTGCGGCTGGCAGAAGTTCGTCGGGCAGGCGTTGACGGTGAAGGGCGGGCACGGCGTCGAGTTCCCTGTCGTGATGGACGCCACCGCCCAGCAACTGGACGGGTATCGCTTCGTCTATCTGCTGCCCTTCGATGCCGAGACCATGTTCGTCGAGGACACTTATTATTGCGATGACGCCGATCTCGACACGTCCGTCGTGCGCGAACGGATCACGGCTTATGCGGCGGCGCAGGGCTGGGACGTCGCCGCAACGACGCGCGAGGAAAGCGGCGTGCTGCCCGTGGTGATCGCGGGCGATTTCGACCGGCTGTGGCCCGAATCCGACCGCACCGCGCGGATCGGGGTGCGCGCCGGCACTTTCCATGCGACCACCGGCTATTCCTTGCCCGATGCCGTTCGCACCGCATCGGCGCTGCCCGGAATCGCCGATCGCGCCGACCTTCCCGCCATCCTCCGCGACCGCGCCGCGGCGTCGTGGCGGCGCCAGCGCTTCTACCGCATGCTCGGTGCGATGCTCTTTCGCGCCGCCGAACCCGACGCGCGTTACCGGATCTTCGAGCGCTTCTATCGCCTGTCGCCGGGGCTCGTCGCGCGCTTTTACGCCGGGCGGTCGACGCGAAGCGACAAGCTGCGCATCCTGTCGGGCAAACCGCCGGTGCCGATCGGCCGCGCGATTGCGGCGTTGTGGAAACGCGACTGGCGATGACGCGCCGCGCGATCGTCGTCGGCGCGGGTTTCGGCGGGCTCGCGCTGGCGATCCGGCTCCAGTCGGCGGGCGTCGAAACGACGGTCATCGAAGCGCGCGACAAGCCCGGCGGGCGTGCATACCACTGGATGAAGGACGGCTTTACCTTTGACGCGGGGCCGACCGTGATCACCGATCCGCCCTGTTTGCAGGAACTATGGGCGCTGAGCGGACAGGATATGGCGCAGGACGTCGACCTCGTCCCGGTGATGCCCTTTTACCGTCTCAACTGGCCCGACGGCACGAATTTCGACTATTCGAACGACGAGGTCGCGCTCCGCGCCGAAATCGCCAAGCTCCATCCCGCAGACGTCGAGGGATACGACGGCTTCCTCGAATATTCGCGCGGCGTTTATGAGCAGGGCTATGTAAAGCTCGGCGCGGTTGCCTTCCTCGACTTCGCCTCGATGGTCCGCGCCGCGCCGGCGCTGATGAAATATCAGGCATGGCGCAGCGTCTATGGGGTCGTCGCCTCCTATGTGCAGGACGAAAGGCTGCGACAGGCACTGTCGTTCCACACCCTGCTCGTCGGCGGCAACCCGATGACGACGAGTGCGATCTATGCGCTGATCCACACGATCGAGAAAGAGGGCGGCGTCTGGTTCGCGCGCGGCGGCACCAATGCGCTGGCGCGGGGCATGGTGCGATTGTTCGAGCGACTGGGCGGCACACTGCGGCTTGATGATCCGGTAACGAAGATAGAAACCACAGGTGACCGGGTGACCGGTGTGAGGACGCAAAGCGGCTGGAACGGAGACGCCGATATGGTCGCGTGTAACGGCGACCTGATGCACAGCTACAAGGCGCTGCTCGCCGGGCATCCACGCGGGCAAAAGGTCGCCAAAAGCCTCGCGCGCAAACGCTGGTCGCCGTCGCTGTTCGTTGTCCATTTCGGGGTGAAGGGCGATTATCCGGGCGTCGCGCATCACAGCATCCTCTTCGGCCCGCGCTACAAGGGGTTGCTGGGCGATATTTACGGCGGCGTGATCCCCGACGACTTCTCGCTCTACCTCCACCACCCCAGCGTCACCGACCCCGGCATGGCGCCGCCGGGTCACTCGACCTTCTACGCGCTCGCCCCCGTCGCGCATCTGGGGAAGGCGAAGGCCGACTGGGACGGCGCATTCGGCGAGCGTTTCGCCGACGCGATCCTCGAAGAGGTCGAACGCCGCGTCGCCCCCGGCCTCCGCGCCAATCTCGTCACCCGCTTCCACTATACCCCCGCCGATTTCGGCCGCGACCTGTCGGCGCACGTCGGCAGCGCGTTCAGCCTCGAGCCGGTGCTGTGGCAAAGCGCCTGGTTCCGCGCGCACAACCGCGACGACGCGATTTCGAACCTTTACTTCGTCGGCGCGGGGACGCATCCGGGCGCGGGTATCCCGGGGGTCGTCGGCAGCGCCAAGGCGACGGCTGCGCTGATGCTTGATCCATAAACTCCGCTCGCCCTGAGCTTGTCGAAGGGCCGTTCTTCCTTCAAAGCACGATAGAAGAAAAGAACAGGTCTTCGACAAGCTCAGGTCGAACGGAAGTTAAGAATGATTCAGACAATGAAACGCCTTGCCGTCTATTGCGGGTCCGCGACCCCCGAAGATCCGATCTATATCGAAACCGCGCGCCACGTCGGGCGCACCTTGGCCGAGCGCGGCATCGGCGTCGTCTATGGCGGCGGCCGGTTGGGGCTGATGGGCGCGGTCGCCGATAGCGCCTTGGAGGCGGGCGGCGAGGTGATCGGCATCATCCCCGAGGCGCTCGTGGACGCCGAGGTCGCGCACCGCGGCTGCACCGAACTGCACGTCGTTTCGGGGATGCACGAACGCAAGAAGATGTTCACCGACCTCTCCGACGGCTTCCTCACCATCCCCGGCGGGGTCGGCACGATGGACGAACTGTGGGAAGCGATCAGCTGGGCGCAGCTTGGCTATCACAGCAAGCCCGTCGGGCTGCTCAACGCCGCGGGCTTCTACAACGACCTCATCGCGTTCAACCGCAACATGGTCGAGGTCGGTTTCATCCGCCCCGCGCACGCCGGGATCATGATCGTCGACGCCGGGCTCGATGAACTGCTCGACAAGATGGCGGCCTATGTGCCGCACAAGACGATCTTCGCGATGAAGGCCGAAAATCTTTGACGGCGGCGCCCATAAATAGGGACAGTCCCTATTTATTCCGTGGCGTCAGGATGGGGCGAACGCACGGTGACCGAATAAATAGGGACTGTCCCTATTTATGAACCCAGACCCCTATGATGCCCACGCCCTCCACGGTTTCGCGCACGACAGCATCGCGCGCGGATCGAAAAGCTTTGCATTGGCCAGCCAGCTCTTCGACCGCGAAACGCGCGAGCGGGTGTGGCTGCTCTATGCATGGTGCCGCGCCGCCGACGATCTGACCGACGGGCAGGATCATGGCGGCGCGATGAAGCCGGACCATGATCCGGTCGCCGCGGTCGCGCATATCCGGGCGCAGACCGACAAGGCTTTTGCCGGGCAGCCGACGGGCGAGCTCGCCTTCGACGCGCTCGGCTTCCTGCTGACCGAAGTCGCGATCCCGCGCGCGATTGTCGACGATATCATCGCGGGGTTCGAACTCGACGCGAAGGACTGGCGCCCGCGCAGCGAGGCCGACCTGCTGCGCTATGCCTATCATGTCGCGGGCGCGGTCGGGGTCGCGATGGCGCTGGTGATGGGTATCGACCCCGCCGACGAGACGACGCTCGACCGCGCCTCGGACCTCGGCATCGCCTTCCAGCTCGCCAATATCGCGCGCGACGTCGCCGAGGATGCCGCCGCCGACCGCTGTTACCTGCCCGTCGAATGGATGGTCGAACTCGACATTCCGCCCGGCCAGCATATGCACCCCGCCTTTCGCGGGCGGCTGTCGGTGATGGCGAAATGGCTGTCCGAAATGGCCGAGGAATATGAGGCGTCGGCGCGCTGGGGCGCGCGCAAGCTCGGCCCGCGCAGCCGCTGGGCGGTGCTCGCCGCGGCGGGCATTTACGGCGACATCGCGCGCGAGGTGCGGGCGCGCGGCGACCATGCGTGGGATCACCGCGCCGCATCGAGTTTTTTCGCAAAGCTCGGCTGGGTCGCGCGCGCGGGCTGGTCGGTATTGCGGCGTCCGCCGCAGCGGCGGATCAGCCGTGACGGGCTCTGGACGCGTCCGCGGCATGAGGCGGGCGAATGAGCTACCTAGAATGGGTCGCGGCGGCGTTCGTGCTCACCAATGTCGCGCTCCTCGCGCTGCGCAGCGTGTGGAACTACCCCTTCGCGCTCGTCGCGGTGACGCTCTACGCCTTCGTCTTTTTCGAGGCGAAACTTTACAGCGACATGCTGCTGCAGGGCTTTTTCTTCGCGCTCAACCTCTATGGCTGGGCCGCCTGGATGCGCGCGCGCGACGATAGCGGCGTGCCGGTGCGCTGGATGACCGAGCGTGCGCGACGTGGTTGGGCGCTTGCGACGATCGCCGCCTGGGCCGGGTGGAGCTTTGCGATGGACCGCTACACCGATGCGGCCGCGCCGTGGATCGACGGCGCGATCGCGATGCTCAGCATCACCGCGCAATGGCTGCTCGCGCGGCGCCGGGTCGAAAGCTGGTTCCTCTGGATCGCGGTCGATCTGATCGCGGTGCCGCTGTTCGCATGGCGCGGCCTCTATGCGACCAGCGCGGTCTATGTCGTGCTGCTCGGCCTGTCGATCGACGGCCTGCTCCAGTGGCGGCGCGCGGCGGCGGCGGGCGAGGTTCCGGCATGACGCACCATATCTGCCTCCACGGCGCCGAAAGCACCGGCAAGTCGACCCTCGCGCCGCGCCTCGCGCTCCAGCTCGGCGGGCTCGTCGTCCCCGAATATGGCCGCACCTATGCCGAGGCGAACGGCACCGATCTCGACGAGGTCGACCTGCTCGCGATCTTCGACGGCCATCTGGCGGCGACCCGCGAAGCGCTCGCGCAGCGGCCCATATGGCTGATTTCCGACACCGACCCGCTGATGACGCAGGCGTGGGCGATCATGCTGCTCGGCCGCCGTCTGCCCGAAATCGACCTGTGGGACGGTGTAGCCGACCTCTATCTCGTCCCCGCGATGGACCTTTCGTGGGAGGAGGACGGCACACGCCTGTTCGGCAGCGAACTCGCACGGGCGCAATTCATGGAAGTCGCGATCGGTGAGCTTGAGCGGCGGCGGCTCAAATGGGCGTGGGTCGAGGGAGAGGGGGATGCGCGGTTGGCGAGTGCGCTGGCGGCGATAGCGGCGGCGGGGCTGACCTGACCGAATCTGCGGATGTCGGCTTTCCGGTGGGAAGCGGACATCGGATACCGCCGACCTCTTGGTCGCCGGAATCGGCTATGGCGGCAACGGCTTCGCGGCGGCGCTGTCGGCGGGGATCGGCAATTACGACCTCCGCCTCGATGGCCGCGACGACCATGCGAAGGCCGACAGCAAATATCTGGCCGCGCACGCCACCTATGGCGCCGGGAACGGCCTGCGCGGCAGCCTTGGCCTCGCCTATGCCTGGCACGACGTCGACACGACGCGCGCGGTGACTTTCGCACCGCTCGCACAGACGCTGACGTCGAACCGCGATGCCGGCACGCTGCAGATTTTCGGCGAAGCCGGTTATGAC
>NZ_DATFFD010000240.1:0-7308 GCF_035250425.1 Sphingopyxis sp.
GGCGAACGACTATCCCGCGAACGATCCGGTCCACGCCGAATATCTGGGCTATTACCGCGAAATGGGGCTGAGCGACGCGAAGGCGCGCGCCTTTTACGCGCTGACCAACAGCACCCCGTTCGACGACGTCCGCTATCTGACCCGCGACGACATGGCGCGGTTTGTCACGCTGAACTGACCCCCTTCTCCCTTCCCCCCTCGATGGGGGAAGGATACGCAGCCTTGTCGCGAAGCGACTAGGCGAAGTTGGATGGGGGTGAGGGCGCGTCATCGCACCACAGCTTCAGGCCGCCACCGCACCCCACCGCTGCGCCCCGGACTTGATCCGGGGCTCGCCGCCTCCCCCATCAAGGGGGAGGTGTGATAGGCGGTTGCAACACCGCGTCTTCCTCCCCACATCGCCCAATATGGCGAAACGCAGCCTTTACCAACGATTGCGATCGAACCCGCGGGTGCGGACGGCGCTGTTCGTCCTCGGCGTGCTGCTGATGATCGCCGCGCCCTTGCTCGGTCCGCTGCCGGGGCCGGGCTTTGTCATCCTGTTTCCCGCGGGATTGATGCTGGCTCTGCAGAACAGCGAGTGGGCGAAGCGCGTCTATGTCCGATTCAAGCGGCGCCACCCGCGCTACGCCGGCTGGACCGACCGGTTGATGCGGCGTAGCAGCGCGGCGCGGCGGCGCGAGCGCGATGCGCTGGAAGCAGCCGATGGCGAAACGCCCGAAAACCGCGCCAATGCCGATTGACTTTGCGCCGACTCTCGCTTATCCGCGCCTCCATCAGTGGCCGCCCACGTTTGGCGGCCCTTTTCTGTTAAAGCTTTTGACGAGATTTAGGGACAACCGCGATGAAGCGTACCTTTCAACCGAGCAACCTCGTGCGCGCCCGTCGCCACGGTTTCCGCGCCCGCAAGGCGACGGTTGGCGGCCGCAAGATTCTCGCCAACCGCCGCGCCCAGGGCCGCAAGAAGCTGTCGGCCTGATCCAGGCCGGTGGCGCGCTGGCTCAGCCGGTGCGAACCCTTTCAAAACGTAGCGAATTTCTGGCCGCCAATCGCGGCCTTCGTTTTCCCATGCCCGGCTTTGTCCTGCTCGTCCGCCAGCGCGGCGACGGCGACGACGCGCTGGGCATCGGCTATACCGTCAGCAAGAAAGTCGGCAACGCCGTCACCCGCAACCGGATGAAACGCCGCCTGCGCGCGCTGTGCCGCGCCGCGCTCCCCGAATCGGGAATCGCCGGCGCCGACCATGTCCTGATCGGCCGGCCGGGCGGCAACGACATCGTCTTTGCCGAGCTGGGCGAGCATCTCGATTCGGCGCTGAAGCGCGCGGCGAAGAAGCTGGCGGCGAAAGTGCCGTGATTGCGCGCCCTCCCCCTTGTCTTCACCCCGGACTTGATCCGGGGTCCCGCTCAGCGAAGGTGACAAGCGGGATCCCGGATCAAGTCCGGGGTGACGAAGAGGAAAAAACATCGATCGCGCGTGAAGTTGCGCAGTTTTCCGGGCTTTTTCCGTGATCGCGAAATTGCTCATCCTGATCGCGCGGGGCTGGCAAATCGGCCCGTCGCGCATCCTGCCGCCTACCTGCCGCTATTCGCCGTCGTGCAGCGCCTATGCGATCACCGCGCTCCAGCGCCATGGTGCGATCAAGGGTGGCTGGCTGGCGACAAAGCGGCTATTGCGCTGCCATCCTTGGGGGGGCCACGGCCACGACCCCGTTCCCTGAACGGTATTCCCCGATATTTTTGATACGAAGAGAGACCGAAAAGCGTGGACGACAAGCGTAACATGATCGCGGCAATTTTATTGTCGGTGGCCATTCTGATCGGCTGGAATTTCGTCTCCGAGAAATTCTTCCCCACCCCCGACAAGCCCGATGTGACCACGACGGTCGCGGGGGCCAATGGCACCGCCCCCGCCGCGACGCCGGGCCAGCCCGCCGCGCTGCCCGCCCCCGGCGTGCCGGCCCCGACCACGGCGCAAGCGATCCGTCCGATCGAGGCCGTGCTCGCCGAGGGCAACCGCATTCCGATCGAAACGCCGGCGATCAAGGGGTCGATCAACCTTGTCGGCGCGCGCGTGGACGACATCACGCTCAGCAAATATCGTCAGACGATCAAGAAGGATTCGCCGCCGGTGCGCCTGTTCGCGCCGGGCGGCACCAAGGCCGCCTATTTCGCGAGCATCGGCTGGTCGGCGCAGGGCGTCGTCGTTCCGGGTCCGACCACATTGTGGACCGCGTCGGGCACCAAGCTGACCCCGACTACTCCGGTGACGCTGAGCTGGGCGAACGGTGCCGGACAGACGTTCCGCATCGAGTACAGCATCGACAGCGATTATCTGATCACCGCGAAACAGACGATCGCCAACACCGGCACCGCCCCCGTCGCGGTGCGCAGCGGCACCTATATCGACCGCACCGGCAAGCCGACCGACCCGCATGAGCAGGACAGCTGGACGATCCACGTCGGCCCGACCGGCTATCTCGACGGCAAGTCGAACTTCACCAATTATGACGAACTCGAGGAGGCGGCGAACAATACCGTTTCATACACCTCGGCCGGCTGGCTCGGCTTCACCGACAAATATTGGCTCGCCGCGGTGGTTCCGGCGAAGGGCGAAAAAGTCTCGGCCGCGTTCAATTCGCTGCCCGGCGGCGCCTTCCGCGCCGCCTTCGCCCGCGACCTTGTCGAGGTTGCGCCGGGCAAGCAGATCACGACCACCAGCCGCGTCTTCGCCGGCGCCAAGGAAGTGAGCACGCTCTCGCACTATCAGGACGATCAGGGCATCACGCGCCTGTCGAACGCGATCGACTGGGGCTGGTTCGAATTTTTCGAGGTGCCGATCTTCAAGCTGCTCGACTGGCTGTTCAAGCAGGTCCACAACTTCGGTCTTGCGATCATGCTGCTGACCCTGATCATCCGCGCGCTGATGTTCCCGATCGCGCAGCGCCAGTTCGGGTCGATGGCGCAGATGCGCCTCGTTCAGCCGAAGATGAAGGCGCTGCAGGACCGCTACAAGGACGACAAGCCCAAGATGCAGCAGGAGCTGATGAAGCTCTATAAGGACGAGAAGATCAATCCGCTCGCCGGCTGCCTGCCGATCGTGATCCAGATCCCGATCTTCTATGCGCTGTACAAGGTGCTGATGCTGACGATCGAAATGCGGCACCAGCCGTTCATCCTGTGGATCAAGGATCTGTCGGCGCCCGATCCGCTGCATATCCTCAACCTGTTCGGGCTGCTGCCCTTCACCCCGCCGTCGATCCTCAGCATCGGCGTCCTCGCGGTGATCCTGGGCATCACGATGTTCCTGCAGTTCCGCCTGAACCCGCAAGCGACCGATCCCGTGCAGCAGCAGGTGTTCAAGATCATGCCGTGGCTGTTCATGTTCATCATGGCGCCGTTCGCGGCGGGCCTGCTGCTCTACTGGATCACCAACAATATCCTGTCGATCGGGCAGCAGCAGTGGATGTACCGCAAATTCCCGCAGCTGAAGGCGGCAGTGGCGAAGTGAGCGACAGCGAAGACCTTGAACCGGGCGTCGATCCCGACCGCGCCGAACGCGCGCGCAAGCTGTTTTCGGGGCCAATTAATTTCCTGAAATCGGCGCCCGCGCTCGAACATCTGCCGGCGCCGAGCGTGCCCGAGATCGCGTTCGCGGGCCGCTCGAACGTCGGCAAATCGTCGTTGCTCAACGCGCTGACGAACCGCAACAACCTCGCGCGCACGTCGGTGACGCCGGGGCGGACGCAGGAACTCAACTATTTCGACGTCGGCGAGGATCCGCTGATCTTCCGGCTGGTCGATATGCCGGGCTATGGCTTTGCCAGGGCGCCGAAGGATGTCGTCAAGAAATGGCGTTTCCTGATCAACGATTACCTCCGCGGCCGCGCGGTGCTGAAACGCACTTTGGTGCTGATCGACAGCCGCCACGGGATCAAGGAGGTCGACCGCGACGTGCTCGAGATGCTCGACACCGCGGCGGTCAGCTATCGCATCGTGCTGACCAAGGCCGACAAGATCAAGGCGACCGAGCTCGCCGCGGTGCAGGCCGCGACCGAGGCCGAAGCCCGCAAGCACCCCGCCGCGCATCCGCAAGTGATCGCGACGAGCAGCGAAAAGGGCATGGGCATCGCCGAACTGCGCACCGCGGTGCTGGAGGCGGTGGAGATTTGAATACCTCCTCTCCCCTTGCGGGAGAGAATGGTGCAGGTTGCGGACTTGTCCGCTACCGGAACCTGGAGAGGTGGGCGGCCAATGAGGCCGCGCGAGCCTGCGGCTCGCATCACCCTCTCCCAGCTTCGACTAGCCAGCAAGCTGGCAAGTCTACACAACCCTCCCCCGTCAAGGGGGAGGGAGGAGAATTGGCATGAAACTCTTCCTCGGCAACAAGGCATACTCCAGCTGGAGCCTGCGCGGCTGGCTGGCGGTCAAGCATAGCGGGCTGCCGTTCGAGGAAGTCACCGTCCCGCTCTATGACGAGGACTGGTCGAACCGGCGCGAAGGCGACGAATTCGCGCCGTCGGGCGGCAAGGTGCCGATATTGTGGGACGGCGACGACATCGTCGTGTGGGACAGCCTCGCGATCATCGATTACCTCAACGAAAAGACCGGCGGCACGAAGGGTTATTGGCCCGAGGATATGGCGGGGCGCGCGATGGCGCGGTCGATGGCGGCCGAAATGCACTCGAGCTTCGCCGCGCTGCGCCGCAATCACAGTATGAACATCCGCCGCATCTATCCGCCCGCCGAACTGCTTCCCGAAGTGCAGGCCGATGTCGTGCGTATCTTCCAGATCTGGGCCGAGGCGCGCGCAAGGTTCGGTGGCGAAGGCGATTTTCTCTTTGGCAGCTGGTCGGCCGCCGACATCATGTTCGCGCCCGTCGTCACGCGCTTCATCACCTACTCGATCCCGCTACCGCGCTTTGCCGCCGCCTATGCGCAGGCGGTGATCAGCCACCCGTGCATGCAGGAATGGATCGGCGGCGCACAGGCCGAGGACTGGATCATCGAGAAATTCGAGGGGCCGGTCGAGGGTTAAGGAATCCGCGTCGTCGGGTACGGCGTGCCGTCCTTGTGGAAATAGCCGTCGGGCGTGAAGAGCATGTCGATGTCCGAATAGCCGCCGCCGGTGTCGTATTTCTTGCCGCCGCCCAATGCGACGAAGACGCAGTCGGCGTCCGATTCGTTGACCAGATGGTGGCCGTTGGTGCTGCCCTTCGGCCACACCGCGATATCGCCTGGCCGCATCGGCCAGCGCCCGTCGTCCTCGATCAGCACCGCCTCGCCCGAAATCATCACCAGCATCTCGTCCTCGCCATCATGCCAGTGGCGCTGCGACGACCAGGCGCCGGGCTTCAGCACGACATGGCTCGCGGCGAAATCGCTGAGTCCGGTGGCAGGGGCAAGGCGGCGATACCAGCGGCCCTGCACGGGCGCGTCGTAAGGCGCGGGATAGCCCGTCGTGTTGGTTTGCGGGATCGTATCGAGATCGAGCTTGGGCATGGCAGTCCTCGTGACTTTGTTCTTACTTTGTTTCGCACAAAGGCGGCGCGATGCAAAGCCTCGACTTGCTGCCGCGCGAGGGAGTAAGGGAGCGGCATGAGCATCACCGTCGATCCCCTAGAGCTTGCCAAGGCGCTGATCGCCGCGCCGAGCGTCACCCCCGCCATGGGCGCCGTGTTCGACGTGCTGGAGGCGGCCCTGACCCCGCTCGGCTTTACCGTCGAGCGGTTCATCGACGGGATCGAACCCGACGGGCCGGTCGAGAATCTGCTCGCGGTGCGCACCGGGAAAGGCCCGAAGCATTTCGGCTTTGCCGGACATCTCGATGTCGTGCCGCCGGGTGTCGGCTGGACCGGCGACGCCTTCGTGCCCGAGGTCCGTGGCGAGCTGCTCTATGGCCGCGGCGCGGTCGACATGAAGGGTTCGATCGCGGCGTTCGTCGCCGCCGCCGCCGCGACGCCGGCCGAGGCCGGAACGATCAGCCTGATCATCACCGGCGACGAGGAAGGCCCGGCGATCTTTGGCACCCGCGCGCTGATGGAGCATATGGACGCGCGCGGCGTCCGCCCCGACATGATCGTCGTCGGCGAGCCGACCTCGGTGAACCGGCTCGGCGACATGGTGAAGATCGGCCGGCGCGGCTCGGTCAATATCTGGATCGACGTGCCGGGAACGCAGGGGCATGTCGCCTATCCGCACCTCGCCGACAATCCGATCCCGAAGCTGGTCAAGATTTTGGCCGCGATCGATGCGGTGGTGCTGGATAGCGGCAACGACTGGTTCCAGCCGTCGAACATCGAATTCACCGATATCGAAGTCGGCAACGGCGCGACCAACGTCATCCCCGCGTCGGCGCGCGCGCGGTTGTCGATCCGTTTCAACGACCAGCATCGCGGCGCCGACCTGATCGCGCTGATCGAGCGCATCGCGCACGACGTCGAACCGGGTGCCAAGGTGCTGGGCAAGATTTCGGGCGAAGCCTTCCTCACCCCGCCGGGCGACCTGTCGGAGGTGGTCGCCGAGGCGATCCATGCCGAGACCGACGTCATGCCCGAAATGTCGACCACCGGCGGCACGTCGGACGCGCGCTTTCTCCATACGCTTTGTCCCGTGGTCGAGTTCGGGCTGACCAATGCGACGATGCACAAGCTCGACGAGGCGGTCGCGGTGGCGGATATCCACAAGCTGACCGCCATCTATCGGGGCATATTGATCCGCGCCTTATCCTGAATGTATCCCCGCGAAGGCGGGGATACAGGGGGTTTCAACCCTCGCGCTCACGCCGCAGGATCACATAGACCGCGCCTGCCCCGCCATGGCTGATATGCGCGGGACGGAGCGCGACGATCTGGTCGGCGTAGGGCGAGTAAGCGAGCCAGTCGGGCAACGACGCGCGGATCGCGCCGCGCGGGCGCGGGTCGCCGTGCATCTGCGGCAGGCGGTCGGCACCCGGACGCAGCCGTCCCGCGACCACGAGCAGCACGCGCGCGCCGCGCATCAGTCCGCGCCCGATCGCCTCGTCGAGCAACGCCTGTGCCGAGGCGAGCGTATGGCCGTGGAGGTCGATGCTGAGGTCGGGGCGGACGAGCCCCTTGCGCAGGCGGCGGTCCCAATGGCCGTCGAGCGTCGCCGCCTGGTGGGTGCGGCGCGGCGACGGAAGTTTCGTCGCGGGTCGCGGCGCGGCGGCGGGGACCGCGACGCTGCGCGGGGTGGGTTTCGGCGGCTTCACGGTCGGCGGCGCCACGGGCACGGACGGCGCCTTCGCCTTGGCGAGCGGCTTTACCGTCGCCGCGACCTTTTTCCACAG
>NZ_DATFFD010000241.1:0-15482 GCF_035250425.1 Sphingopyxis sp.
GATCAAGCCTGTCCCGAGCATGTCGAAGGGTCCGGCATGACGGGAAAATTCAGGGGCGGACAACTACCAGGACCACGATGATCGCCGCCGCGATTCCCGGCACCTCGTTGAGCAGGCGCACCTGCTTTTCGGTCAGCGGACGCTCACCGCGCGCGAGTTTCTTCGCGTAGCCGATCATCCAGCCATGATAGCCCGAGAGCGCGATCACGAGCAGGAATTTGGCGATGAACCAGCCCTCGCGCCAATAATCACCGTTGAAGGCGAGCATCAGGCCAAAGACCCACACGAAAATAATCGCCGGGTTCAGGATGATCCGCCGCAGCCGGTCCTCGCGCTCGATCCATTTCTTGTCCTCGTCGGAGCCGACCGGACATTGATGGTGATAGACGAAAAAGCGCGGCATCATGAACAGGCCGGCCATCAGGAAAATCACGAAAATGATATGCGCGGCTTTGATCCAAAGCATCGTCGCCCCCAAAAAACCAGCCAGTTCCATAGATTATCCGCCGCGAACGCGCCTGACCAGATGCTCGACATGCGCGATCGGCGTGTCGGGCACGATCCCATGACCGAGATTGAAGATATGGGGACGCGACGGAAACGCCGCAAGGATATTGTCGATCGCGCTATCCAGCGCCTCGCCGCCGGCGACGAGCGCGAGCGGGTCGAGATTGCCCTGCACGGGAAGATGGGGCGGCAAGATGGCGTCGGCCCACACCGGATCGACCGTTTCGTCGAGCCCGATCGCGTCGACCCCGGTCTCGTCGGCATAGGCGCGAAGCTTGCCGCCCGCCCCCTTTGGAAAGCCGATGACCGGCGTATCGGGATGCAGCGCTTTCAGGCGGCGGACGATTTCGGCGTTGGGCGCGACTACCCATCGTTCGAACTGCGCCGGCGACAGGCTGCCCGCCCAGCTGTCGAACAATTGCACCGCGTCGACGCCCTGCTCTATCTGTCCCGAAAGATAAGTGACGGTCAGCTCGACGATCGCATCGATGATTTTCTGGAACGCCGCCGGATCACCAAACGCGAAGCGCCGGGCGGCCGCCTGATCCTTCGACCCCTGCCCCGCCACCATATAGGTCGCGACCGTCCAAGGGCTCCCAGCGAAGCCGAGGAAGGTCGTTTCGGAGGGAAGCGCGTCGGCGACACGCGCGACGGTCGCATAAACGGGGTCGAGCCGTTGCGGCGCCGCTTCGAGTGACGCCAAGGCGCTATCGACAAGCGGCGGGGCGAGCCGCGGCCCCTCGCCCGCCTCGAACCACAGATGCTGGCCGAGCGCGTGCGGGATGACGAGGATGTCCGAAAAGAGGATCGAGCCATCGAAACCAAAACGCCGGATCGGTTGCAACGTCACCTCGGCCGCGGCTTCGGGATCGTAGCAAAGCTCGAGAAAGCCGCCCTTGGTTTCCCTGAGCGCGCGATATTCGGGCAGATAGCGTCCAGCCTGGCGCATCAGCCAGAGCGGAGGGCGCTCGTGTCGCGCCCCGCGCAGCGTTGCCAGCAAGCTCTTCGGTGACGCCTTCACGCGGGCCCTCTTTCTCTTCTCAATATAATCTTAAATGAAATTGTGGTGGTTTGTTGGTTGGCGGACAAGCGCGGCTTTAGGCCGGGGCGCCCTTTTTGCCAACAGCTTGACTCCACCACCACCGCCACCTGCCGCAGAGTCGCCTCCCGCTTCTCCCACTATTCACAGCCTGTGGATAAGATTCATCCCTTGTGGGCAAGTGGTGGAGCGGAATCGGCAGCGCCGGGGATGAATCGATCGTCCCCATTTCCTCCCCGCGCTTGTCCAAAACTTATCCACAGGGGGCTTTTCATCGTCCAAGATATGATCCGGGATTGCCTTTTTCTGCGGTTTCCCGCCATGGTGCCGCGATGGGCCGGCTCCACTTACATCTCATATCCGACTCCACGGGCGAGACACTCGAAAATATCGCCAAGGCGGCGATCGCGCAGTTCGACGATGTCGAGGTCGTGCGCCATTTCTGGCCGATGGTGCGATCGGAATCGCATCTCGACCGGATCATGGCCGAGGTGCAGGCAAGCCCGGGGATGATCCTTTTCACGCTGGTGAATGGCGAGCTGCGCGTCAGCCTCGAACGGCGCGCGCGCGCGCTCAACCTGCCGACGGTCGCGGCGCTCGACGCGGTCACCGATGCCTTGTCACGGATGCTCGGGCAGGAAGCGAAGGCGCGCCCCGGCCGCCAGCATGTCCTCGACGCCGCCTATTTCGCGCGCGTCGACGCGATCCAGTTCACCGTCGCGCACGACGACGGCATCGGCTGGGAAAATTGGGAACAGGCCGACATCGTCCTTGCCGGCGTGTCGCGAACCTCGAAAACCCCGACGAGCATCTATCTCGCGAACCGCGGCTTCAAGACCGCGAACATCCCGATCGTGCCAGAATCGCCGCCGCCGAACGTGCTGTTCACGCTGAAGCGCCCGATGGTCGTCGGGCTGACGACGGGACTCGACCGGCTGGTGCAGGTCCGCCGCAACCGGCTGCTGTCTTTGAACCAGGCGCCCGAGACCAGCTATGTCGACGACGAGCGCGTGAGGGCTGAGCTCGCTTATGCGCGGCGCATGTTCGCCGACAATGGCTGGCCGGTGATCGACGTGACGCGCCGCTCGATCGAGGAAACCGCCGCGGCGGTGATCAAGCTCGTCGAAGACCGAAGCGCCGCATGACCCTGCTCCTCGCCTCGCAAAGCAGCGGCCGCGCCACGATGCTCCACGCCGCCGGACTCGAATTCGAAACGAGCGCCGCGCATGTTGACGAGGAGGCGCTCACCGCCTCGCTGCTCGACGCCGGGCAGACCCCGCGCAACATCGCCGACGCGCTCGCCGAAGCAAAGGCGGTCAAAATCTCGTCGCGGCTTCCGGGCGTGACGGTGCTCGGCGCCGACTCCACCCTCGCGCTCGACGACGGGTCGATGCTGTCAAAGCCCGAAAGTCCCGACGAGGCCGCCGATCACCTCCGCCGGATGGCGGGAACGCGTCACCGCCTGTTCAGCGCCGCGGTCGCCGCGCGCGACGGCGCCCCCATCTGGCGCGCGATCGGCGAGGCGAAGCTGTGGATGCGGCCCTTGTCGGAGGCCTTCATCGCCGACTATGTCGCACGCGAATGGGACAGCATCCGCTGGACCGTCGGCTGTTACGAAATCGAAGGAGCGGGTGTGCAATTGTTCGAAAAGGTCGAGGGCGATCCCTGGACCATCATCGGCATGCCGATGCTCCCCTTGCTGGCGTGGCTCCGCACCACCGGGCTGGCACCGCAATGAGCACGCCTTATGCCCCCCCTTATGCAGAGGTGATCGGCGATCCGATCGCGCAGTCGAAATCGCCGCTGATTCACGGTTTCTGGCTCGATGCCCTTGGCCTCGAAGGCGATTACCGCCGCGCGCATGTGAAGCCCGACGACCTCGCGGCCTATATCGCCGAGCGCCGCGCCGATCCCGACTGGCGCGGCTGCAACGTCACCATGCCCCACAAAGGTGTCGTGATGGATCTCGTCGACGATCCCGGCGACATTCGCGGCACGATCGGCGCGATGAACACGATCGTCCGGCAGAAGGACGGCGCGCTGATCGGCACCAACACCGACGCGGCGGGCTTTTATTCGCCGCTCGCCGAACTCGATCTCGAGGGTGCCCCCGTCGCGGTTGTCGGTGCGGGTGGTGCCGCGCGCGCGGTGCTGTTCGCGCTGGCGCGTGCGAACGTCGGCTCGGTCACGATCCTCAACCGCAGCCCGCTCAAAGCGATGGGCCTGCTCGCGACCTTCGGCCTCAAGGGCGATGTCGTTGCCCTCGACGCGCAGCTTCCCCCCGTGTCGCTGCTCGTCAATTCGAGCAGCCTCGGGATGAAGGGCCAGCCGCCGCTCGACCTCGACCTGTCGCCGCTCCCCGACGATGCGATCGTCTACGACCTCGTCTATTCGCCGCTCCAGACCGGCTTGCTCAAGGCGGCCGAAGCGCGCGGACTCGACACCGTCGACGGGCTCGACATGCTGATCGGCCAGGCCGCGCTCGCCTTCGAGCTGTTCTTCGGCAGCGCCCCGCCCGAGGGCCGCGACGAGGAACTGCGCGCGCTCCTCACGGCATGAGCCACCGCCCCCAACTCGGCCGACATCCCGGCTCGCGCCTCCGCCGTCCCTTCATTCTCGGCCTCACCGGGTCGATCGGCATGGGCAAGTCGACCGCGGCGATGATGTTCGAGCGCGAAGGCGTCCCCGTGTTCGACGCCGATGCCGAGGTTCACCGGCTGCAGGGGCCCGGCGGCGCGCTCGTCGCCGCGATCGAGGCGCGCTTTCCCGGCACCACCGGCGCGAACGGGGTCGACCGGCAAAAGCTCGGGGCGCTGGTGCTCGGCAACACCCACGAACTCGCCGCGCTCGAGGCGATCATTCACCCCGCCGTCGGCAGGGCGCAGAAACGCTTCCTCGCCAGAAACCGTGCGCGCGACGTCGTCGTGCTCGACATTCCCCTGCTCTTCGAAAAGGGCGGCTGGCGAAAGGTCGGGGCGATCGCCGTCGTCTCGGCACCGGCATGGATTCAGCGCAAGCGTGTGATGCGCCGCCCGGGGATGACCGCGGCGAAGCTCAAGGCGATCCGCCGCCTGCAGGTCCCCGACCGCGTCAAGCGCGCGCGCGCGGATTTCATCATCGAAACGGGCCGCCCGAAAAGCGAGACGCACCGGCAGATTCGCTTCATCGCCTCTTGTTTCCACGCCCGATAGGGTCCAGATTATGGTTTCGATGCGCGAGATAATTTTCGATACCGAAACCACGGGTTTCGATCCCAGGAGCGGGGACAGGCTGGTCGAAATCGGGTGTGTCGAGCTGGTCGACCGCCGCGAAACCGGCGTCACCTTTCACGCCTATTTCAATCCCGAACGCGACATGCCCGCCGCCGCCGAAGCCGTGCATGGCCTGTCGATCCAGTTCCTGTCGGACAAGCCACTCTTCGCGACTCGTGTTGACGAGCTGATCGAGTTTCTCGGCGACGCGCCGCTCGTCGCGCACAACGCCGCGTTCGACTTCGGCTTCGTCAACGCCGAGCTCGCGCGTGCCGGCCGCCCCGCGCTCGACATGGCGCGGATGTGCTGCACCGTGCAGATGGCGCGCAAGCTCCACCCCGGCGCGAAGCACAGCCTCGACGCGCTCTGCACGCGCTATGGCATCGACCGCAGCCACCGCGTCAAGCATGGCGCGCTGCTCGACGCCGAACTGCTCGCGCACCTCTATATCGAAATGACCGGCGGGCGACAGATCGGCCTTGGCCTGGCGGCTTCGGGCGGCGCATCGGCCACGATCGAGATTTCGACCCCTCCCGCATCGCGCGGCCCCGACCGTCCCTTTCGCGAACCCCGTCCCCATATGGCGTCGGCCGCCGAACTCGCGCGCCACGCCGAATTTGTCGCAGGGCTGAATCAGCCGCTGTGGCTCGATACGGTGTGATGACCCTCCCTTAAGTCATCGCACCGGCCAAGAAGGAGAAGAAAAATGGAAATCCGCGTCTCTGGCCACCAGATCGAAACCGGCGAAGCGCTTCAGGCGCATGTGTCGGACCGGATGAACGCGATTGCCGACAAATATTTCTCGCGCGCAATCGGGGCGCACGCGACTTTTGGGAAGGGACCGCACGACAGTTTTCAATGCGACATCGTCGCGCATGTGATGCAGGGGCTGGTGCTGAAGGGGCACGGCCAGGCACAGGACGCGCATGTCGCATTCGAAGGCGCCGCCGAGCGCATCGAAAAGCAGCTCAGACGCTATATGCGCCGGTTGAAGGACCGCAACAACGGCCCGGCGGAACCCTCGCCGACGGTCGACGAGATCGAGGACAATGCGGCTTACACCGTGTTCGACGCCGGGAATGACGAGGATGCGGGCGATGCGCCCGCGATCATCGCCGAAACGCGCGTCGATATCCCCAGCAGCAGCGTGTCCGACGCGGTGATGATGCTCGACCTTCGCAACACCAACGCGCTGCTCTTCGTCAACAGCAAGACCGGCTCGCACAATATGGTCTATCGCCGCGATGACGGGACGATCGGCTGGGTCGAGCCACGATAGGGCTGGATTTTCTCCGCCATCCGGCTTAAGGGCCGCGCCCAACGATGCCCGAAGCCGGGATGGCGGGGGGCCTGCCACGACAGATCCGCGATCGCTTGCCAGCTTCAAGTTTCTGGCGGCGGCCGGCGTTTTACAAGATTTGACCAGAGCAATGAATCTTTCTTCCCTTCTCTATCCGGCGACCGTGCGCGCGCATGTGCAGCTCGATTCGAAAAAGGCGCTCTTCCCCTTCGTGGGCGATCTCGCCAGCCGCTCGCTCGGCCTCGATGCCGGCGAAGTCAGCGAAGCTTTGCTCGAACGCGAACGCCTCGGTTCGACCGGCTTCGGGCGCGGGATCGCGCTTCCGCATGCCAAGATGGCCGATCTCGGCGGCGTGCGCGGCCTGTTCCTGCAGCTGGCGCGTCCGATCGACTTTACCGCGGTCGACGGCCTGCCGGTCGACCTGCTGTTCATCCTGCTCTCGCCGCTCGACGCCGGCGCCGATCATCTGAAGGCGCTCGCCGGCGTATCGCGGATGCTCCGCAACGATGCGATCGCCGAACGGCTGCGCGGCGCGAAGAGTGACGAAGCGCTTTATGCGATGCTCGCCGACACCGAAGCGCGTGACGCGGCCTGACAAAAGATCAGCCGTGCCCCTGCCTTCGCAGGGGCACAAGCTGACATGACCCGCCTCAAAAGCCGTTTCCTCGTCGACCTGCTGCTTCGCCGCACCGAAGCGGCGGGCGGCTTCGCGACCGTGGTTGTCAAAGGCGACGAAACGTCGGGAATCATTCTCGTCCAATGCACCGAACGCGGGCGGCCGGGACCGCTGCTCGAACGGCGGTTTTCGGCGGACGGCCACTATATCTGGGAGGCGGTCGGCCCCGACGACCCAAATGATGGGGAAGCGCGGGCAAATTACCAGGATCGACGGCGCAAGGCCGACCCCGATCTATGGTTAATTGAACTGGACATCGCAGATGCGCCACAACTCGTCGCGGAGTGGGCCGCGTTAACTTGACTCTGTTGCGGCGCACAATAGGTGGCGCCTATTCGATAACGCGTAGGTCGTTCCGTGGGATATATCGCCTTTGGTGATGCCCCGGGAAAACGGTTCGGACACGCAGTCGGACGATGACCGCAGGCGAAATTGGACCATAGTCCCCTCACCTGTTTTTTTGGGCCTGTTTTGAGAGGTTCGGTTCATCGGCCGCACTTTTGACGGGCAATATGAGTCGCATTCTGAACGTAGCCGGCATGGCTGCCGTCGGCATGACTGCCGCCTCCATGCTGCTTTTGGCGGAACCGGGCTTTGCAAGCGATCTTGCGGCCGAGGCCAATATCCCCACGATCATCCTGCCGGGCGCCGACGCGCCGGCCGCGGAGGAAACGGCGAACCTGCCGACCGATGCCGAACTGCCGGTCGAAGACAGCAAGAAAATTGAAAGCGAATCCGCTCCCGAGCCAAAGCCGGCTCAGGTGACCGCCGATTCGCTCGCCGAACTCGTCGCCGCGACGCCCAAGCCCGCCGACATCGATCCCGAACTGCGCTGCCTCGCCGGTGCGGTCTATTTCGAATCGCGCGGCGAATCGCTTCCGGGCCAGCTCGCGGTCGCGCATGTCGTGATCAACCGTGCCCAGTCGGGCCGCTTCCCCAAGAGCCTGTGCGGCGTCGTCCACCAGAAGAGCCAGTTCAGCTTCGTGCGCGGCGGCCGGATGCCCGCGGTGCGCAACGCGGCGCAGTGGAACAACGCCGTGGCGATCGCGCAGATCGCCCGCGACGGCAGCTGGAAGAACCACGCCCCGGGCGCGCTCTTCTTTCACGCGCGCTACGTCTCGCCGGGCTGGCGCAAGACGCGCATCGCGCAGATCGACAACCACATCTTCTATCGTTGATCGGATGGGCGCGGTGCAGATGGCGCCTTCCCCTTTCTCGTCACCCCGGACTTGATCCGGGGTCCATCTGCGCCACCGTCGATGGATGCCGGGTCGAGCCCGGCATGACGACGCGATAGGCATCCCGTTCATTGCCAAGCCATATTAGCTGGCGCATGATGCTGCGATGACGCGTCAAATTTCCGTCGCCCTGCTCTGTGCAGCGGCGCTCGCTCTCGGTGGCTGCGCCACCGCGGTTCCCCCGGTCGAAGTCACGCGCTTCCATGCCAGCGCGCCCACGGGCTGGGCGCCGGGTATGCGCTATACCGTCGACACAGCGCCGCTCGGCAACGCCGGGGCGATGATCGACGCGCCCTCGCTCGAATGGAACAGTTACCGCACCGCGGTCGAACAGCAATTGCAGCGGCAGGGACTCGTCGCGGCGCCCGACGGCGCCCGCGCGCCCTTGAAGGTGCGGATCGGTTTCGAACGCATGAACCGCGAAGGCATCGGCAGGCGTTCGCCTGTCTCGGTCGGCGTCGGCGGTTCGACGGGCAATTACGGGTCGGGCGTCGGGCTCGGCATCGGCCTCAACCTCGGCGGCGGTCCGAAACGGATGGCCGATCTCCAGCTCGCGGTGCGCATCGACGATGCCGCGAGCGGCCAGGCTGTGTGGGAAGGCCGCGCCGTGACCGCGGTCCCGTTAAAGGCGCCCGCCAGCCAGCCCAGCCTCGCGGCGGCGAAATTGGCCGAAGCCCTATTCAAGGACTTCCCCGGCGAATCGGGACGCACTATCAGCGTCAAATGACCATCACCATCAACGCCGCTTTCGACAGCGGCAATATCGTCGTGGATGCCGTCGACGGCACCTCCGCCCGCCTGTCGATCCGCAAGGACCGCGAATCGGACTTTTTCCAGTGGTTCCATTTCCGCGTGGCGTGCGCGGTCGGCGACGCGCTCGACCTCGCCATCACGGGGCTTGGCAACTCGGCCTATCCCGATGGCTGGCCGGGCTATGCCGCCTGCGCGAGCACCGATCGCGAAACCTGGTTCCGCCTCGACACAAGCTATGAAGCCGGCACGCTGACGATCCAGCACACCGCCGAAAGCCCGATCCTCTATATCGCCTATTTTGCGCCTTATTCGATGGAACGGCACCACGACCTCGTCGCCCAGATCGCCGAATGCGAAGGCGTCACCTACCGCTGTCTCGGTACCAGCCTCGAAGGCCAGCCGATCGACTGCCTCGAACTCGGCACCGGCGAGAGGCAGGTCTGGCTTTATGCGCGCCAGCATCCGGGGGAGAGCATGGCCGAATGGTGGATGGAAGGCGCGCTCGAAAAGCTCGTCGATCCCGCCGATCCGCACGCGCGCTCGCTGCGCAGCAAGTGCCGTTTCCACATCGTCCCGAACATGAATCCCGACGGCGCGCGCCGCGGCCATCTGCGCACCAATTTCGCGGGCGTGAACCTCAACCGCGAATGGGACAATCCGACCACCGAGCGTAGCCCCGAAGTGCTCGCCGTCCGCAATGCGATGGACGAAACCGGCGTCGACTGGGCGATGGACGTCCACGGCGACGAAGCGATCCCCGCGGTCTTCCTCGCGGGCTTCGAAGGCATCCCGTCGCTCAAGGCGGAGCAGACCGAAAAATACAAGGCGTTCGAAACCGCGCTCGCCGCGAACACCCCCGATTTCCAGGTCGACCTCGGCTATGCCGAAACCGCCCCGGGGCAGGCGAATCTCTCGATGTCGACGACGCAGCTCGCCGAACGTTTCGGCGCGGTGTCGATGACGCTCGAAATGCCGTTCAAGGACAATCGCGACCTCCCCGATCCCGTCGCCGGCTGGTCGCCCGAACGCTCGAAGCTGCTCGCGCACGCGTGCCTTCAGACGCTGGACCAGCTTCTCTGATGTCCAAGGCGGGCGCCTGGCGGATCGTCGAGGATGATCTGTCGGGCGCCGACATCCGTGCGCTGCTCGAACAACATTTCGCGGGCATGCTCGCGAACTCGCCGGCCGAAAGCTGTCATTTCCTCGATTTCGACGGGCTGCGCGCCGACGGCGTCACCTTCTGGTCGATCCACCGCGGCGACGAGCTTGCGGGCTGCGGCGCGCTCAAGATGCTGGGCAACGCGCATGGCGAGATCAAGTCGATGCGCACCGCCGAACCCTTCCTGCGGCAGGGTGTCGCGGCGCATATGCTCGATCACATCATCGACGTCGCGCGGACCCGCGGTCTCGAGCGCCTCAGCCTCGAAACCGGATCGAGCGGAGCCTTCGAACCCGCGATCGCGCTTTACCAGCGCTACGGTTTCACCGAGTGCGAGCCCTTCGCCGATTACCAGCCCGACCCGTTCAGCCGCTTCATGACGCGCGTGCTCTAGACGCAAAAACGGGGTCCGGAAGGGAACTCCGGACCCCGCAACTTCATTCAATCGGGCGCCCTTTACGCGGCCTTCTTGTCCTCGATCGCCGGCTGGCCGCCGATGGCAATCTTGTGCGGCTTCATCGCCTCGGGCACTTCGCGCACCAGGTCGATCGAAAGCAGCCCGTCGGCGAGGTCGGCCTCGCTCACCCGCACGAAATCGGCGAGCTGGAAGCGGCGTTCGAACGCGCGCGTCGCGATGCCGCTATAGAGCAATTGGCGCGCCTCGCCTTCAGCCACCGGCGCCTTGCGGCCGCTGACGGTCAGCATATTCTGCTGTGCGGTGATGTCGATCTCGTCGGACTTGAAGCCCGCGACCGCGACGGTGATGCGGAAATGGTCGTCGGCGAGTTTTTCGATATCGAACGGCGGGTAATTTTCGGCGCCCGAACCGCCCGTTTCGAGGAAATCGAACAGCCGGTCGAACCCGACGGTCGAACGGCGATAGGGGGTCCAGTCGAAACTGTTACGCATGGTTCTTTCTTCCTTTTCAAAAGCGAAGTCAGGGACCGCGGCGGCCGCCGCGATCACCACCCGGCCCCGTGTCGGCGGCCGGATGAGGCAAATCTGGGTGCAGCTGAAACCATTTCAAGAGGGCGGTTGGCGTTCGGCGAAAACCCGCGCTAAAGGGCGGCGACTCTCCTCCAGCGCAAGGATCCGAAATGCCCCAGCTCATCCTCATCCGTCACGGCCAGTCGCAGTGGAATCTCGAAAACCGCTTCACCGGCTGGTGGGATGTCGATGTCACCGAAAAGGGCGTCGCCGAAGCGATCGCCGCGGGCGAGCTGATGAAGGCGAAGGGCATCGCCCCCGACACCTGCTTCACCTCGGTCCAGTCGCGCGCGATCAAGACGCTCAATCTCGCGCTCGAAGCGATGGGGCGTTTGTGGCTCCCGGTCACCAAGGACTGGCGCCTCAACGAACGCCATTATGGCGGGCTCACCGGGCTCGACAAGGCCGAGACCGCGGCGAAGCATGGCGACGATCAGGTCAAGATCTGGCGCCGCAGCTTCGACATTCCGCCGCCGCCGCTCGAAGCCGGTTCGCCGTGGGACCTGTCGACCGACCCGCGCTACGCCGGCATCGACATCCCCTCGGCCGAAAGCCTCAAGGACACGATCGAGCGCGTGCTGCCTTATTATGAAGCCGCGATCGTCCCCGAACTCGCCGCGGGCAAGACGGTGCTGATCTCGGCACACGGCAACAGCCTGCGCGCGCTCGTCAAACATCTCTCGGGCATTTCGGACGCCGACATCACCGGGCTCGAAATCCCGACCGGCCAGCCGATCGTCTATGAACTGAACGACGATCTGACCGCGCGCGAGCGCTATTACCTCAGCGAGCGGTAAGTAACCGAATCGTCCTTCTTGCGTTCCGACCGGTTTTCGACATGATGCCAGGAAATTGCGGGGGGGCAAAATTGCGTACGACGGGATGGGCATTGCTGGCGCTCGCGCTGGCGCATGGGCCGGCGAAGGCCGAGGAGAATCAGGTAAAGCGGGGGCCGACGCCCGACTGGGTGCTGCCCTCCGAACTGGTGCCGGTTCCCGAGGGGGCGAGCGGGCTGCTCTTCGTCCGTCGCCAGGACATCGTCGCCCATCTCGATGACCGGGGACAGGCGCAATATCTTGGCTACCGGATGCGGCTTCTCCATCCCAACGCCCTGCAGATCGGCAATATCTCGATTGCCTGGAACCCCGCTTCCGGCCCGCCGGTCGTCCATATGATCAATGTGCATCGCGACGGTACGACGATCGACGTGCTCAAGAATGCGTCCTTCGAAATATTGCGCCGCGAGGATCAACTCGAAGCCGCGATGCTCGATGGGGTACTGACCGCCGTGTTGCGCGTGCCCGACCTGCGCGTCGGCGACGAACTCGAAGTCGGCCTGACCACCCGGTCGAACGACCCCACGCTTGCGCAGAATGAATCGGGTATTCTTTTCCTCCTGCCAAGCCCGCAGCCCGGCCGGTTCCGTCTCGGGTTGAGCTGGGACGAAGGCGCGAAGCCCAACGTGCGGATGACCCCGGATATGGCGGCGGTGGCGCGGACCGGCGATCATAGCGTCGATTTCCTGTTCGATAACCCGCCGACATTGACTCCGCCAAAGGATGCACCGCCCCGTTTCCTGTGGCAACGTATGGTCGAGTTCAGCGATTTCGCCGATTGGCGTGCCGTGTCGCGGCATTTCGCGCCGCTGTACGCCAAAGCCGCCCATATTGCCGAAGGCTCGCCGCTCAAGGCCGAAGCACGCCGTATCGCCGCCGCGCATGCCGACCCTCTCGACCGTGCCGCCGCGGCGCTCAAGATGGTTCAGCAGGATGTCCGCTATATCTATGTCGGTCTTGGCAGCGGGAATCTGACCCCCGCCACCGCGGAGGAAACCTGGCGGCGCCGCTACGGCGATTGTAAGGGCAAGACGGCGCTCTTGCTCGCGCTGCTCGCCGAACTGGGCATCGAGGCGGAAGCCGTCGTCGTCAATAATCAGGGCAATGACGATGGCTTCGACGAACGGCTACCGAATCCCGGGCTATTCGATCACATCCTCGTCCGCGCGCGGATCGATGGGAAACAATATTGGCTCGACGGGACGCTGCCGCCGGTGGCCTCCCCGGCGCTCGATCCAGTGGTCGATTATCGATGGATCCTGCCGCTGGATATGCAGGGCGACCCGCTTGAGAAGCGCGCGTGGCGACCGGCCGACAGGCCGGACGAGATCAGCCTTTACGAGATCGACGCGCGCGCCGGTTTCGACCAGCCCGCGCGCGTAACGAACACGACGATCGCCCGCGGGCTCGCGGGCCTGCAGCAACAGGCGCAGCTGTCGGGGATCAGCGCCGACCAGTTGCTGACGGGGATGCGGCAGCAAATCGTCGGCAGCACCTGGCAGACGGTCGACGAGGTCAAATTGCACTATGACCAAAAGGCCGGAGCCAGTGTGCTGACGGTCGTGGGTTCGTGGGAGGTCGACTGGGAAAAAGACGGTGGCGCCCGGTCGCTGGCCTTGCCGGGCGGCGGCTTCAGTCCGCCAGAAAAGCGGATCCGCCCGGCGGACCAAAATCAGAATCTGCCCTTCTACAACAAACCCGAATTCTCTTGCAGCGTGACGACGGTCCGGTTTCCATCAACCACCCAGGCTGCGAACTGGACCTACAAGTCGGGTTTCGACGCGACCATCTTCGGCCAGAATTATTATCGCGCGTTCGACATTCGCGACGGTTCCATTCGCATGATACGCGGCTTTCGCGTCGACAGCGTGGAGATCGACGCGGCGAGCGCGCGACAGGACAATGGACGGATCGCGGCCTTCGACAACAGCAAGGGCTGGATCTTCTACGAACCGCTGGGCGGCGTTGCGCCGGATTCGGCCCGCAAGATGGTCCCGGCCACTTACGATATCGACTGGACCGCCGCCGACGTCCCCTGCCTGTCGTCCGCCGCGATCAATCGCGCAGCAACTCGTTGATCCCGGTCTTCGCGCGCGTCTTCGCATCGACGCGCTTGACGATCACCGCGCAATAAAGCGACGGCCCCGGCGTCCCGTCGGGCAGCGGCTTGCCCGGCATCGCGCCCGGAACGACGACCGAATAGGCGGGCACTTCGCCGATGAAGACTTCGCCCGTCGCGCGGTCGACGATCTTGGTCGATGCGCCGAGATAGACACCCATCGACAGCACCGCGCCCTCGCGCACGATCACGCCCTCGGCGACCTCGGCGCGCGCGCCGATGAAGGCGCCGTCCTCGATCACCACCGGCCCGGCTTGCAGCGGTTCGAGCACGCCGCCGATCCCCGCGCCGCCCGACAAATGGACGTTCGCGCCGATCTGCGCGCAGCTGCCGACGGTCGCCCAGGCGTCGACCATCGATCCCTCGCCGACATAGGCGCCGATATTGACGAAGCTCGGCATCAGCACCGCGCCCTTGCTGATAAAGGCGCCGCGGCGGACGATCGATCCGGGGACGGCGCGAAAGCCCGCGTCGCGAAAGCGGTTCTCGCCCCATCCCGCGAATTTCGACGGCACCTTGTCCCACCAGGTCGCGCCGCCGGCGCCGCCCTCGATGATCTCCATGTCGTTGAGGCGGAACGACAGCAGCACCGCCTTCTTCAGCCATTGGTTGACCTGCCAGCTACCGCCGGCATCGCGCTCGGCGACGCGGTAGCTGCCGTCGTCGAGCCCCGCGAGCGCACTCTCGACCGCCTCGCGCACCGCGCCGGTCGTGGTCAGCCCCAGCGTGTCGCGCGCGTCCCACGCGGCTTCGATCGTGCTCTGCAGGTCGGTCGTCATGAAATTCCCCAAGGTGAAGGCAAGGTATCGAGCCAGTCGGCGATGTCGGTCGCGTGGAAATCGACATGGTCCGGCAGGTGGTCCCGATGGCCGCTTTCGCTGCCATTGTCCAGCCACACGGTCGTCATCCCCAGCCGCTTCGCCGGGGTCAGGTTGCGCGCCATATCCTCGACGAACAGGCTCTTCGCCGGATCGACGCCGAGGTGTGCGACCATCATGTCGTAAGCCGCCGCGTCGGGCTTGGGCGTATAGCGCGTGACGCGGATGTCGCAGATGCCGTCGAACAGGTCGGCGATTCCGCGCGCGTCGAGCACGCGCGCCGCATAATCGGCATCGGCGTTGGTGAAGATCAGCTTGCGCCCCGGCAGCCGCGCGAGCCCGGCACGAAGCCGCGGATCGGCCGTCAGCCGATCGAGCGCGATATCGTGGACGTCGACCAGAAAATCCTCGGGGTGCACGCCGTGGTGACGCATCAGCCCCGCCATCGTCGTGCCATGATCGTGGAAATATTGCTTCTGCACCCGCCGCGCCTCGACCGCGTCGACATTCAGCAACCGCATGATGAAGGCGCCCATGCGTTCGTCGATCAGGTCGAACAGCCTCGCCGACGGCGCATAGAGCGTGTTGTCGAGATCGAAGATCCAGCTGTCGATATGGTCGAGGCGCATGGTCACGCCCCGGCGCTTAGAGCGTGGTCGAGGAGGGGGCAAGGGACACGAACCTTTCCACAATCGTTTGTGCTGAGCTTGTCGAAGCA
This sequence comes from Sphingopyxis sp., assembly GCF_035250425.1. GTDB lineage: Bacteria > Pseudomonadota > Alphaproteobacteria > Sphingomonadales > Sphingomonadaceae > Sphingopyxis. The sequence continues at coordinate 15,402 of NZ_DATFFD010000241.1, forward strand.
CCGTTCTTCCCCTTTAACGTCAACAGACAAGAACGGCCCTTCGACAAGCTCAGGGCGAACGGCTCAATAAAGGGGACGCCA
>NZ_DATFFD010000242.1:0-46562 GCF_035250425.1 Sphingopyxis sp.
TGACCATCGCGTTGCAGGTCGCCTGCCTCGTCCATGTCTTCCGGCACGGCCGCAACACAGCGTGGGTGATGGCGATCGCCTTTCTGCCGATGATCGGGGTGCTCGCCTATTTTATCGTCGAAATCATGCCCGGCCTGTCGGGCGACCGGCGGGTACGGCAGGCGCGGGTGAAGATTGCCGATACGATCGATCCCGAACGCCGGGTGCGCGATGCGCAAAACGCGGTCGATTTCAGCGACACCGTCGGGAACCGGATGGAATATGGCGACGCGCTGATGGCGCGCGAACGCTATGTGCAGGCACTGGAACAATTCCGCGCCGCCGAGCGCAAGTCGCCGCACGTCGACAAGGCGATCGGGATGCGGATCGCGGAGGCCGCCTATGGCGCGGGGCTGGCGAAAGACGCGCTGGCGGCGCTTGACCGGTTGCCCGAAACGACGTCGCAGTCGGAACGCGATCGCCGCGATTTTCTGCGCGGCAAGGTTGCGGAGATCGACGGACGGCCGGGCGACGCGCTGGCGCTCTATCGGGTCATCGTGGAGCGCGTGCCGGGTGACGAGGTGCGGTGCCGGATGGCGGCGATCCTGATCGGGCAGGGCGACAAGGCCGGCGCCCGTGCGTTGTTGCACGACGTCGAACGGCGAATGAAACGAATGCCGCCGGCGACACTGAAGGCCGAGGCCGAGATGTACGACTGGGCGAAGCGAACGCTGGCGGGGCTGGGTTAGGTCGGCCATTCCTCGTTGAAGTCGAGCGCCTGCCCGACGAGGTAAAGCGATCCGCCGATGAGGATATTCCGTGCCGGACTATCGGCGGCGAGCGCGCGTACCGCGCTTTTGACATCCGCGACGGGCGCCGCCGCGGCGATGCCGGCGCCGAGAGCGATCTTTGCGAGATCGGCAGGGTTGTGATGTTCGTGGCCCGGGATCGGAACGGCCATCACGCGCCGGACGTGCGGGGCGAGCATGGCGAGGAACGCATTGGCATCCTTGTTCGACAGCATACCGAGAACAAGATCGATTGGCTCGCGCCGCGCCAGCGTGTCGCCGAGAAAAGCGGCGACGTGTTTGGCCGCGTCGAGATTGTGGCCGCCGTCGACCCAGATATCATGGCCCTCGGGCATCAGCGCGCTGAGCGGGCCGGAGCCGAGCAACTGCATGCGCCCCGGCCAGCTGGTGTCGGCGACACCGCGGGCGATGTCGGCGTCGGTCGGTTGCGGATCGGGGGCGAGGCGAAGCATGGCGATGGCGAGGCCCGCGTTGCGCATCTGGTGCGCCCCCGCCATGCGCGGGCGCAGCGGCTGGTCGATCGAGCCAAGTTTCGACCTCCAGCGAAAACTGTCGCCGTCGGCTTCCACGGTCCAGCCGTCGCCTTCGGGAAAGAGCGTGGCGCCGACGGAGGCGACCTTGGCGGCGATGGTGCCCTGCACGAGGGGCGGATAGGCGAAAGTCGCCACGGGCGTATCGGGTTTGACGATCCCCGCTTTTTCCCAAGCGATGCGTGCGGCGGGTTCGGGCGGCGTCCCGGCTTCGGGTTCGAGCAGGAAGGCCTCATGGTCGATGCCGAGCGAGGCGATGCCGCACACCGCCGGTGGCGGAATGATATTGGTCGCGTCGAGCCGTCCGCCGAGGCCGACCTCGATGATGCAATCGTCGGCAGGGATGCGCGCGAAGGCGAGGAAGGCGGCGGCGGTGGTAACCTCGAAGAAGCTTGCTTGCAGGTCGGCAGCCTCGTCGAGCACCTCTTCGAGCAGCGCGGCGAGCAGCGTATCGTCGATCAGCGTTCCGGCGATGCGGATGCGTTCGTTGAAGCGGGCGAGGTGCGGGCTGGTGTAGGCGTGGACGCGGCGGCTTTGTGCTTCGAGGATCGCGCGGAGGTAGGCGCAGGTCGATCCCTTGCCGTTCGTGCCCGCGACATGAAAAGTGCGGGGGAGCTGGTTTTGCGGGTTGCCGAGGCGCGCGCAAAGTTCGTCGATGCGTTCGAGGCCGAGGATATCGCGGCCCGGCGACAGCGCGGCGAGGCGGGCGAGCTGGGTTTGGACCGCTGGGTCCGAGGAGTGGGCGTGGTCGGGCATCGTCGAGCCTTGATCGTGAAATTGTCAGACCTTCGTCGCCTTCGTCATGCCGGACTTGATCCGGCATCCATCTGCCGCACCGCCCGATGGACCCCGGATCAAGTCCGGGGAGACGAAGTTAGCGACGTTTGGCCCGGAGCGACCTAAGCCGCCTTCTCGGGCGCCAGATAGCCGATCAACCGCCCCAATGTTTCGGGCAGCTCCTTGCGATGCACGACCATGTCGATCATCCCGTGATCGAGCAGATATTCGGCGCGCTGGAAGCCTTCGGGCAATTTCTCGCGGATCGTATTTTCGATCACGCGCTGGCCCGCGAAGCCGATCAGCGCCTTGGGCTCGCTGATCTGGATGTCGCCGAGCATCGCATAGCTGGCGGTGACGCCGCCCGTCGTCGGGTCGGTGAGCAGCACGATATAGGGCAGGCCGGCGCGGCGCAGGCGGGCGAGCGCGACGGTGGCGCGCGGCATCTGCATCAACGACAGCGTGCCTTCCTGCATGCGCGCGCCGCCCGCGGCGGTGATCGCGATATAGGGGACACCGCGCCGGATCGCATCCTCGACGCCCGCGACGAAAGCCTCGCCGACGGCGACGCCCATCGACCCGCCCATGAAGGCGAAATCCTGGACGCCGATCACGACGCCCTGGCCCGAGATGCGGCCGAACGCATTTTGATAGGCGTCGCGGTCGCCGGTTTGGGCGCGCGCGGCCTTGATGCGGTCGACATATTTCTTGGTGTCGCGGAACTTCAGCGGATCTTCCGGCGCTGCGGGCGCGCTGATCAGTTCGTGGAGGCCGCCGTCGAACAGCTGCGCAAAACGCTCGGTCGCGCCGATGCGGTCGTGATGGTCGCAGCGCGGGCAGACGTTGAGATTGTCTTCCCATTCCTTGACGAACACCATCTGCTGGCACTGGCGGCATTTGTGCCAGAGGTTATCGGCGGTATCGCGTTTCGCCCCGAAGGGCAGGGCGTTGCGAACGCGGTCGAGCCAGCTCATGCGGCGATCTCCTTTGCGCCGTGAATAGCATCGGCGAGCGAACGGGTGAAGCTTTGGACGTGCGGCGCAGCGGCGTCGCCGTGCTGCGCGATGATGTCGATGAAGGCCGAGCCCACGACGACGCCATCGGCGACTTTCGCGATTTGCGCGGCCTGATCGGGGGTGCGGACGCCAAAGCCGACCGCGATGGGCAGGTCGGTGGCAGCTTTCAGACGCGCGACGGCTTCGTCGATGCTGGTTTGCGCCGCCTGCTGGAGTCCGGTGATGCCGGCGACCGAGACATAATAGAGGAAGCCGCCCGCGCCGCTGAGCACCGCGGGCAGGCGTGCTGTGTCGGTGGTCGGGGTGGCGAGGCGGATCAAGTCGACGCCCGCAGCGCGAAGCGCGGGGCCAAGTTCGGGATCTTCCTCGGCGGGGATGTCGACGCAGATGACGCCGTCGACGCCGGCCTTGGCGCACTCGGCGGCAAACCAGTCGCCGCCGCGGATCGTCATCGGGTTGGCATAGCCCATCAGGACGAGCGGGGTGTCGGGGTGGCGCGCGCGGAAGGCAGTGGCGATCGCGAAGATGTCGGCGGTCGTCGTGCCCTTGGCGAGGCTGCGCAGGTTCGCGGCCTGGATCGCGGGGCCGTCGGCCATCGGATCGGTGAAGGGCATACCAAGCTCGATCACATCGGCACCCCCTGCGACGAGCGCGTCAAGGTTCGCGACGGTGTCGCCGTCGCCCGCGGTGATGAAGGCGACAAGCGCGGGGCGGGGTTTTGCGAAGGTGGCGGCGAAGCGGGTCAAACCGACGTCTTTCGAAAAGCGGCCTGGTCGATGAATACGAACAGCAGCGACACCAGGACGACGACGACCCACGACGGCGATTGAAAGCGGTCGCCAAGACCGAAAATCTTGCTGATCACTGGAAAACCAAGTGCTTGAACGGCAGCGGCGATCAAAAAGACGATGATCGCGCGGCGATGATTGAGCTTCACAACGTAACTCCCAAAGCTTCGGCCACTGTGAAGATGTCCTTGTCGCCGCGGCCCGAGCAGTTGACGATGATGATCTTGTCCTTGCCCAGCGTCGGCGCGATGCGTTCGGCGGCGGCGATCGCGTGCGCGCTTTCGAGCGCGGGGATGATGCCTTCGAGCTTGGTGAGCTTCTGGAAGCTTGCGAGCGCTTCGTCGTCGGTGACGGGTTCGTAGCGGACGCGGCCGATTTCGTGGAGCCAGCTATGCTCGGGCCCGATGCCCGGATAGTCGAGCCCCGCCGAGATGCTGTGCGCCTCAGTGATCTGGCCGTCCTCGTCCTGGAGCAGATAGGTCTTGTTGCCGTGGAGGATGCCCGGGCGGCCGCCCGCAAGGCTGGCAGCATGTTTCTTGTCGAGCCCTTCGCCCGCCGCTTCGACGCCGACGATCTCGACCTCGGCATCGTCGAGGAAGGGGTGGAACAGGCCGATCGCGTTCGAGCCGCCGCCGACGGGGGCGATCAGCATGTCGGGGAGACGGCCTTCAGCCTCCAATATCTGTTCGCGGGCTTCGTCGCCGATCACCGACTGAAAATCGCGGACGAGTTCGGGATAGGGATGTGGGCCCGCCACCGTGCCGATGATGTAGAAAGTGTCGTGGACGTTCGCGACCCAGTGGCGCAGCGCCTCGTTCATTGCGTCCTTCAGCGTCTTCGCGCCCGATTCGACCGCGACGACTTCGGCGCCGAGCAGCTTCATGCGGAACACGTTCGGCTGTTGGCGCGCGACGTCGACCGCGCCCATGAAGATCGTGCAGGGCAGGCCGAACAGCGCGGCGACGGTCGCGGTCGCGACGCCGTGCTGGCCGGCGCCAGTCTCGGCGATGATCTTGGTCTTGCCCATGCGCTTGGCGAGCAGGATCTGGCCGATGCAATTGTTGATCTTGTGCGCGCCGGTGTGGTTGAGATCCTCGCGCTTGAGATAAATCTTTGCGCCACCGAGATGTTCGGTCAACCGCTCGGCGAGCCACAGCGGGCTCGGGCGACCGACATAATGCTTGAGCAGATAGTCGAACTTGGCCTTGAACGCGGGGTCGGCCTGCGCGGCGCGATAGTGACGTTCGAGGTCGAGGATCAGCGGCATCAGCGTTTCGGCGACATAGCGGCCGCCGAACTGGCCAAAGTGGCCGCGTTCGTCCGGCCCGGTGCGGAGGCTGTTGGGTAAGTCGGTCATCGACCCGCCGCTTTAAGGAAAGCCGCGATCTTGTCCACATCCTTGACGCCGGGCGCGCTTTCGACGCCCGACGAGACATCGACCAGCGGCGCTCCGGTTGCTGCGATCGCTTCGGCGACATTTTCGGGGGTGAGGCCGCCCGCGATGCCCCAGTCGATGCTATGGCGATGGTTTTTGAGCAGCGACCAGTCGAAGCGCGTGCCCGTCCCGCCGGGCATGGCGGCGGCGGGGGCGTCGAACAGGATGCGGTCGGCGACGCCGTGATATTTCTGCATCCGCACGAGCGTGTCGGCGTCCTTCAGACCGATGGCCTTCCAGACTTCGGCGGGGGTCAGCCGCTTCACGACACCCAGCCATTCGGGCGTTTCGGTGCCGTGGAACTGGATGATGTCGGGGCGCACCATGCCAAGCGCGTCGCCGGTAAGTTGCTGCGAAGCGTTCACCAGCAGCAATGCGACCTTGACGTTGCCCGCGCCTGCACGTTTTCGCAGCTCGGCCGCGGTCTTGAGGTCGAGGTGGCGCGAGCTTGGTTCATAATGGACGAGACCGATGTGCGTCGCGCCGTGACGGATGGCGGCATCGACCTCTTCAATTGTCTTGAGGCCGCAGATTTTGACGAGTGGGGGCATGGTCTAACTCTGTTTGGCCGTTCGCATCGAGCGAAGTCGAGATGCCCCTCGATCATCCGCTGCTCCGATGGGTATCTTGACTTCGCTCGACACGAACGGGAATTGGAAATGACTCTAAAGCGTGGCCTCGATTTCGCGTGCGGCGAGGTCGGGGTCCGCCGACTGGCTGATCGGGCGGCCGACGACAAGGATCGAGGCGCCGTCGGCCATCGCCTGCGCCGGGGTGACGACGCGTTTCTGGTCGCCGATTTTGCCGTTCGCGGGGCGGACGCCGGGGACGACGTAATAGCCGCCCGGCCACGCCTTGCGCGCCGCTTTCACTTCCTGTCCCGAACAGACGATACCGTCGAGGCCGGATTCGCGGGCGAGCGCTGCCAGGCGCACGACCTGATCGTGCGGGCTGCCGCCGACGCCGATGTCTTCCAGATCGGGCGCGTCGAGGCTGGTGAGCACGGTGACCGCGACGACCTTTGTATTCAGACCCGCCGCCGCCTTTGCTTCTTCGAGCATCGCGCGGCCGCCCGCGGCGTGGACCGTGAGTACCGCGGGTTCGAGCGTCCGCAGCGCCTGGATTGCCTTGGCGACGGTGTTCGGAATGTCGTGGAGCTTGAGGTCGAGAAAAATCGGCAGGCCGAGCTTCGCCATTTCATGCACACCATGATGCCCGTTGGCGCAGAAGAATTCGAGACCGAGCTTGAGCCCGCCGACATGACGCCGCACCTTTTGGGCCAGCGTCAGCGCCGCGTCGAGGTGCGTGGTGTCGATGGCGAGATAAAGCGGTGACGTCATGGCTTGTCCGTGGAGAAAAGGTCGGATGGGGCGGGCGGGATGTCGTTGACCGGCGGAGTGGGCGTGACCTCGACCGGACGGTTCGCGAGCGCGCGTAGGTCGGCCGCCTGCCGCTCGCTGGCGTCGAGGCGGCGCTTCATCGACCAGCGTGTCGTGCGCAGCGCGATCCACATCGGCACGCTGCCGATCAGGAAGGCGGTGAGGATCAACACGGGCAATTTGGTATCGAGCACCTGCCCCGGCCAGATCGTGACGGTGACCGGAATCCAGTTCGCCATCGCGAAAATGACGAGGACGGCGGTCAGCAAGACCCAGATGATCGTTCGCAGGATGCCCACTTCGTCTTGCTCCTCTGTCGGTCTGGCGCCGACCCTATGACAGATTGCCGCGCGATTCCAGTCCGGGGCTATGCCGCCCCGAACACCCGGTCGAAGATCGTGTCGACATGCTTCATATGATAGCCGAGGTCGAACAGCGCGGTCAGCTCGTCGGCCGACAGCTTCGCGGCGACGTCGGCGTCGGCCTTGAGCAGTTCGAGCAGCGACAGCTGGCCGTCCGATTCCCACACCTTCATCGCGTTGCGCTGGACGAGCACATAGCTTTCCTCGCGGCTGGCGCCCGCCTGCGTCAGCGCGAGCAGCACGCGCTGCGAATGGACGAGCCCGCCCATGCGGTCGAGATTCTTCTGCATCCGCGCGGGGTAGACCAGCAGCTTGTCGACGACGCCGGTCAGGCGTGCGAGCGCGAAGTCGAGCGTGATCGTCGCATCGGGGCCGATGAAGCGTTCGACCGACGAATGGCTGATATCGCGCTCGTGCCACAGCGCGACATTTTCCATTGCAGGGATCGCGGCGCTGCGCACCATGCGCGCGAGGCCGGTGAGATTTTCGGTGAGCACCGGATTGCGCTTGTGCGGCATCGCCGATGAGCCCTTCTGGCCGGGCGAGAAATATTCCTCGGCCTCGAGCACTTCGGTGCGCTGGAGGTGGCGGACCTCGACCGATAGCCGTTCGATCGACGAGGCGACGACGCCGAGCACCGCAAAGAACATCGCGTGGCGGTCGCGCGGGATGACCTGCGTCGAGACGGGCTCGACGGCGAGGCCGAGCTTGGCGGCGACATGCGCTTCGACGCGCGGGTCGATGTTCGCGAAGGTGCCGACGGCGCCGGAGATGGCGCAGGTCGCAATCTCGGCGCGCGCGGCCTGGAGGCGCAGCTTGCAGCGCGAGAATTCGGCATAGGCTTCGGCGAGCTTCAGCCCGAAGGTGACGGGTTCGGCGTGAATGCCGTGGCTGCGGCCGATCGTCGGGGTCATCTTATGCTCGTAGGCGCGGCGCTTGATCGCTTCGAGCAGCGCGTCGAGGTCGGCGAGCAATATGTCGGCGGCCTGGCTGAGTTGGACCGCGAGGCAGGTGTCGAGCACGTCCGAGCTGGTCATGCCCTGGTGCATGAAGCGCGCTTCGTCGCCGACATTCTCGGCCACCCAGGTCAGGAAGGCGATGACGTCATGCTTGGTAACGGCCTCGATCGCGTCGATCGCGGCGACGTCGATTGTCGGGTTCGTTGCCCACCAGTCCCAGAGCGCCTTGGCGGCCGATTTCGGAACGGTGCCGAGTTCGGCGAGGGCGTCGGTCGCGTGCGCTTCGATCTCGAACCAGATGCGAAACCGATTCTCGGCCGACCAGATCGCGGTCATTTCCGGCCGTGCGTAACGCGGAACCATTGAATTTCCTTCCTTTTCCGACGCTTTGTCGTGGAATCCACGCGGAACCACGATGGGGCGCCCCGTAGCAGGGACGGGGCGTTTCGCCAAATGCCGAGGGCACGCAACTTTGCCGAAACACGATGGGTTGCCCCCATGCCCCATCGGAAAGGCGACGGGTCGCACGGCCATCGAAGTCGCCGTTACAGGAGAATAAATGTGTTGAAACAAGTGCTTTTGATCGGCGCGGCGGCAGTCAGCTTCCCCGCTCTGGCCCAGACGACTGCCCCGGCCGAAGAGCCGGCCCCCACGACGCAGTCGCAGCCGGCGCCGACCGATACCACGGCCCCTGCGCCCAACAGCAAGCCGACGGACCAGAAGAAGCCGACGGATGAAACGGCGCCCACCGAGGACGCGACCCCGAGCGATACGCCCCCAGCGGCTGAACCGACCCCTCCGGCTGACCAGCCCGCCCCGGATTCCGACGAAAAACCCGAATCGGAACCCGAATAACCCCGCGCACAGGAGATAGATCATGTTGAAACAGATGCTTTTGATCGGCGCCGCTGCCGTGAGCTTCCCGGCTCTTGCGCAGACCACCCCTCCGGCTTCGGATCCGGCCGCGCCGCCGACCGCCAGCGAACCGGCCCCGGCCCCGGCTCCCGACGCAACGACGCCCCCGGCTGAACCGACGCCGGCGCCCGATGCGTCGACCCCGCCGGCTTCGAGCCAGGCCGCGCCTTCGGGCGGCGCGGCAACGCCAGCCCAGATCGCGCAGATCGTCGAGCAGGAATTCCCGACCTATGACGGCGACAAGAATGGCGACCTGAACGAAGCCGAGTTCGGCGCGTGGATGAAGAAGCTGCGCGCAGCGACCGATCCGAGCGCCGACGTCGAATCGGCCGAAGTGAAGACCTGGATTGGCCAGGCATTCGCATCGGCTGATGGTGACAAGTCGGGCGCGGTGAACAAGACCGAATTGACCGGTTTCCTGTCGCGCGGCGCCTAAACGGCGTCCCGCGGGGTGGTGCAGCCGTCGGAGCGATCCGGCGGCTGCATCGCTGTTTGAACCAAGCTAAACGGGTTGTTCGACCGCGACGATCGTCAACCGATGTTCGATGCCGCCGCGATCGGGCCAGTTGATCGACTGGCCGACGCTGAGGCCGATCAGGCCGGCCCCGATTGGGGTGAGGATCGACATCCGCCCGGCCGATATGTCGGCTTCGGCGGGATATACGAGGCGTACGGTCCGTTCGGCGCCGCTCTTTTCATCGAAGAAAGTGACGCTGGAGCCCATGGTGACGACGTCGGACGGGATATCGGTGCGTTCGCAGATCGCGGCGCGATCGATCTCGTCGAGCAATAATTCATAGAAGCGAACCGAATCGCGCTGCTGCTGGAGCGTCAGTTCGGTCAGCGCGTCGGCCTCGCTGTCGATCATGCGGATATGGGGCATCGCGGCCTCGCTTTTTGTCTTGGTCATGGCGCGGACTTTCCGGCTGGCGCGCGGCGGCAGGCCACGCGCGGCAATGTGGGACGGAAGGTGCCCCGGGTTCGGGGCGAGCGCGCCGGAACCCGGGGCTAAATGCCCGCGAGAAGCTGTCCCCCATGATGGCGGAAATGGAGAAGGCTGCGCCGAATCTGCACGGCCATGATGATGTGGCCGCTGGCTGTGGAAGTCAAATGACGGGCTAGAGCAGCCCCATCGCGCGAAAGCTGCGATAATCGGACCCGCCGATAATGATGTGATCGTGGAGTGCGATTCCGAGTTTCGCGGCGGCGCCTGCGATATCCTTGGTGATCGCGATATCTTGCCGGCTTGGTTCGGGGCTGCCGCTCGGGTGGTTGTGGACAAGAATGATCGCCGAAGCGCCGAGTTCGAGTGCGCGCTTGATGACCTCGCGGACATAGATCGCCGACTGGTCGATCGATCCTTCGCTCGCGAGTTCGTCGCGGATCAGCATGTTGCGCGAATTGAGATAGAGAACGCGAACGCGTTCGACGTCGATCGGCCCCATATCGGCGCGCAGCCAGTCGAGCAGCGCGTCCCAGCTCGAGAGGAGCGGCTTGTCGCGAAATTCGCCCTTGAGCAGGCGCAGGCTCGCGGCCTGGACGATCTTCATCGCGGCAATGCCGGTATCGCCCAGCCCGTCGACCCGGCGCAGCGATTCGGGATCGGCGCTAACAAGCTGCGCCAGCGAACCGAATTCGCGGAGCAACGCTTTCGCGAGCGGCTTGGTGTCGCGGCGCGGGATTGCGAGCGTGAGCAGATATTCGATCAGCTCGTAATCGGCGAGACCCTCTGCATCGTCGAGCAGGCGTGCGCGCAGCCGTGAACGGTGACCGACATGATCCGGTGTATCCCCCATGCAGGCGGCAATAACCGCCTTGTGAGGCGCACTCAACGGTCATAGGGAAAGGAAGATGGCGAACCGGATCAATTTCCTGCATCGAAACGGGATTTCCGGCGTTTGTGCCCTGAACGGGGCTCCGGGCGAGGGACGAGATTTTGCCGCCATGACGTCATTGGCCATATTCCATGACTGACGCGGCAGACGGAACGAAGCCGCGGTGGAAATATCGGAAGCTGCTCTTCAAGAAGCGCTGGATGACTGCGGGCGCAGTGATCATTCTGTTAGCCGGCGTCTGGATCGCGCGCGAGCCGATCGCCGATGAATTCATTCGCGACCAGCTCGAAAGCCGCAATGTTCCTGCGCGTTATACGATCGACCGGATCGGCTTTCGCAGCGAGCAACTGTCCGACATCGTCATCGGCGATCCAAAGCGCCCCGATCTGACCGCGAAACGCGTCGAAGTCCTGCTCGGCTATGGCTGGCGCGGCCCCTATGTTTCTGGGATCAACGCTGAGGGCGTTCGGCTCTATGGCCGCTTCGTCGATGGCCGCCTGTCATTCGGTTCGCTCGACAAGTTCCGCGACCCGACGAGCAAGGATCCGTTCGCCTTGCCCGACCTGTCGGTCGCGCTGCGTGATGCGCGGGCGCGCGTCGAAACGCCGTGGGGTAATATCGGTGCGGCGCTGCACGGCGGCGGCAATCTGCGCCGCGACTTCGCCGGCAAGCTCGCGCTGGTCGCGCCGCGCATCGCGGCGGCGGGGTGCAGCGGCGCCGATATCAGCTTCTACGGCACGGTTTTCGTCCGCGATGTCCGGCCGCAGCTTGTTGGCCCCTTGCGTGGTGGATCGTTGCGCTGCGCAGACGGCAGTGTCCGTGCGGCTTCGCCGCAAGTCGGGCTCGATCTCTCGCTGTCGGAGGATTTGCAAAGCTGGAAGGGCAAGGCCGACGCGAGCATCGCGCGGCTGGTCGCGGGCTCCGTCGCGGCCGACCGGATGGGTGTGATCGCCCGCTTCAACGGGACCGCGGTGCTGACCAAGCTCGACATCGATGCCAACATGGCGCGTCTTCGCGGCGCCGATTTCGCGGCCGAGACGGTGAACCTCGAAGCCAAGGGCAGTATCGGCAGCGCGGCGCCGAAGTTCGATGGGCGGATTCGCTTTGCCCGCGCCAGCGGCAGCGCGGGTTTGCGCCGTTCGTTCGTCGAAAGCGCGCGCGGGCTGGCGGGGACGCCGGTGGGGCCGCTCGCGGCAAAGGCGGTCGGCGCGTTGAGCCGGGTGCTGGCCGACGCGAGCGGCAGCGCGGGCTTTGCGCTCGCGGGGGAAGGGCCGACGGCGCGTATCGACCTGATCGCGCCCGAATTGACGAGCGTGAGCGGCGCTCGTTTTATCGGCAGCGCCGACAGCCGCGTAGGCTATCTTTATGGTGCCGACGAGCCCGCGGTGATCGCGACGGGGCGCTGGAGCATCGCGGGGGGCGATCTGCCCTCGGGAACACTGCACATCGATCGCAGCGCCGAGGGGCGGGTGACGGGGCTCGCCAGCCTCGATCCTTATAGCGCCGAAGGCGCGCGGCTGGCGCTGGCGCCGGTGCGTTTTTCGGGCGGCGCTGGCGGGCTACTGCGCTTTGCAACCGCCGCGACGCTGTCGGGGCCGCTTGCGGGCGGGCGCGTCGAGCGGTTGACGGTGCCGCTGAACGGCTTCCTTGCTCCGACGGGCGCGCTCGCGTTCGACGGCGGGTGCAGCCGCGTCGCGGCCGACCGGATCGAGGTGAGCGGCTTTCGGCTCGGGCGCAGCATGATCGACCTGTGCAGCCGGCCCGGCGCGCCGCTGCTCAGCGCTGGTCCCGACGGGCTGCGCGGCGATATCCGCATTCCCGGCATTGTGCTGCGCGGGGCGAGCGGCAGTTCGCCGTTCAGCCTGAAGAGCGGCCCGGCGAACATCGACCTGTCCGCGATGCGCTGGTCGCTGGCGCGCGCCGATATCCGGCTGGGCGAGGGGGAAAGCGTAACGCGCCTCGCCGCCGAAAGCCTGACCGGGCGCAGGGCGGCGCAGGGAATGGTGGGCGACCTGCGCGGCGCGAGCGGCAAGATCGGTGCGGTGCCGCTGAACATGAGCGAAATCGCGGGGCAATGGCGTTTCGTAGATGGCGCGCTGTCGCTTGACGGCGGACTGTTGCTCACCGATGCGGCGCCCGATCCGCGCTTCTTCCCGCTCGTCAGCAGCGATGCAAACCTGCGGTTCGCGAACGGGACGATCGAAGCGAAGGCGGGTTTCAACGAGCAGAAGACGGGGACGAAAATCCTCGACGCGCTGATCCGCCACCGGCTGGCCGACAGCAGCGGTTCGGCGGATCTTGTCGTCACGGAGCTGCGGTTCAACGAGGCGCTCCAGCCCGACCAGCTGACCAGCCTTGCGCTCGGCGTCGTCGCCAATGTCCAGGGTTCGGTGGTCGGGAACGGGCGCATCGAATGGACCGCCGAAGGCGTCACGAGCCGCGGCACCTTTGCGACCTCCGACGCCAGCCTCGCCGCGGCGTTCGGCCCGGTGACGGGGCTAACCACTACGCTCAGCTTCGACGACCTGATCGGCCTGAAATCTGCGCCGGGCCAGATCGCGAAGATCAAGGAAATCAACCCGGGCATTCCGGTGGTCGACGGCGAAATCGAATATCGATTGCTCGGCGACAATCGCGTGCGGGTCGAGGGCGGAAGCTGGCCTTTTGCAGGCGGGCAATTGCGGCTCCATCCGACCACCCTCGATTTTAGCGCGGCCAATGCGCGGCGGCTGTCGTTCGATATCGTCGGAGTCGACGCTGCGGTGTTCCTGCAAAGCTTCGGCTTCGAAAATATCAACGCGACGGGCGTGTTCGACGGGACATTGCCGGTCGAGTTCGACGGGCTTGGCGGGCGGATCGTCAATGGCCGCATCGATTCGCGCGCCGGCGGCGGTACGCTCGCCTATGTCGGCGAATTGTCGAACCGCAATCTGGGTGTCATCGCCAATTTTGCCTTTGGTGCGCTGCGCAGCCTCAAATATGACGACCTCACGATCATATTGAACGGGGACCTCGACGGCGAGATGGTGACCGACATCCGCTTTGGCGGCGTGGGACAGGGGGAAGGCGCGACGCGCAACTTCCTGACCAACCAGGTCGCGAAACTGCCGCTGATCTTCAACGTGAAGATCCGGGCGCCGTTTCGCCAGTTGTTGACCTCGGCGAAAGGGTTTTACGATCCGTCGCTGTTGATCGAACAGAATCTGCCCGCGTTGATCCGCGCGCAGGAAGACGCCGCAAAAGCAAAGATCGTCCCTGTTCAGCCTCCAGAAAGCGAGCCCATGCGATGAATAGACCCAAGACTGGAGCAAGGAGGCTGACCATAGACGGTCGGTGCGTTGCGGTGGTGATCGGCATGTCGGCCCTTGCGGGTTGTGTGCAGATCGACACGCCTGACAAGCCGATCGAGATCAACCTGAACATCAACATCCGTCAGGAAGTGGTGTACAGGCTGGATGGCGATGCCAAAAAGCTCATCGAGCAGAATAGCGAGATATTCTGATGGGGAATGACAAGATGACCAAGAAGATGTGGAAACCGACCGGACTGGCGCTTGCTGCGATTGCGGCGACGGCCGCGGTTGCATTCGCGGTGCCGTCGGCGATGGCGCAGCGCGATCCCGCCTATGCCGCCGCGCGCGCGGCGGGCCAGATCGGCGAGCAGCCCGATGGCTATCTGGGGTTCGCCACGACGCCGACCCCGGCGATCCGCGCGCTGGTGCAGGATCTCAATATCAAGCGCAAGGCGGCCTATACCGCGAGCGCGCAGTCGACCGGCAGTACGGTCGAGCAGTTCGCCTTTACCAGCGGTTGTAACCTGATCGCGCAGACCAAGCCCGGCGAGAAATATCAGACGCCCAGCGGCGCCTGGAAAACCCGCGACGGCAGCCCGCCCGAGCGCGACGCGCGCTGCCCGTAAAGCAATCGTTTCGCAAGGCGGCCCGCGGGCCGCACATGCCGCCGCGCCCCTAAACGCGGCGGCATTTTTGTGCGCCTCGGCGGCGACATTTTTGTGCACCTGCGCACAAGCATTGACTTAATCGGGTGTCGTTCCTAAACGGACCGCGCCTTAGGGGTCCCCCGAATTTTCGGGCCTTTTTTCGCAGGCGGAATCGATGGATATCGGCTCTGTTTCAGGAGGATGGCGCAAATGACGGGGAATGGCAGCGATCCGGAACCAGCTTCGGAGGATTCGCGCCTGGTCTCGCTCGAAGAGCGATTGGACCGGGCCGAAGCCGCAGAAGCAAGAAGGACCGCAGTGAACGCCGGACCGGAGACCGATGCGAATTACAAGCTCGGTAACCGCGTTCTGGCCGAACTGCTGGGCGGTATCGGTGGCGGCGCCTTGGTCGGTTGGACGATCGATCATTTTGCCGGCACCGCACCCTGGGGCCTGTTGGTGGTGCTGTTCCTTGGAATAGTCGTCGCCTTCAGAAGCATATTTCGAATAGCGAATATCCGGCCTTCAAAGCCGGACTGACGCTGAATTACTGGGATTTAGGCGAGGTATCGCGTGGCGGATCAAGGCAAAGTGGACCCGATGCACCAGTTCGAGGTGCAGAAGATGTTCGACATGTTCCATGTCGGCAATCATGAGGTTGCCTTTACCACCAGCGCAATGTGGATGGTCATCGCCGGCCTCTTGCTGTGGGTCTTCATGATCGGCGGGATGAAGCGCCAGCTCGTCCCCGGTCGCTGGCAGGTCGCAGTCGAAGGCTTCACCGGCTTCATTTCGGGCATGATGAACGCCAACATCGGCCCCGAAGGCCGCAAATATACGCCTTACGTCTTCTCGCTCTTCATGTTCATCCTGATGTTGAACGTGATCGGTTTGATGCCGCTCGGCCTGTTCGGCGTGCATCCCTTTACCGTGACGAGCCATTTCACGATCACCGGTTTCCTCGCGATCCTGAGCTTCTCGATCGTTCTGATCGTCGGTTTCTGGCGCCACGGCCTGCATTTCTTCTCGCTGTTCGTCCCGCACGGTACGCCCTGGTGGCTGCTGTGGCTGATCCCCGTGATCGAGCTGGTGTCGTTCCTCGTCCGCCCGTTCAGCCTTGCTCTCCGACTGTTCGTCGCGATGACCGCGGGCCATGTGCTGATGAAGGTGTTCGCCTCGTTCGTCATCGACGGGATTGCCGCGGGGCCGCTCGTCGGCGCGGGCGTCGGCATCCCCAGCATGGCTTTGATGGTCGGGATCAGCGGCCTCGAGCTGCTGGTCGCGGGTATCCAGGCTTATGTGTTCGCGCTGCTCACGTCGCTCTATCTGAACGACGCGGTCAATCTGCACTGATATTTCAACTAGTTAATCAACGTTTTTCCCAAGGAGTATAAAATGGACGTTCAAGCTGCTTCGCTCATCGGCGCCGGTCTGGCCGCTATCGGTGCCGGTATGGCCGCCATCGGTGTGGGCAACGTCTTCGGTAGCTTCCTCGAAAGCGCGCTGCGTAACCCGGCTGCTGCCGACGGCCAGCAGGGCCGCCTGTTCATCGGCTTCGCGGCTGCCGAACTTCTCGGCCTGCTGTCGTTCCTGATCGCGATCCTGCTGTACCTCAAGGCAGCCTGATTTCGTCTGCGGGGCCGGCTCGCTAAAAGCGGGCCCCGCGACTGCTTTTCTTTTGTCGGTCGAGTAAATCCATGCCTCAAATCAGCCAATTCGCTGAAAGCTGGTACGCCGCATCACAGATTTTCTGGGTGCTGCTGACCTTCGGCTTCGTCTTTTTCGTCATCGGCCGCGGCATGCTGCCGAAGATCGAGGCGACGGTGGACGCGCGCGACCGCAAGGTGGCCGACGATCTGGCCGCGGCGAAAGCCGCACACGCCGCCGCCGACAATCTCGAAGAAAGCTACCGCCAGCAGAGCGACGCAAGCCGCGCCGCCGCGCAAAAGGCGGTGGCCGACGCCAAGGACAAGGCCGCGAAAGACGCCGAAAAGCGTCTTGCAAAGGTCGACGCCGAACTCGCCGGCAAGCTGGCGGCGGCCGAAGCCGACGTCAACGCGGCGCGCACCTCGGCGATGGCGGAAATTGAATCGGTCGCGGCCGAAGCAGCGGGCGATCTCGTCGCCAAGCTGTCGGGCGTGAAAATTGCTGCGGCGGATGCCAAGGCGGCGGTGAAGGCGGTGCTCCATGGCTAATGTTCTGACGATCCTGTCCGAAGCCGCGGGTGAAGTGCATGTCGAGCCGGCGTCGTTCGGTTTCATCGACGCGACCGTCTGGGTCTCGATCGCGATGGCGATCTTCATCGCGATCCTGCTGTGGAAGAAAGTGCCGGCGATGGTCGCGGGCATGCTCGACAACAAGATTGCCGAGATTTCGAAGCAGCTGAAGGAAGCCGAACAGCTGCGGCTCGACGCCGAAGCGCTGAAGGCCGAATATGAAGCGAAGCTCGCCGACGCCGCCAAGGAAGCGGACGACATGCGCGCCCGCGCCGATGCCGAAGCCGAGGCGCTGGTCGCCAAGGCAAAGGCCGACGCGACCGCGCTGATCGCGCGCCGCAAGCAGATGGCCGAAGACCGCATCGCCGCAGCCGAAGCCGGCGCGCTCGCCGAAGTTCGCACTGCGGCCGCCAAGGCGGCGACCGACGCGGCGGCGAGACTGATCGCCGACAAGCATGACGCCAAGGCCGATAAGGCACTGGTCGATCAGGCCATCGCGGGCGTCGCCAAGGGCTGAGCCTTTCGCCATCGCCGAAAACAGAGCGCCCGCGGATTTCCGCGGGCGTTTTGCTTTTGGACCTCGTGGCGGGTTTCGACCGGAAGCGGACGTTTAGCGAAGTTCGGCCCCACATGTTTTGTGACGGCACATATCCCATCGCAGCAATCCCGTTTTGCACATCTCCAAATGTACGCCGCCGTTCCTGATTAGGCGATCACCGCAGTTCCAACAGCGAAGGCGCCAAAGCAGCGTCATCCAGATTGGTAGAAAGAAGATCCAAAATACGAACAATGCCGACGGACGCAGAACGGCAAGGCCTACGAAAATGCCTACACAAGCGAGCAGCAGCAGACGGAGCTGTCGCGCGCGGCGGATGAACGATTGCTTGGAGCCCATGGCGATCTTGTAACGCGGAAAGCTGCCGGGCAGCAATCCACCCCAAAGCAGGCGCTGCCTTCAAATAAGCCTTTCCTACATTATCCGGCTGTGCCAGCCTTCATCCGGCTCTTTCATTTGGTGGATCAAAGCGGTCGCTGCCCGGCTTGCCGGGTGCAGCCATGGCGAGGTGTGCCGCGCGCGTCCAGCACGCCGCCAGATTCAAAACGGGCGATGCATAGGGCTGAACTTTCCTGAACTTTGGAAGGATCATGCGATCATGTACCGACCGGTTCCAAACCGGGATGACGAAATAAGACAACGGCAGCTCCCCATCCCAAAGCTGACTTGTCCTTCCTTGGTCCGGGCTTTTGGCGCGGTGGCTGGTCAGAACCGGATCATGATCCGCCGCGCCAGTGCGGGCGAGATGCTGTGGACGAGCTGCAATATCTTCACCATCCCGGCGTTGACCTCGCTTTTGCCGGTGCGGATGCCGCGCACAATCTCGGCAGCGCAGTCGTGCGCGCGCATCTTTTTGCCCGCACGGCCCGCGGTCATGTTCGTTTCGACGACGGGCGGCAGCGCCTCGATCACTTTGACATTGCTATCCTTGAGCAGGTGACGGATCGCCTGCGTATAGCTGCGCAACCCCGCTTTGGTCGCGCAATAGATCGACCCGCCCGCGCGCGGCGCGATCGCGAGCCCCGAGGTGACGTTGACGATCGCCGCCTCGGGCTGCGCGCGCAGCACCGGCAGCAGCCGCGTACAGAGCGCGATCGGGGCATCGAGGTTGGTGCGGATGCAGTGCGCCGCGCTGTCGAGCGTTTCGGGCCTGTCGAGATCATATTCGCTGCCGACCCCGGCGTTGTTGACGAGCAGCGCGAGCGGCTTGCCCGCCACACCGCTCACGACGGCATCGATGCCCGCCGAGGTCGACAGATCGCCCGCGATCGTTCCGAAGCCCAGCGCGGCCATCGCCTGCAATTTCTCGGCCGAGCGTCCGGTCACGATCACATTCGCACCCGCGGCCTGCAATTGCAGCGCGATCTCGCGCCCGATGCCGTCGCTGCCGCCAGTCACCAGCGCGAGCTTTCCACGAAGTTCCATAAGACCCCTCCCATGTTTTACTTCGCACACTATGGCGGGTCGCACCGCCATCGCCTACATGCAAAATCATGGCTCGCCCGAACGCTCCCGACCGATTCAACGAAGAAAAAGCGACCTATGTCATCCGCGGCGGCGACGGGGACGGCGACCAGCCCGACCTTGAGCGCGGTGCCGAGGCGATCCGCAGCGTGGTGCGCAAATTGCCGACGCGTCCCGGCGTCTACCGCATGCTCGATGCGCGCGGCGACGTGCTCTACGTCGGCAAGGCGCGCGCGCTCAAAAACCGCGTCACCAATTATACGCAGGTCGCGCGGCTGCCGCAGCGGCTGCAGCGGATGGTATCGCAGACGCGCGCGATGGAGATCGTCACCACGACGAGCGAGGCCGAAGCGCTGCTGCTCGAGGCGCAGCTCATCAAGCGATACCGCCCGCCGTACAATGTCCTGCTGCGCGACGACAAAAGCTTCCCCTTCATCCTGCTGCGCACCGACCATGATTTTCCGCGTGTCCAGAAGCACCGCGGCGCGCGGCGCGCGAAGGGGCGCTACTACGGGCCGTTCGCAAGCGCCGGATCGGTCCACCAGACGCTCAACGCATTGCAGAAGACCTTCCTTCTGCGCAGTTGCACCGACAGTTTCTTTGCCAACCGGTCGCGGCCGTGCCTGCTCTATCAAATCAAGCGGTGCAGCGCGCCGTGTGTCGACCGCATCTCGAAGGAGGATTATGCCGCGCTGGTGAGCGACGCGCAGGATTTCCTCGAAGGGCGCTCGACGGCGGTCCAGAAGAGGCTGGGCGATGCGATGACGCAGGCCGCCGAGGCGATGGACTATGAGCAGGCGGCGGTGATCCGCGACCGGCTGAAATCGCTGACCTTCATCCAGGGCAGCCAGTCGGTGCATGCCGACGGGCTCGGCGACGCCGACGTGTTCGCGCTCGCGGCGAAGGGCGGGCAGCTGTGCATCGCGGGCTTCTTCATCCGCGGCGGGCAGAATTGGGGGCATCGCAGCTTCTTCCCCGCCCATGTGTCGGGCGTACCCGAGGCCGAGGTGATGGCCAGCTTCCTGATGCAGTTTTACGAGGGCGTGCCGCCGCCAAAGACGATCCTCGTCGATCGCGAGCCCGCCGAATGCGCGCTGCTGGCCGAGGCACTGGGCGAGGTGGCCGAGCGCAGGATCGAGATCAGTGTGCCGCAGCGCGGCAATCGGCGGCGGTTGCTGGAGCAGGCGGTGCGCAACGCCGGCGAGGAACTCGACCGGCGGCTAGCGGAAAGCAGCTCGCAGGCGAAGCTGGGGCGTGAACTGGCCGAACTGTTCGACCTCGAAAATCCGCCGCAGCGGATCGAGATTTACGACAACAGCCACATCCAGGGCACCAATGCGCTCGGCGCGATGGTCGTCGCGGGCCCGGATGGCTGGATCAAGGGCGCGTACCGCAAATTCAACATCAAGCGCGCCGAGACGATGCCGGGCGACGATTTTGCGATGATGCGCGAAGTGTTCCAGCGCCGCTTTGCGCGCGCGATCGAGGAGGATCCCGAGCGCACAAAGGGCGAATGGCCCGACCTGGTGCTGATCGACGGCGGCAAAGGGCAGGTATCTGCGGTCGCAGCGGTGTTCGCCGAACTGGGGATCGACGACCTGACCTTTATCGGGGTGGCCAAGGGGCCTGACCGCAATGCCGGGCGCGAGACTTTCTACCATCCCGACGGGCGCGAGTTCACCTTGCCCCCGAACAACGCGGTGCTCTTCTACATCCAGCGGTTGCGCGACGAGGCGCACCGCTTCGCGATCGGCGCGCACAGGGCGAAGCGGTCGAAAGCGATGGGCGCGTCGCCGCTCGACGAGGTTCCGGGGATCGGACCGTCGCGCAAGAAGGCGCTGCTGATGCATTTCGGCACCGCGCGCGCGGTGCGCGGTGCGAGCCTCGAAGATCTGCAAAAGGCGCCGGGGGTGAGCGCGGCGGTCGCGCAGGCCGTGCATGATTTCTATCATTCGGGACGGTGAGGGGAGTTTAATGGATTTTGCAGCAGCTATGCCGCTCGCGGGAACGCTGGGCGTCACGATTCACGAAGGCAGCAAGGAGCGCGTCGCGGGCAAGCTGCCCGTGCGCGCCGAAATCTGTACCGCGGGTGGGATCGTCCATGGCGGGGCGATCATGGCCTTTGCCGATTGCCTCGGCGCCGTGGGGGCATTCCTGACGCTGCCCGAGGGGGCGAACGGTACGACGACGATCGAGAGCAAGACCAACTTTCTGGGCGCGGGCCCGGTCGGATCAATGCTTGTTGGCGAGGCGACCCCCGTGAAGATCGGTAAGCGGGTGTCGGTGTGGCAGACGCGCATCCGCACCGAGGATGGCGCCGAGGTCGCGCTGGTGACGCAGACGCAGATGGTGCTTTGGCCAGCCTGACCGCCGATGCCATCGTCTGCGCGGTGCGCGCGCATGGCGAACATGGCGCGATTCTGCGCGCGCTGACCGAAGAGGCGGGTCTGGTCGCGGGCTATGTGCGCGGCGGCCGCTCGCGGCGACTGCGGCCGATCCTGATGCCCGGCAATCTCGTTGTGCTCGAGCTGCGCTCCCGGACCGAGGAACAGCTTGGCGGTGCGACCGTGGAGTTGCTGGAAAGCCGCGCGCCGCTGCTCGCCGAGCCACTGGCTGCTGCTGCTATTGATTGGCTGACAAGCCTCACCGCATCGACTCTACCCGAAAGCCAGCCTTATCCGGCGCTCTATTCAGCCCTGTCGGCCGTTCTGGATGCGATTGGGGTTGCCGCTTCGGCGCGGCAATGGGCCGCGGCGCTGACGCGTTACGAGTTGCTGTTGCTCGCCGAATTGGGTTTCGGCCTGAACCTTGAGGAATGCGTCGTAACCGGCTCGCCCGACGATCTCGCTTTCATAAGCCCCAAATCGGGCGGCGCGGTGAGCGCTGGTGCTGCGGCGGGTTATGAGGAACGGCTGTTTCGCCTGCCGCCGTTTCTGCGCGGACAAGATGCCGCTCCGCCGATGAGCGATGTCCTCGATGGCTTGATCATCACCGGCCATTTCCTCGACCGCGACATTCTCGACGGCCGCAACCGCGACTTGCTGACGTCAAGGGAAAGATTGATCTCCCGGCTGGGCAGGGCGGTTGCGTGACGCGCCGCCGCTGTCTAAGCGGCTGGCGAGACACGAAAGGGCGACACGTTGAAAATCCTCCTGCTGGCTGGCGATGGTATCGGTCCGGAAATCATGGTGGAGGCCGAGAAGGTCCTGACCGCGCTCGCATTGCCCGTGACGCTCGACCGCGCGCTCGTCGGCGGGGCGGCGTATGAAGCCACAGGCCACCCGCTGCCCCCCGAAACGCTGGCGAAGACGAAAGCCGCCGATGCTCTCCTCTTTGGCGCCGTTGGCGATCCGCGCTTCGACAATGTCGAGCGCCATTTGCGCCCCGAACAGGCGATCCTCGGCTTGCGTGCCGAACTCGGACTGTTCGCCAACCTGCGCCCGGCCAAACTGTTTGCCGGACTCGAAGACAGCTCGGCGCTCCGTCCCGAAGTCGCATCGGCGATCGACCTGTTGATCGTCCGCGAGCTCAACGGCGACGTCTATTTCGGCGAAAAGGGCACGCGCACGACGGCGAGCGGCGAGCGCGAAGGCTATGACGTCATGTCGTACAGCGAAAGCGAAGTGCGCCGGATCGCGCACGTCGCCTTCCGCGCCGCGCAGGGACGGGCGAAGCGGCTGTGCTCGGTCGACAAGGCGAATGTGCTCGAAACCTCGCAGCTGTGGCGCGACGTGGTGATCGAGGTCGCCGCCGACTATCCCGACGTAACGCTGACCCATATGTATGTCGACAACGCCGCGATGCAGCTCGTGCGCAATCCCGGCCAGTTCGACGTCGTCGTCACCGGCAACCTCTTTGGCGACATCCTGTCCGATCAGGCGTCGATGTGCGTCGGCTCGATCGGGCTGCTCGCCTCGGCATCGCTGAGCGAAGGCAAGCAGGGCTTGTACGAGCCGATCCACGGCAGCGCCCCCGACATCGCGGGCAGGGGCATCGCCAACCCGCTGGCGATGATCCTGTCGCTCGCGATGCTGCTACGCCATTCGGGCGGCGACGAGGCGAGCGCGGCGCGGATCGAGGCGGCGGTCGCAAAGGTGCTGGCGAACGGATGCCGCGGTGCCGATCTGGGGGGCAATATGGGAACGGCGGCATTGGGCGATGCGGTTGTTTCGGCTTTGAACGGATAGATGAGATGAAAAAAACGACGGGTTTCGATCGCAGCAAGACGAAGAGCTGGCATGCGGCGACGCAGGCGGTGCGCGGCGGGACGTGGCGCAGCGAGCATGGTGAGACGTCGGAAGCGCTCTTCCTGACCTCGGGCTACACCTATGACAGCGCCGAGGAAGTCGCGGCGCGTTTTGCCGGCGAAGAACAGGGCATGACCTATTCGCGCCTCCAGAACCCGACCGTCGCAATGCTTGAGGAACGCATCGCGCTGATGGAAGGCGCCGAAGCGTGCCGCACGCAGGCGACGGGAATGGCCGCGATGACGACCGCCTTGCTCTGCCAGCTGTCGGCGGGCGACCATATCGTCGCTGCACGGGCGGCCTTCGGGTCGTGCCGCTGGCTCGTCGACCATCTCTGCCCGCGTTTCGGCATCGAAACGACCGTCGTCGACGGCCGCGACAATGACGCATGGGAAAAGGCGATCCGGCCGAACACCAAGGTCTTCTTCTTCGAAACCCCCGCAAACCCGACGATGGACATCGTCGACATGAAGCATGTGTGCGGGCTGGCGAAAGCGCACGGCATCACAACCGTCGTCGACAATGCCTTCGCGACCGCCGTGCTCCAGCGCCCGATGGATTTCGGCGCCGACGTCGTCGCTTATTCGGCGACGAAGTTGATGGACGGGCAGGGGCGCGTCCTCGCGGGCGCGGTGTGCGGGACCGAGAAATTCATCAACGACGTGCTGCTGCCGTTCCAGCGCAACACCGGGCCGAACCTGTCGCCGTTCAACGCATGGGTGGTGCTGAAGGGGCTCGAGACGCTCGACCTGCGCGCGCGGCGCCAGTCGGAAAATGCGCTTAGCGTCGGCAAGGCGATCGAGGGCCGCGTGGCGCGGATGCTCCATCCGGGGCTGGCGAGCCATCCGCAACATAATCTGGCGATGAGCCAATCGAGCGCGTGCGGCCCGATCTTTTCCTTCGTGCTCCAAGGCGGCCGCGAGCAGGCGATGGCATTCCTGAACGCGCTCGAACTCGTCGACATCAGCAACAATATCGGCGATTCGCGCAGCCTCTGCTGCCATCCCTGGACGACGACGCATTATGGCGTGAGCGAAGAAGCGCGTATCGACATGGGCGTCGTCGAGGGTATGCTGCGCATCAATATCGGCCTCGAAGATCCGCGCGATGTCATCGCCGACCTGGACCAGGCATTGACCAAGGTGGGGCTTTGAGCGACGCTGATGCCATGAACACGATGATCGACTCCTTCTTCCCCTTTGCGGCGACCACCGGGTCGATCACCGTGCGCGTGGCGGTCAGCTATCTGCCCGAACAATCGCACCCGGCGCTTGGCCGCTGGTTCTGGGCCTATCATGTTCGCGTCGAGAATCATGGCGAGGGCGCGGTGCAGTTGATTAGCCGTCACTGGCGGATCGCCGACGGGCGCGGGCAGATCAGCGAAGTCGAGGGCGAAGGCGTCGTCGGTGAACAGCCGTTGATCGTGCCCGGCGGCGCGTACGACTATGTCTCGGGCTGCCCGCTGCCGACCCCCGAAGGGTCGATGGTGGGGAGCTATGCGATGGAGCTGGGCGACGGATCGCAATTGCTCGTCGCGATCCCGCATTTCCCGCTCGTGGCGCCTGCGACGGCGTCATGAAGCGCACGCACCTGCCCCTGAACGCCCTGCGCGTCTTCGACGCCGCTGCGCGGCACCTGAGCTTCACCCGTGCCGCGGACGAACTGGCGGTGACACCCGCCGCGGTCGGCCAGCAGATTCGCGCGCTCGAGGATATGCTCGGCGTCGTGCTGTTCCGGCGCACGCCCAAGGGGCTTGAGCTCACGGGCGAGGCCGATGCCGGGCTCGACGCGCTGCGGCAGGGCTTCCTGCAATTCGAAGAGTCGGTGCGCGCGATGCAGGCGGGACAATCGTCGCAGTCGCTCACGATCGCCGCGCCGCGCGACCTGACGGCCAAATGGCTTGCGCCGCGGCTCGCGCGCTATAGCCAGCAGGCGCCCGACGTGCGCTTCACGCTGGTGTCGGCCGACAGCGGTATCGATTTCACCGAGGCGAACCTCGATCTTGCAATCTTCTGGACCGATGGCGCGGGCGAACATGAAGGCGTAGCGCTCGCCGACGCGTTGATGGTCACCGTTTCGGGGCCGGGAAGCAACAGCGACACGCGCATCGCGTGGCCGGGCTGTCCCGTGGCCGACGGCGAACCCGCGCTGCGCCTCGGCGATGCCGGGCTCGCGATCGACGCCGCGGCCAACGGGCTCGGACAGGCGAATGTTCCCGCAATGCTCGCCGAGGCCGATATCGCCGCGGGACGTGTCCGGCAGGTGGGCGAAACGATCGCGGTGAAACGCGGCTATTGGCTCGTTGCCCCAACTCCGCAATGGCGACAGGCCAAGGTCAAGGCGCTGGTAGCGGCTTTGACTGCCGCCTGATGTAACCAGGCCACGATAATGCGCGAATAATCCCGAAACGATCATTCGGGGTATTCATGCTCAAAGTTCTGGACAAACTGCCGCCTCAAACATTCGCGATCGGGACGATCCGCTGGTCGATGCTTTTCATCTTCGCGTTTTTCGGCGTGGCGAAGTTCGCTGCCTATGAGGCCGAAGGGGTCGCGGGCATCGCCATGCATTATCCGCTGTTTTCCTGGATGTATCCGCTGATCGGCGTTCGGGGGACAAGCAATGTCATCGGGACGATAGAGTTGACGACCGGTGTGCTGATCGCGCTTGGCGCATGGTCGCATCGTGCCGGGCTGCTCGGCGGTCTGATGGGCATGGTTACCTTCCTTGTCACGCTCAGCTTCAGCTTCGGCGTACCGTTGTGGGAGGAGGGCTATGGTTTCCCTTTCATGGGATCGACCGCGCAATTTCTGTTCAAGGACGCCGTGCTGTTTGCCGGCTGTTTGGCCTTGACGCTCCACGCGGGCAACGGATTGCGTAACCGCGCCGGCTTCATGGCCTGATCGAGCTCATTTTTCTGCGACGGCGAGCAGGCGTGTTACCAATCCGATAAATTGCTCGGTCGCAACATTGGCGTCGGGATTGTTCCAGCTCGCGGTGACGACAAACCATTTTTCGTCCGATTTACGCTGACCGAGCAGGCTCATCGACAAAACGCCATTCTCCGACCCGCCTTTATAGCCGAGATATTTCCAATCGGCCGCCGCAACCGGACCGACCCCATTGTTGATCGCCATCGCGGCGAGCAGGGTTTTCGACTGACGTGCGCGCAGGTCAACCATCAGCCGTGCGATATCGTTCGGACTGGCGAACCATTCGAGACTGTCGATGAAACGCGGGCCGTCGGTAAAGCTGATCCCGTCGACATTGGCGAGTGTCAGGCGATTCTGGTTGCTCTCGATCAGCTTGCGCTGCGCGGCATCGTCGCCCTTGATAAAGACGGGCCGCAAATCATTGAAATTATTTCCCTTAAGAGCAAAGGCTTCGACCGTCGTTAGCAGCGGAACGTTGCGCGACGGATCGCTATGCCCCGCGGTGCGCATCCGCGCCTCGATGGGGCCGCGGCCGATCAGGTGGATCAGCGTGTCGGTTGCGCCATTGTCGCTGACCGAGATCATCCAGTTGGCGAGCGTCTGTAGCGTCACCGGCGTGTCGGCGGGCCAGTTTGCGGCCCCCGCCGAGGAAAAGCTGAAATGCGACAACGGGACGACGTCGGACCATTTGCGCTGGCCCGCACTGACCTGCGCCGCGAGTTCGTCGAGGATATAGAGCTTGATCGTCGATCCGACCGCGAATTGCCGGTCGGGGCTGGCGGAGGCGAGGGGACGGATTCCGGCATCCTCCAGTTCGGCGACGAGAAAGCCCGTTTGCCCCGGCAGCGACGTGATTTCCGCCGCAACCTTGTCGAAGCTGTCGTTCGTCACCGCGACGCCAGTGACGCGCAATCCCGTCACACGCTCGTCAGCCGCTACGCCGACATCCAGCAAGACGGTTGCGACGCCTTTTTCGAAGCGTAGCAGGACGGTTCCCGAACGCCCGCCGGTCGGGGTGGCGTTGTCGATGGCAACCGGTCGACCATATTGCCTGATCAGGCCATCGGTGAAGGTTTTGAACTGCGCCTCCGGGATCGCATTCTGAAAGGACGGATCGAAATAGTCGGCGAAAGCGACCTTGCCGCCGAACAGGTCGACCAACTGGGCTGCGCGGCGATCAAAGGCGGTTTGCGCCACCGGCTCTGTGGTCGCCGCGGTCTGCGCGATAGCGATTGCCGGTGAGAGTGCTGCCAGCATCGCTGCGGCTATCGACCCTGACCGAAATTTCGCCATGAAAGCCTCCTCAGGCGTCGATGGCCGCCTCGTCGAGCGTCGCGGCATTGGCCTGGATGAACTGGAAGCGGTGCTCGGGATGCTTGCCCATCAACCGGTCGACCAGATCCTTGACAAGGTGCCGCTCCTCATATTCCTGCGGCAGCGTCACGCGCAGCATCGAGCGCGTCGCCGGGTCCATTGTCGTTTCTTTCAATTGGTTAGGGTTCATTTCTCCCAACCCCTTGAAGCGGCCGACGTCGACCTTCTTGCCCTTGAACTGCGTCGCTTCGAGTTCGGCGCGGTGCGCGTCGTCGCGGGCATAGGCGGAGGTATTGCCCGAGGTGATGCGATAGAGCGGCGGCTGCGCCAGATAGACGTGGCCGCGGCGCACGATGTCGGGCATTTCCTGGAAAAAGAAGGTCATGAGCAGCGTCGCGATATGCGCGCCATCGACATCGGCGTCGGTCATGATGACGATTTTCTCGTAGCGCAGCCGGTCGGCGTCGCAATCCTTGCGCATCCCGCATCCGAGCGCGAGGGCGAGGTCGGCGATTTCCTGGTTCGCGCGGATCTTGTCGTTGCTGGCGCTCGCGACGTTCAAGATTTTGCCGCGGATCGGCAGGATCGCCTGCGTCTTGCGGTCGCGCGCCTGCTTGGCGCTGCCGCCGGCGCTGTCGCCTTCGACGATAAACAATTCCGTGCCTTCGGGACCGTCGTTCGCACAGTCTGTGAGCTTTCCCGGTAAGCGTAGCTTGCGTCCGCTGGTCGCGGTCTTGCGCTTGACCTCACGTTCGGCCTTGCGTTTCAGTCGCTCGTCCATCCGGTCAAGGACGAGGCCGAGCAAAGCGCGGCCGCGGTCCATATTGTCCGACAGGAAATGATCGAAATGATCGCGCACGGCATTTTCGGTGAAGCGCGCCGCCTCGGGGCTCGAGAGACGGTCCTTGGTCTGGCTCTGGAACTGCGGGTCGCGGATGAAGACCGAGAGCATCATCTCGCCGCCGTTGAACAAATCCTCGGCGGTGATCTGCGCGGCCTTTTTCTGCCCGATCAACTCGCCGAACGCGCGCAAACCCTTGGTCAGCGCCGAGCGCAGGCCCGCTTCATGCGTCCCGCCAGCAGGGGTAGGGATGGTGTTGCAATACCAGCTATACGATCCGTCCGACCAGAGCGGCCAGGCGATCGCCCATTCGGCGCGGCCCTGGTCGCCCGGGAAATCCTGCCGCCCGACGAACGGCTCGGCGGTCGCGCATTCGCGGGTGCCGATTTGTTCCTTGAGGTGGTCG
This sequence comes from Sphingopyxis sp., assembly GCF_035250425.1. Classification (GTDB taxonomy): domain Bacteria; phylum Pseudomonadota; class Alphaproteobacteria; order Sphingomonadales; family Sphingomonadaceae; genus Sphingopyxis. Next base: position 28,701 of record NZ_DATFFD010000242.1, read on the forward strand.
GCGAGCCCGCCGGGGAACTGGAAGGTCGCTTCGGCTGGCGTGTCGTCGCCGATCAGTTCGGGCGCGCATTTCCAGCGGATTTCGACGCCGGCGAACAGGTAGGCCTTCGAGCGCGCCATGCGGTAAAGGCGCTGCGGCTTGAACCGTCCGTGATCGCCGAAAATCTCGGGATCGGGGACGAAACTGACACTTGTCCCGCGGCGGTTCGGCGTCGGGCCGAGCTCCTCCAGCCCGCCGAGTGGGGTGCCGCGCGAGAAACGCTGGCGATAAAGTTGCTTGCTTCGCGCCACTTCGATTTCAGTTTCGATCGACAGCGCGTTTACGACGCTGACCCCGACGCCGTGCAGGCCGCCCGAAGTCGCATAAGCCTTGCCCTCGAACTTGCCGCCCGAGTGGAGCATGGTCATGATGACCTCGAGCGCCGATTTCCCCGGGAATTTCGGATGCGGATCGACCGGCATGCCGCGGCCATTGTCCACGACGGTCAGCCGGTTGCCGACGTCGAGCTCGATCTCGATCCGCGTCGCGTGGCCCGCAACCGCTTCGTCCATGCTGTTGTCGATCACCTCGGCGGCGAGGTGATGCAGCGCGCGCTCGTCGGTGCCGCCGATATACATGCCGGGACGCCGGCGGACGGGTTCGAGCCCTTCCAGCACCTCGATCTGCGAGGCGTTGTAGCTGTCGGTCGCGGGCTGGTTGCTGTCGAACAAATCGTGACTCATGTACCGGCTATAAGGGCGCGGGAAGGGCGCTGGCAAGCGGGGTTTTCGGCGCAAGCCATGCGCCCCGGCGCCGGCTCGGCTCATCGCATTTCGGCCGCCCGACGGAACTTTGGCGGACGCCCCCGGGTTGGGGCAGGGACCGCAAGGTCACCAAAAAGTGGAGTAATAACAATGAAACTCGCAGCTCTCCTCGCCGTTTCGACGGCATCCTTGCTCGCCGTTCCGGCCGTCGCACAGGACCGCGATCCGTCGCAGGATTTCAACGGTCCCTATGTCTCGATCGGCGGCGGCGCCTCGCTTCAGGGAAGCGATCGCGGCGAGACCCTGACCTTCGACACCGATCGCGACGGCACCTATGGCGACCCCGTCAACACCGCCGGTGGCACCGACGCCTTTGCGCCCGGCTTCTGCAACGGCGCGGCGACCGGAACCGCCAATAGCGGCTGCCGTAACGACAAGGACGGCGCCGAATTCTTCGGTCGCCTCGGCTATGATCGCCGCATGGGCAATTTCGTGCTCGGTGCGGTCGTCGAGGGCGGTCACAGCGTCGCGCGCGACAGCGTCAGCGGCTTTTCGACCACCCCCGCGAGCTACACAATGAGCCGTGAGGCCGACTATCAGGCGAACGCCCGGCTTCGCGCGGGTTATACGCCCGGTGGCGGCGCACTCTTCTATGTGACGGGCGGCGGCGCCTATGCGCGGCTCGACAACAAGTTCGCGACCTCGAATACCGCGAACAGCTTTGCCGACAATGGCAAGACCAACGCCTGGGGCTATGCCGTCGGCGGCGGTGCCGAAGTGATGGTCACCAACAATATCGGGCTCGGGCTCGAATATCTGTACACCGACGTCAAGGACAAGGATTATGTCGTGAACGTCGGCCCGGGAACGGCCGACCCGGCGACCAATCCGTTCCTGCTGAACGGCGGCGGGACCGATATTCGCCGCAGCGATCCGAATTTCCAGACGCACAGCGTGCGCGGGACGTTGAGTTACCGCTTCTGACCTCTTGGGAGCGGAAAGGGAGGCGCCGGGTCCAAGTGATCCGGCGCCTTACCTATGCCTGATGCGCCTGCGGCGCGGGAAAAATCGCGAAATTGCCGTTGGCGCTCGCGACGAGCCGGTCATCCTGGAACAGCCGCGCGTCGATATTGGCGACGCGCTTGCCCTGATGGAGGACGGTCGCATCGCAGATCAGCCGGCCTTCGCGCACGCCGACATGATAGTTGAACTTGATCTCCAGAGTCGCGCACCAGAGGTCGTCGGCAAGCAGGCTGGTGATCGCGCCGCCCATCGCCGTGTCGGCCAGCGAATAGGCGACCCCGCCGTGCGCAACGCCTTGCGGGTTGAAATGCCGTTCGCGCTCGATGTCGATCGCCATCCGGCAACGTCCGTCGCCGCGCTCGACCATTTGCAACCCGAGCGTGCGCGCGAAATGAAAATCCTGTCCGAACGGCCTCACCGGACGCGTCTTAACGAACTCGGGGACCACCGAAGGGCGGGGGCGGGGGCGGACGGCGCGTGCCGCGCGGCAGCTGCGCCTGATAGGCGCGGCCGCAATGCTCGACGCAATAGGGGAAGCCGGGGTTCACGGCTTCACCGCAGAAATGGAAATCGGGCTCGCCGGGATGCCCCATCGGCCAGCGGCAGATGCGGTCGTTGAGGTCGAGCAAGGTCGTCTTGTCGGCGATCTCGGGGCTCGGCTTGGCGGGCACCAGCCGGCGCGGGGGTGCCGGCGGGATCGGCGCCTGCTGGTCGCCGGGTCCCTGGCGGATGAAGCCGCCGGGGCCGATCGAAACGATGCGCGGCTGGTCGGCTTTCGGCGTCGGATCACCCAATCCGCCGTCGGCGTTCGGCGTGTCGACGACCGGCTTGGCATCGAGTTTCGGGGCAGGGGCGGCCGGGCGCGGCGCCACCGGTGCGGCCGCACGCGGCGCGGAAACGGGGGCTGCAGGTTTCGGCGCTACGGGCACCGCGGCCTTGGCGGGCTTGGCGACTTTCTCGGTCGCCTTCACGGGCGACGGGCGCGATTTCAGGCCGAGGCGATGCGCCTTGCCGATCACCGCATTGCGGCTCACACCGCCGAGTTCGTCGGCGATCTGGCTGGCGGTCAGCCCTTTTTCCCACATGGTGCGCAGGCTTTCGATGCGCTCGTCGGTCCATGACATAATCTATTCCTCATCAATCACGCTGCGGGCGGTCAGGCGATCCGCATTGTCGATCCTTTCGGGACCGGCATTCAGTCGTTGCCCAGCTTGCGGTAAGATCGGGGAGGCGATAGGCGAGAACGCCATGAACGACCAGCCCCAAATTTCGCGCCCCGACTCGACAAATTCCGCCGCGACTCCAACTTTTGCCGAACCCGGCGTTCCTCATATCCGAACGCTGAACGTGCCCGGCATGCGCGCGCTATATGTCAAGGAGGTGCGGCGGTTTTTCAAGGTCCAGCTGCAAACAATCTGGGCTCCTGCGATTACCACCCTCCTGTTCCTCGTCATTTTTACCGTCGCGCTGGGCGGTGCGGGGCGGACGGTCATCGGCGTTCCCTTCGCCGATTTCATTGCGCCGGGTCTGATCATGATGGCGATGCTGCAAAACAGCTTCGCCAATTCGAGCTTTTCGCTGCTCGTCGGCAAGATCCAGGGAACGATCGTCGATTATCTGATGCCGCCGCTCGCGGTCGGCGAATTGATCATCGCGCTGGTTGGCGCTGCGATCACGCGCTCGATCCTCGTCGGCCTGGCGCTGTGGCTCGCGATGCTGCTCTGGCCCGGCGTGCATGTCATGCCCGACCATCTGTGGGCGGTCGCGGTTTTTGGCGTGCTCGGCGCGTCGATGCTCGGCTTCCTCGGCCTCATCACCTCGGTCTGGGCCGAGAAGTTCGATCATGCCGCCGCGGTGACCAATTTCGTTGTTACGCCGCTCGCGCTGTTGTCGGGAACCTTCTATTCGGTCGACAAGCTGGCGCCGTGGTTCCAGACGATCGCGCACGGCAACCCCGTCTATTATGCGATCATGGGCTTTCGCTACGGCTTCATCGGAACGGTCGATTCGACGATTGCGAACCCGGTGCTGACCGCGGCGCTCGTGCTGGTCGGCGTGAATATCGGACTAGGCTTGCTGACTTATCGCCTGCTCGCCTCGGGATGGAAGCTCAAAGCCTGATTAATGACGGTGGATGGCGCGGACGCGGTAGCGGCCGCGATCCAGCCCCTCGAACATCGCGTCGATCTGTGGATGGTCGATCGGCCCGCCGTCGCCGTCGGCCACCAGATTCTGCTGGCTGACATAGGCGATGTACGATGAATCGCCGTTTTCGGCGAGCAGGTGGTAGTAAGGCTGCTCTTTCGCCGGGCGGATATCCTCGGGGATAGCCTCATACCATTCGTCGCTGTTCGCAAAGACCGGGTCGATGTCGAACACCACCCCGCGAAAGTCGAACATCCGGTGGCGCACGATGTCGCCCGGCGCGAAACGCGCGCGACCGATCAGCGGTGCAGTAACGGTGGCGGGAAGTTCGGAAGTGGAGTCTGGCGTCATAGGATCAATCTATGGCGGTTTACGAACGTTTCAAGTCCGTTACATTCCAATTCGGCTGTGGTTTGCCGAATCGGGCTGTGATCAGCGTTACAGATGCAATGGCGATGCGGGCTAAAGTGCTCTTCTGGCTTTTGCATATCCCATTCGGGTTGTGAGCCGCACGATCAGGGGAGACGCATTATGACGGACTTACCACCCAATATCTCCGGCCCGGCTTCGGGCATCATCCAGCGCGCGAAGGACATTCTTCTCAAGCCCAAAGAGACATGGCCGGTCATCGCCGCCGAGCCGGCGACGGTGCAATCAATCTATGTGCCCTATGTGCTTGTACTGGCCGCGATCGGCCCGCTCGCCGGGTTTATCGGCGGGCAGCTGTTCGGGTTCACCATGCTCGGCGTAACCTATCACCCGCCGCTCGCCGGCGCGCTCGTGTCGGCGGTCGTCTCTTATGGCTTGTCGCTCGCGACGATCTTCATCCTCGCGCTGGTCATCGATGGCCTCGCACCGAACTTCGGCGGCCAAAAAGATCAGGTTCAGGCGCTGAAGGTCGCGGCCTATTCGGCGACCGCCGGCTGGGTCGGCGGTATTTTCGGGATTCTGCCCGCACTCGCCCTCATCGGCCTCTTGTTCGCCCTCTACGGGCTTTATCTGCTGTATCTCGGCCTGCCGGTGCTGATGAAGGCGCCAGAGGATAAAGCGCTCGGCTACACGGTGGTCGTGGTCATCGTTTATATCGTGTTGTTCCTGATCGTCGGCGCCGTCGTCGCGGCGCTCGCCGCACCGTCGCTCGTTACCATCAGGTAACGGCCCCCGCGAGTTGCCCCGGTCGTGCGCCGGGGCCGCTTGCTGTGGTCAAAAATGTAGAAAAATGGAGGAGAGTGAGGGATTCGAACCCTCGGTACCGTTGCCGGCACTTCGCATTTCGAGTGCGACGCTTTCGACCACTCAGCCAACTCTCCTCGCTGAGAGGAGACGCCCCTAGCGGCGGGCCGAACGTCTTGCAACCCTCTCGTCACAAAATTACGGCCCGCCGCCCGCTATCGTCCCCGATCAGGGCTTGTCGGCCTCCCACCAATAGGGCTGGCGCTTGTGCGTTCCCGTCTCGGCCTCGTTCATCGTCAGTGGATCGTAGAGGCGTCCGCCGAGCATCACGCGGTGGATTTGCTCCGTATTGCGGATATTCTCGGTCGGATCGGCATCGAGAATCAGGAGGTCGGCGAGCTTGCCGGCCTCGAGCGATCCCACATCCTTCGCATAACCGAGCGAGGTCGCGGGCATGATCGTCGCGGCGCGGAGGGCATCGATATTGCTCCACCCGCCGCGCACGAACGACCAGATTTCCCAATGCGCGCCGAGCCCCGATTGCTGGCCGTGCGCGCCGATCGACACCATGCGGCCCGCCGCCGCGATCTTACCCGCTTCGCGTGCCGAATCATCGTCGACATAGTCGCTTTCGGGCGCGATCACGCGGCGCTTGTTGTTCGCGGCGAGTTCGGTCGGCGGCGCGTGGCGCGAGAGAATCGGATGCTCCCACACATTGGTATGCGCGCGCCAATAGGGATCGCCCGCGGGTCCGCCATAGGTGACGACGAGCGTTGGGGTGTAATCGACCTGCGTCTGCCCCCACAGCTGCACCAGATCCTTGTAGAAGATGTGGAGCGGGATGTTGTGTTCGACGGTCGAATTGCCGTCCTGGATCAGCGTGACGTCCTGCGTAAACAGCGAGCCGCCCTCGGGCACGACGGTCATGCCTTCGACCTGCGCCGCCTTCACCACCATCTGCCGCTGGTCCCGGCGCGGCTGGTTGTAGTTTTTGACGCTATGCGCACCTTGCGCCTTCAGGCGGCGGACGTGCGCAAGCGCGTCGTCATAGCCATTGATTTCGGCATAAACGCCGGCCGCCTTGGCGCCATAGATGACCTCGCCGGTCGAGAAGATACGCGGCGCGAGGATCAGCCCGGCGCGCTGCATTTCGGACGAAACGAAGATTTCCGATGCGCGCGACGAGGGATTGTGGCTCGTCGTCGTGCCCATCGCGAGATTGACGATCTCCGACCAATTCTGTTGCGGCACCAGTTCGTCGTCGCCGTGCGAGCCGTGCGCGTGGGCGTCGACGAAGCCGGGGACGATTGTCTTGCCGGTCGCATCGACGGTGACCGCGCCCGCCGGGACCGTGATCGCACCCGCCGGACCGACCGCGGTGATGCGATCGCCGTCGATGACGATCGCGCCATTTTCGATCACGCCGCCGTCCTTGTCGGCCATCGTCACGATCTTGGCGCCGGTGATGACGACGACGCCCTTATGCTTCGACGCCGTCTGCGTCATCGATAGCGATACACCATCGGTCGGCGGGGTGAACTTGGGCGCTTTCTCGTCGGCCGGCGCGTTGGTGAAGAGGTTCGCGAGGTCGGCGCTGAACAGCGTCGCGCCGCGGCTCCAGTGGAGACGGCGGCCGCCGTCCGACCAGTGCATATATTCGGCGCCGCTGCCTGAAACGCGGGTCACGGGAAGCGCGCCGCTCTTGGTGCCGAGCGATACATCCTGTCCGCCGGGCATCAGCGGGGTGACATAGGCGTCGTAATTCTGTCGGAACGCCAGTGTGCGGCCGTCGGGTGAAATCTCGTAGTCGCTGACCAGTTCGCCATTGGCGTGGACGCGCTTGTTCTGGCCGCTCATGTCGGTGCTGACCAGCTGACTCTTGCCGTCGCTCGCGGTGACCATGAAGACGCGGTCGCTGGTCGAAGCGAACTGCGGCTTGGCGCCGTCGCTGCTGATCCGCTCGGCGCTGCCGCCGCTCGCCGCGATGCGATAGACGCCGGGGTCCTCGCTCCAGCGCGCCGAGGTGAGCCCGCCGCTGCCGCGCCGTTCGAACACGATCGTCTTGCCGTCGGGCGAGAAGCGTGGCTCGGCATAATGGCCGGGGGTGGTGGTCAGCTTGCGCGAGGCGCCGCCGCCCGCACCCACGATGTGGATTTCACCCATGCCGCCGTCGGTCCAGCGTATGAAGACGAGCGACTTGCCGTCGCGCGACCAGTTCGGCCAGAGCTCCATCGCGTCATCCTTCGCGCCCGTAAGCCGCCGTGCGCTGCCGCCGGTCGCCGGCTTGACCCACAGCTTGCCGAGCGTTTCGAAGACGACGCTGCGCCCGTCGGGCGACACCTCGGCCCAGCGCGGCATCCTGGTCGCAAAGCTGTCGGGCGCGACCTCGACCGCCGGGTGTGTCGCATCGACGATCGTGCGGTCGTCGCTGACGCTGAACGGGATGATGCGCGCCTCGCCGCCGGCCCCGCTCACGCGGCGCAGCTTGCCGCCGGCCCAGAAGACGATGTCGCCGCTGTCGGGGGTCCACGCCATGTTCGGATAGACGCCGGTGACCGCCCAGGTTTCCTGCACATCCTGGTCGAGCGCGTCATAGACCTTTTTCTCGGCGCCCGAGGCGAGGTCTTTCACATAGAGTTTCGACTGCGTCCCTTCGCGGCGGACAAAGGCAAGGCGCTTGCCGTCGGGCGAGGGCGTCGGGCGGACCGCGCCGCCGGGACCCGATGCCGCGGTGCTGGCCTCGCCATCCTCGAGGCTGTAGCGTTCGATGTGGAAGAGGTCGGTGTTGCTGTCCTGCGCATATTCGAAGATCGGACCCGGTGTGACGTTGCGCGTGTAGAAGACGCTCTTGCCGTCGGCGGCGAAGATCGGTTCTCCAAGTTCCTTCTGATGCTTCTCATTGGGTTTCTTGACGAGCGGCACGCCGGCGCCGCCCGAGACATGGTAGAGCCACACCTCGCCGGTGCCGAGCGAACGGCCCGTGGTGAAATGCTTCTTGGCGACGATGAACTGGCCGTCGGGGCTCCAGCTCGGCTGATTGAGCAGGCGGAAATCCTCTTTCGAGATCTGCTTCTTGTCGCTGCCATCACGGTTCATCAGCCAGATATTGTCGCCGCCCGCGCGATCGGAAACGAAGGCGATGCGCTTGCCATCGGGTGAGAAGCGCGGCTGATGTTCATAGGCGAGCCCTTCGGCGATCCGCGTCGGCGTGCCGCCCTCGATCGGCATCGTATAGATGTCGCCGAGCAGGTCGAACGCGATCGTCCGGCCGTCGGGCGCGACGTCGACGTTCATCCAGCTGCCCTCGTCGACCGCGAGTTGGACCTTGCGCGTCGCGAGGCCCGGCGGCGCGTTGACGTCCCACTTGTCGGGTTTCGCGTCGGCGGCGGGAGGAGAGGTGGGCGCGGTCTGCGCCCAGACCGAGGTTGAACAAGCCAAAGTCGCCGCAAGGGCGAAAGCGAAGCGCGCCATGAAATTATCCCCGTTTGAAATTATGTGCCGACCATATGGGTCGCCCGCGAACATGCAAGCGGCAGCTTTCGACGAAGGCGCTGGCAGGGTCGACAAGCGGCTGCTAGCCCGGTCGAAAGAACAAGGTCGGGAGAGCAGAGCGTGCCGCTCAAGGGAATCAAGATACTGGATTTCGGCCGCTATATCGCCGGCCCCTATTGCGCCGCGCTGCTCGCCGATTATGGCGCCGACGTTATCCGCATCGAGGCGCCGGGGGGCAATGACGATCGCTATACGGTGCCGGTCGCGGCGGATGGGTCGGGCGCGATGTTCATGCAGATGAACCGCGCCAAACGCTGCCTGACGCTGAAGCCCGGCAGCCCCGAGGGCCGCGAAATCGTCCGCCGGTTGGTCGAAACCGCCGATGTCGTGATCGCCAATCTGCCGCACGACGCGCTGGTCAAGCTGGGGCTCGATTATGACAGTCTTTCGGCGATCAACCCGCGCATCATTCTCGCGACCGCATCGGCATTCGGGAGCGAGGGACCGCTTGCGAGCCGCGTGGGCTTCGACGCGGTGGGGCAGGCGATGTCGGGGACGGTGCATCTGACGGGCACGCCGGATCAGCCCTACCGCGCGCAGGTCAATTATGTCGATTTCGGCACCGCGCTCCATTGTGCCTTTGGCGTCATGCTCGCGCTGCGGACACGCGAGGCGACGGGGAAGGGGCAATGCGTTTCGGGGTCGCTGCTCGGCACCGCGCTCGCGATGTCGAATGCGCTGACGATCGACCATGCACTGAACGGCATCGATCGCCAGCCGATCGGCAATCGCGCCTTCAGCTCGGGGCCGACCGATGTGTTCCGTACGCGCGACGGGTGGATACTCACCCAGATTGTCGGCGCGCCCATCTTCGCGCGCTGGTGCGAACTGGTCGGACGGCCCGAATTGGTGGACGATCCGCGGTATGCTAGTGACATTTTGCGCGGCGACAATGGCGAGGAGCTGAGCGCGATCATGCAGCGCTGGTGCATCGAACGGACGAGCGACGACGCGATCGCCGAGCTTGCGGCGGCGCGAGTTCCGGCGGCCCCGGTGCTGCGCGCGGGCGAAGCGCTCGGGCAACCGCAAGTCGCCGCGATGGGGTTCGTCGAGCCGGTGGGCTATCCGGGCGCGAACGGGCCCGTTCCCGTCATCCGCGCGCCGATCCGGCTCTCGGGCCATGACAAGGCTCCGCCGATCCGCGCGCCGCAGGTCGGCGAGCATAGCGTCGCGATCCTCGCCGAGCTCGGATATGGCCCCGAAGCGATCGCCGCTTTGCACGCAGCGAAGATAATTTGAGCGGGCAGGGTGGACAAACGGCAATCGCGGATTAAGTTACCGGTCAGTATAAAAATCAGCCCAGGAGCTTCCGATGACCGACAACAGCGAATATGTGCCGCCGAGAATATGGACGTGGGACAAGGAAAGCGGCGGGCGTTTCGCCAATATCAACCGTCCGGTCGCCGGCCCGACGCACGACAAGGAGCTGCCGATCGGCAAGCACCCGCTCCAGCTTTATTCGCTCGGCACGCCCAATGGGGTGAAGGTCACCGTGATGCTCGAGGAACTGCTCGCGGCGGGACATGGCGGGGCCGAATATGACGCGTGGCTGATCAATATCGGCGAAGGCGACCAGTTTTCGAGCGGCTATGTCGCGGCCAATCCGAACAGCAAGATCCCCGTGCTCGTCGACCGCAGCGGCGCCGAGCCGATCCGCGTTTTCGAATCGGGCGCGATCCTGATCCATCTTGCCGAGAAATTCGGCGAATTCCTGCCGACCGACACCGCGAAACGCGCCGAGGCGCTGTCCTGGCTGATGTGGCAGATGGGTAGCGCGCCGTTCCTCGGCGGCGGCTTTGGTCATTTCTATGCCTATGCGCCGACGAAGCAGGAATATCCGATCAATCGCTATGCGATGGAGGTGAAGCGCCAGATGGACGTGCTCGATCGCCGCCTCGCGGAAAGCGAATATATCGCCGGTGCCGATTACACGATCGCCGACATGGCGATCTGGCCTTGGTATGGCGCGCTGGCCAAGGGTCTGGTTTATGACGCCGGCGAATTCCTGCAGGTCGATGACTATAAGAATGTCCAGCGCTGGACCGACCAGATCGCGGCGCGCCCGGCGGTCAAGCGCGGGCGGATGGTCAACCGCGTGACGGGCGAGCCGGCGAGCCAGCTGCGCGAGCGGCACGACGCGTCGGACTTTGAATTGCGCACGCAGGACAAGTTGGAGGACGCGGAATAATACGCATTATTCGCTTGAAGGCGCCGCGCCGATATTAGCGGTTCGTCAACGATAGGCAGCGCGCCACCAAATCCACCCGGTTTCGGCGCGGAAAAATCCCGCAAAATATGCAAAAGCGGCGTCGGGCTCTCTCGACGCCGCTTTCATATGCGGGCGGCGATAGTGCCGGCATGACAGCTTCTATCCGCCTTTCGCGGCGCGTCCGCAAATTTGCCCTGACAGCTCTTACCCTGGCGCGCGGGAAGCGCGGCGCCGCCATCGTCGAAATGGCGCTGGTGCTGCCGCTACTCCTCGCGTTGCTGATGGGCATGCTGGTCTATGGCCAATATTTCATGCTCGCGCATAGCGTGCAGCAAGCGGCCAACGACGGCGCCCGCGCGTCGATCATCGGCCTCGACGCCGTGGACCGCAGCGCGGTCGCGTCGCGCGCGGTGGGCCGCAGCCTGCAGGCGGTGGACGGAACGCACAGCGTCGCCGTGTCTGAAACGAGCGAGGCGATCACCGTCGCGGTGACCTTCACCGCGCCCGAGGACAGTTTCCTGCGATCAAGCTTCGTTCCGTCACCGGGCAACGTCATCCGTGCCCGCGCGACGTTCGAATTGCCGGTGGATTGACCATGGCGATGCTGTCCTTCCTTCGCCGCCTCGTCCGCCATCGCAGTGCGAGCATCAGCATCACGACCGCGTTCGGCATGACGATGCTGATCGGGTCGGCGGCGTTCGCGGTCGATCTCGGCTCGCTCTATCTCGATCGCCGCAAATTGCAGGGTATCGCCGATGCCGCGGCGATGGCGGCTGCTGGGCAGCCCGGCGAGGAGTGGGCGGCGGCGCAGCGTATCATTGCGGCGAATTGCGATTGCGGCATCCGTATCGCCGTGCTCGACCCCGGCACCTACACCGCCGATCCGTCGATCCAGGCCGAGCAGCGCTTTGCGGGCGGCGGCGCGTCGCCGAACGCGGTGCGCATCACGCTGACGCGCGACCGCTCGCTGTTCTTCGGCAGTTTTCTGACGGGCCGGCAGGACAGCATCATTCGTGCGACCGCGACCGGCGCCCGACGCGGTTATGCGGCCTTTTCGCTCGGGTCGCGCGTCGCAGCGCTGAACGGTGGCCTTCCCAATGCGCTGCTGTCGAGCCTGACGGGCAGCGAGGTCAACCTGTCGGTGATGGACTATAATGCGCTCGCGAGCACCGATATCGATCTGCTCGCCTTCTCCGAAGCGCTACGGACCGAACTCGACGCCGATGTGCTGACCTTTGGCCAGACGCTCGACGCGCAGGCGACGGTGCCGCAGGTCGTGTCGGCGCTCGCCAGCGCGTCGGACGGGCAGGCGGCGAGCGCGCTCGGGCATATCGCCGACCGCGCGTTACCTCATACCCTGCTGCCGTCGCGCGCGATCGACCTGGGCCCGCGGTCGTCGAGCATCCGCGTCGATGCCGCCAATCCGGTCAAGGTCAATGCGCTCAGCCTGCTTCGCGCGATGTTGCTGCTCGGCAATGCGAACCGGCAGGTCGACCTGTCGCTGGCGAGCAACCTGCCCGGCGGATCGGGGGTGAATATCGCGCTGATGATTGGCGAGCCGCCGGTGGGCTCGCCGCTGATCGCGGTGACGGACACCAATGATGTCATTGTCCGCACCGCGCAGGTACGGCTGAAGATCGATACGCGCGTCGCGACGCCGCTCGCCAGCGTCCATATCCCCGTGCTCGCCGAACTGGGGTCGGCGACGGCGCGGATCACCGACATCGATTGCAGCGCGAACAGCACAGCCGCGGTGTCGCTCGGCGTCGTGACGTCGCCGGCGATGGTGGCGATCGGGACGGTTCCCGACAGCGATTTTCAGGACATGAAGCGCCCGCTCGATCCCCAGCCGGCGCGTGTCGTCAAATTGCCGCTCGTCAGCGTCGATGCGGAGGCCGAACTCCTATTGTCGGACCTCAATGAAAAGCCGGTCGCTTTTTCGCGCGCCGAAATCGACGAGGGCAAGGTGAAGACGGTGTCGAGCACCGGCCTCGTCGCGGGCGCCGCGAAATCGCTTTCGGACCGGATGGAACTCGAGGTCAACGTCCTCGGGCTCGGCCTGAACCTGAAGGCGCTGACGACGGTGGTCGGTGAGACGGTGGCGCTGGCTGCGCCCGTGCTCGACACCGTATTGTCGGACCTCACCGGCCTGCTCGGGGTGCATGTCGGGCAAGCCGATACACGGGTCAACGCGCTGCGCTGCGGGAAAGCGCGGCTGGTTTGATCGCTCGCGCAATGGCGCCGTTCCGGACACGATCGCCCGCCGATTGATCCCTTCCAGACCGAATGCAGGCCGATGCCGGGTTATAGGGAACAGGGGATTGACCGGCTTGCAGGGGGATATGGTGGCAACGGCACAGGAACCGCAGCGCGTCTCGGCGGCCGACTTCATCCGCGGCTTTGCCAATTGGCGATTGCAGTCGGCGCGCAAGCCCGTGGTCGTGACGCATCACGGCAAGGATGCGCATGTGCTGATTTCGCTCGACGATTACCGCCGCCTCGATGGCGATGTGGCGAGGGAGGTCGCGGCGGCGTCCGACATCTTGCAATCCTCGCTTGCCGGCCTTGTGGAATCGGTCCGCGACGGCGTGATCCTGATCGACCGGCAACGGCGTGTCGCCGCGCTCAACCCCGCAGCCTCGGATATGCTGGAGATCGCGGCCGCCGGTCTGATTGGGGAGGAACTGATGGTCGCGCTGCCGGGCCTGCGGGACAGTCTGATCTTTCATCACGTCAACCGGCTGCTCGACCATCGCGAGCGGTTTTCGGGCGATGTCCCCGGCATGCTCCGCCCGCGCCAATGGCTGCATGTCGACCTGGTTCCCTTGCCGATCGGCGGCGCGATCGTCCTGCGCGATGTCAGCGACGCGATCGAGGGTTTCGCCGCCGGGGATATGCGGCAGGCGATGCTCGATGCCGTCGAGATCGACGGCGGCATCGGCCACGCCCGCATCTCGGTGCGCGAAACGGTCGAGGCGGCGAATGCGATGCTGACCGACCTGCTCGGCGTCGATGCCGCCGCAATCCGGCGTGTCCGTTTTTCGGCGCTGCTCGCGGTCGGCCAGCGGTCGGCGTTCGTCGAGGCACTCGAATCGGTCTTTCGGTCGGGCGCTCCCGCACGCATCGCATCGCAGATGGTGACGCGCGACGGTTCGGTCATCGACGTTGCCCTGACAATAGCAGAGGTTCGCGGGCCTTATGCCAGCGACGGCGCGGTAGTGCTCGTCACGCGCCACTAAAACCAGCTTCCACGTTCGATGGCCGTGCTGCAGGAGGGCTGCTGCGCGTGCTGGACAAGCCGGGGTGTTAAGCGCAATCATTGGGGAAGGACGGTTGCAAGCGACAACTTTCCGTTTACGTAAAGGTGAGCGCTCAGTATAAGTGCGCCATTGCCCAATGGGAGATTCGTGATGGACATGGAATTCAGCCCCGAAGATCTCGCCTTCCAGCAGGAAGTGCGCGACTTCATCGCCGAAAATTACCCCGCCGACCTGCGCGACAAGCAGGATGAGGGCGAAGAGATGTCCAAGGAGGATTTCCTCGCCTGGCACAAGATCCTGTACAAAAAGGGCTGGATCGCGCCCACATGGCCGGTCGAATATGGCGGCACCGGCTGGACCCCGACGCAGCGCTTCATCTGGTCCGAAGAAACGGCGCGCGCCGACTGCATTCGCCTGATGCCCTTCGGGCTCGCGATGGTCGGCCCCGTCATCTACACCTTTGGCACCCCCGAGCAGAAAGCCCATTTCCTGCCGCGCATCCTGTCGGGCGAGGATTGGTGGTGTCAGGGCTATTCGGAACCCGGTTCGGGTTCGGACCTTGCCTCGCTCCGCACGACGGCCGTCGCCGATGGCGACGATTATATCGTCAACGGGCAAAAGACGTGGACGACGCTCGCGCAGCATGCCGACTGGGGCTTTTTCCTCGTCCGCACCGACAAGGAAGCCAAGCAGCAGGAGGGCATCAGCTTCCTGCTCATCGACATGAAGTCGCCCGGCGTCACCGTGCGGCCGATCATCACGCTCGGCGGTGAGCATGAAGTCAACGAAGTGTGGCTCGAGGATGTCCGCGTGCCGCAATCGCAGCGCGTTTACGAAGAGAATAAGGGCTGGACCTGCGCCAAATTCCTGCTCGCCCACGAACGCACCGGCATCGCCGGCGTCGCGGCGTCGAAGCGCGGGATCGAGAAGGTGAAGGCGATCGCCCGCACCGAACTCGACGGCGACAAGCCGCTGCTCGCCAACGCCTTTTTCAAGCGCAAGGTCGCCGAGCTGGAAGTCGACCTGGCGGCGCTGGAATTCACCGAGCTGCGCAGCCTTGCCGGCCCGAACGCAAATCGCGGTCCGGGGCCGGAATCGAGCCTGCTCAAGATCAAGGGGTCGGAGATCCAGCAGCGGCTGACCGAACTGACGCTGGAAGCCGTGGGCCATTATGGCGCGCCCTATTTTCGCGGCTTCGGCGCCAATGACCTTGGGGGCGACAACGAGCATCCGATCGGGCCCGATTATGCGCATCGCGCCGCGCCGACCTATTTCAACATGCGCAAGACGACGATCTATGGCGGGTCGAACGAGATTCAGCGCAACATCATCGCGAAGATGGTTTTGGGATTGTGACGCGCCGGCGCCCATAAATAGGGACAGTCCCTATTTATCCACGGGCGCCGGATCGATCGAGAAAATTGCATTCGATAAATAGGGACAGTCCCTATTTATGAGAGGACGAACGATGGATTTCACCTACACCGAAACGCAGGACATGATCCGCGACACGCTCGCCCGATTCCTCGGCGACACTTATGATTTCGAAACGCGTCAGAAGTTCATCAATAGCGACACGGGTCGCGATCCGGCGATCTGGACCGCGCTCGCGCAGGAGCTCGGGATGCTCGGCGCGCCTTTTGCCGAAGAGCATGGCGGCCTCGGCGGCGGCGCGCTCGAAAACGCGATCGTGATGGAGGAACTCGGCAAGGTCATCGGGATCGAGCCCTATCTTCCGACCGTCGTCATCGCGGGCGGGGCGCTCAAGGCCGTCGGCGGCGCGCAGGCCGATGCGATGATCCCGGAGATCATCGCGGGCAATGCGATCATCGCCTTTGCCTATGCCGAGCCGCAGGGGCGCTACGACCTCGCGAATCTGCGCACGACCGCGAAGAAGGATGGTGCGGGTTATGTGCTAAACGGGCACAAGGGCGTCGTTTATGCCGCGCCGTGGGCGACGCATCTGCTCGTCACCGCGCGCACCGGTGGGAATGTCCGCGACCGCGATGGCGTGTCGCTGTTCCTGATCGACGCCAATCTTCCCGGCATCGTCCGCCGCGACTATCCGACCGTCGACGGCAGCCGCGCATCGGAAATCTATTTCGAGAATGTCGCGATCCCGGGCGACGCGCTGCTCGGCGGCGAAGGCACCGGCCTGCCGCTGATCGGGCAGATTGTCGACGAAGCGACCGTTGCGGTCTGCGCCGAAGCGACCGGCGTGATGCAGAAGCTGCACGAGGGCACGCTGGAATATACCCAGCAACGCAAGCAGTTCGGCGTGCCGATCGCCAAATTCCAGGTGCTGCAGCACCGCATGGTCGACATGTTCATGGAGGTCGAACAGGCGCGCTCGATGACGATCATGGGGACGCTGAAGCTGGGCCTGCCCGCCAATGAGCGCATGGCGGCGGTTTCGGCCGCCAAGGCGAAGGTCGCGCGCGGCGCGAACTTCGTAGGGCAGAATGCGATCCAGACGCACGGCGGGATCGGCATCACGCAGGAACTGGCGATCGGCCATTATTTCAAGCGCGCGACGATGATCGAGGGTCAGTTCGGCAGTCATGATTATCATATGGATCGCTACGAGCGGATTACGCTGGCGGATTGATAGATCCTCCCTGCCGCGAAGTGGTGGGGAGGGGGACCGCTCGCGTAGCGAGTGGTGGAGGGGTTATGAGCCAACCCCTCCACCACTCGCTACGCGCTGCCACCTCCCCATGCCTGCGGCACGGGGAGGATTTTTCAATAAGCCACGTCCACCGCGATCCGGAGCGTGCGCGGGCGGAGCGGGGTCATGAAGCCCTCGTTGCCCTCGACGAAGGGTGTGCCGAGCGAAAAGCGGTTGCCGCGTGAATCGAACAGGTTCGTCAGCGTCAGCGAGAAGCCGCGGCGTGCGTTGCCGACGCGCATCGCGACCCCGGTGTCGACATAATCGCCCTGGCTTTCGCCGAGTACCGGCCCGATACCGAGCCGCGACGGGCCGATATAGCTGGCCCAGCCGTTCACGCGGAAATCCTCGTCGCCGATGACGGTGGCGTAATTGACCGATCCGCGCACCGCGTGGCTCGCGACATTGGGGATGCGTCCGAGGCGGCCTGGCGCGGCGTCGAACACCGGCAAAATCTGCGGCGCGAGATCGTCGACGCGGCTGTGGTTGTAAACCGCGCCGAGTTCGAAGGTCAGCGCGGCGGTCGGCCGCATGGCAACCGCGCCCGACAGGCTGGTGATCCGGCCGTCCCCGATATTGGCGGTCGTCGGAAAGCCCGTGCTATCGATGAAATCGGCCTGGATATTGCGCCAGCGGCTGTGCGAAATCGAAATACTGGCGTCGAGCAGGCTCTGCCCCTTGTCGCCGAAACGCATTCCCGCTTCCCATGTGCGGACCTGGTCGTTGAGGAAGCGCCGCACGAAATTGCCGTCGACCGCGAGGCCGCCGGGGCGAAAACCTTCCTGATAGCGAGCATAGAGGCGGACGTTATGGAGCGGCGTCGCGAGCAGCGAGAAGGACGGCAGCAGATCGGTTTCTTTGCGTGATGCGGTCGTCGCACGGTTCGCTTGCGCCAAGGCAAAGGACACCCCTTCGGCCGCGCCGCCCAGTTTTGCGTGCGACAGGCGAACGCCGCCCGATGCGATCAGGTTGGGCATCACTTCGACGGTCGCTTCGGCATAGCCGGTGAGTTCGGTGATCTTGTTGGTCACGCCGGGCAGGATCGCGCGAAGCGGCCCATAGCCATATTCGCGGTCCTGCCGCGCGCGA
>NZ_DATFFD010000243.1:0-7420 GCF_035250425.1 Sphingopyxis sp.
TCCAGAGCAGGCCGTCCAACGCGGCTGACACAAAAAAGCTCGGAAATCTGGGGCTCGCATAAATTGGCACGGCCTTTGCGATGCATTCGGCATCGGCGCGGGGCAGTGCCTGCAGCCAAAGGGAAAGACAAAAAGATGGAAAACGAAACCACCAACCTCTTCCGCCGCCGCGATACCTTCTTCGGTATCTGCGAGGCCGTGGGCCAGGATTTTGGCTTCAACCCGCTGTGGCTGCGCCTCGCCTTCGTCGCACCGCTCTTCTTCTTCCCGGTCCAGACCTTCATCGGCTATTTCGCCCTTGGCCTGGTCGTCCTCGCATCGCGCCTGATCTTCCCCGCCAAGGCGGCGGCCCGGCCCACGCCGAACGCGATCGACGTCGCCGCGCCGCAGGCTGAAAAAGCCGAGGAACTCGCCCTCGCAGCTTAAGCGGAACCGGCCGGACGCCCTCTCCCTCCAAGTCCGGCCAACCCCCGGCCTTTATAGCGTCCACTGGTGCCATAGATGGGACCGGCAAGCTTCTCCCCGGGGCTTGCCGGTCCCCTTGCTTTTATTTCCGATTGCCTTGTTCCCTGAGCGCTTTTGTCCCCGTCTGGAACAGACATGGGCAAATCGGGGGCAAATCAATCGCCGCGCCATAAACGCGTCGTTTACGACGTTGATCTATGACCGATCGCTGTAATTCCATTGGCTTGGGCGCCGGCGCCCCGCCACAGCGAGGATCAAGCCTTGAGCCAATCGCCCCAGCCCCAAAAGCAGACGCGCGGCGTCGCCGAACTGCTCGATGCGCTGGTCGCCAGCGACGGCACCGGCGCGCATCCGCACCTCCGCTCGGGCGCGCTGTCGAGCGGGCCCGAAGCGATGCGCAACCTCGCCGACGCGGTGCATTTTCTTTGCCTACTCCACGGCCGTTATCCGGGCGTGATCGACAATGCCGCGCGCAAGGCGGTCGACCCCGCGTCGCGCCAGTGGATGGGCGAAGCGGCCGACGCTTTCGTCCAGGAACGCGCCTTTCTGACCAAGATCGCCTCGGCGGTCGGCCCGGTGCCGAGCACGCAGGGGCAGGCGCAATGCGAGGCCGCGGTCGCCGCGCAGCGCAAGGCGATCGACATGCTCGCCGAATCGGACCGCCACGGCTGCGCGCTCGGCGCCGCGATCGCGCTGACGCTCGACTGGCGGACGATCCGCGTCCTGCTCGACATCAGCGCGCTGCGGCTCGACCTCAGCCCACCGACCTGCACCCTCCCCGACCTTCGCGAAACCGCCCGGCTCGCCGCGACCGTCGCCGGAACGCCTGCGGTGGAACGCGCGATGGTGTTTGGCGCCCAGCAGCTGATCACCCAGCACAGCGGCCTGTGGGATCTGATGGCGGTGCGCGCCGCCAGCCGCCTGCATCCGTAAATCCCCCTCCCGCAAGCGGGAGGGGAGACTCGCTTGCACCCTCCCCCTCGCCCCGCTATGCCCGCTTGACGTTCACGTTAAGGGAAAGAGCCGATGCGTTTCGAAGGCACCAGCGCCTATATCGCCACCGACGACCTGAAGGTCGCGGTCAACGCCGCGACCCTGCTGCGCCGCCCCTTGCTCGTGAAGGGCGAACCCGGCACCGGCAAGACCGTGCTTGCCGAGGAGATCGCCAAGGCCTTCGACGCCCCGCTGATCACCTGGAACATCAAATCGACCACGAAGGCGCAGCAGGGCCTCTACGAATATGACGCGGTCGCACGCCTGCGCGACGGCCAGCTCGGCGAAGAGCGCGTCCACGACATCCGCAACTATATCCGCAAGGGCAAATTGTGGGAGGCGTTCACCTCGCCCAAGCTCCCCGTCCTGCTGATCGACGAGATCGACAAGGCCGACATCGAATTCCCGAACGACCTGCTCCAGGAACTCGATCGCATGGCGTTTCATGTCTATGAGACCGACGAGACGGTGACCGCGAAGGAACGCCCGATCGTCGTCATCACCTCGAACAATGAAAAGGAACTGCCCGACGCCTTCCTGCGCCGCTGTTTCTTCCACTATATCAAATTCCCCGACCGCGACACGATGGCATCGATCGTCGACGTCCATTTCCCCGGCATCCAGAAGACGCTGGTCAGCCGCGCGATGGATATCTTCTACGAAGTCCGTGACGTGCCGGGGCTCAAGAAAAAACCCTCGACGAGCGAGTTGATCGACTGGCTGAAGCTGCTGCTCAATGAGGACATGCCGCTCGAAGTCCTCCAGAACCGCGACGTCGGCAAGGCGATCCCGCCGCTCCACGGCGCGCTGCTCAAAAATGAGCAGGATGTGATGCTATTCGAAAAACTGGCGTTCATGGCGCGCCGTCAGGGCGGGTGAAAAGATCCTCCCCATAGCGAAGCGTTGGGGAGGGGGACCGCTCGCGAAGCGAGTGGTGGAGGGGCAGCAACGTCGGCGCCAAAACCCCTCCGTCAGCGCTTCGCGCTGCCACCTCCCCTTGGCTTCGTCATGGGGAGGATCTAATTACAACTGATATGCCACCTCAACATCGCCCCACCGGCGGCCATTGATCACCGCGGGCATATAGACGTTGCGCACGGTCACATAATTGATGCCGTCACCTTCCTGCCGATAGACCGTCATGAAAAAGGGCGCGGTGCTGCGCTTCGCCGCCATGTCGGTATCGTCGAGCAGGATGCGGCCGTTGCGGCAATGCGCGGTGTCATGCTCGAGGTCGCCGGTCGGCGCGCGCGAGCATTCGGTGATATGCGTCGGCAGAAAGCCGTTCATGTCGCCCGCCGACGACATCTTGATCTCGGGATGATCGGCGACGATGCGATCGAACAGCGGACGCCAGTGGGCGTCGGCCCAGTCGCACAGCGTCGTGCGGAAGCGTTCGGGGTTCGAGTTCGGCACGCGGATATAGTTGGTGTCGAAAAGCTGCTCCATCGTCAGCTCGCCGCGCGTGATCGCCTTTTCGGCAAGGGTCACGAATTCGTCGCGCACCTTTGCCGCAAGCGCGACGATCGCCGAATCCTGCGGCGATACGCCCGCCGAAATCACCGCGTTGAACATGCGGTTCGACACATGCTCCATCGACAGGATCGAATCGCGCGTTCCCTCCAGCGTCAAACTATTGTCGCGTACCGAGGCGACGACGCCGTCGAGCGCCTCGCGCACCTTTGCGCCATTGGCATGCACCATCGCGCTCGATTGCGCGATGCGATCGCTCTGGTCGTCGAGCAGCGCGACGAGGTGCGTCGCATCGTGCAACGCGTCGGTGATCGTTTCGAACTGCGCCTCGGCGCGGCTCGACTGTTCGACCCCCGACTGGATTTCGGTCACGAGCCCGCTCGCCTCGGCGGCGAGGCTGCCGATGCTGCGGCGGATCTCGTCGGTCGCGCCGCGCGTGTTCTGCGCCAACTTCTTCACCTCGGCGGCAACCACGGCAAAGGTACGGCCGGCATCGCCCGCGCGTTCGGCCTCGATCGCGGCGTTCAACGCCAGCATGTTCGTGGTCTTGGCGATCTGTTCGATCGACTGGCTGACCTGTTGCACCTGCTCCATCACCGCGGCGAAATTGGTGACATGTGCGCCGAGCCGCGCGATCAGGTCGATGACCGAGCGGAATTCGCTGACCGCGGCATTGACGCGTTCGGCGCCGGTGTCGAGCTGTTCGCACGCGCGCGCCGACAACAGCTTCGCCTCATCGGTCGAATCGGCAATCTGGCGCTGGTCGGCCTCGAGGCTCACGACATATTCCTCGAGCTGTCCGAGCTCGCCGATCTGCCGGTCCATCTGATCGGTCGCGCGCTTGATACGACCCGCGGCGTCGCTGCACCCCACGGCCAGCTCGCCGCAGTCGCTCGCAACCGACTGGTCGAGTATCGGCGCCGACGGATTGATCGGATCATATTTCATTGGCTTGCCCACGTCCCTGCATGATCGCGAAGCTATGCCGAAGATTGGTTAATGGGGCGTCAATTTCGCGGGCCAAATCGCAGAATCGAAGACGCATTGCACACCCGCCGGCGACGCATTAGTTTTCGGACGGGCTGTCGGGGAAACGGGGGGAAATTTCATGCGCCTTTGGCCAGTCGTCGCGGCGCTCGCCGCAATATCCGCGGTCCCTGCGAGTGCGCAGGAAATGATCGGCGGTTATCGCATCATCCGCACCGCAGACCCCGCAATCTGGTCGGGCGGCGAAACGACCGGGCCGATCACCCATATCGCGACGGGGACGGTCTTTCCCGAAAGCATCGACGGTTTTCAGCGCACCAGCCTGATGGCGGTCGACAATGGCAATGACGTCATGCTGCATTATCGGCTGAAGCGCGATCCGGCGCCGATCGATGTTTCGGCATTTCTGTTCCAGCGCGGTAAGCTGGCCGAACATCGGCTGAAGGGCGCGATCGCCTCGCTCGGCCATGGCCGCAAGGACATGACCTTCCTGTGGGCCGATGGCCCCTTCGACATCGACGCGCCGCAAAAGCTGCGCGGCTTCAAGGCCACCTACAAGGTCGGGATCGGCGGCGACACCCTGCTCGAATATCTCTATTTCATCGAATTGGGAAAATGGACCGCAAAGGTGCGGGCGACGCTGCCGGGGTCGAAAGAGCCCGCCGAAGAAGGCCGGATCGACGCCTTTGTCCGCGCGCTGCCTTGGGCGGCGATCCTTGCCGCGAACGGGTCTTGCAACGGCTCGGCGTGCGAAAGCGAACGGGCGATGCCGTTCAACAATCATATGGCCGAGATGTTCCTGACGAAGATCGTCGCGAGCGGTCAGGGCAAGGCGTTGCTGGGCGACGCGGCGGAGCCCGTTTATGCACGCGAAGCGGGCGGCAAGCGCTGGACGCTCTATCCGCTCGACGAGAAGATAGCGCCGTTGTTCGCGGAAGCATTCGGCCGAATCTCCGCGCGCGTGCCGCTTTACAGCCTGTCCTGGTCGGCGAAAAAGGAGAATGGCGTCGTCCGCTTCTTTGCCGGCAAGCCGAGCGAGGAGGCCTTCGCCGCGGCGGTCGACGGCCTCGTCGCGCATCCCGAAACATCGGCCTTCATCGCGCCGGCCGATGCGGCGGCCTACGCACCCGATTGAGGTTCGCCGCGATCGTCCTCGGCGGGGCCAGCTTTACGTTCACGTAAAGTGATTGCGCGGGCGGCGCGAACGCGATACGCCTGCCCCATGTTTTTCGGCTTTCTCGACGAGCTTCGCGCTGCGGGCATTCCCGCCAGCCTGAAAGAGCATCTGATGCTGCTCGAAGCGCTCGACCGCGAGGTGATCGACCGCAGCCCCGAGCAATTCTATTACCTCAGCCGCGCGATTTACGTGAAGGACGAAGGCCTGCTCGACCGCTTCGACCAGGTGTTCAACAAGGTCTTCAAGGGCATCATTTCCGATTACGGCCAGAACCCCGTCGACGTGCCAGCCGACTGGCTGAAGGCGGTCGCCGAAAAATTCCTGACCCCCGAGGAAATGGCGGCGATCGAATCGCTCGGCGACTGGGACAAGATCATGGAGACGCTGAAGGAGCGGCTCGAGGAACAGCAGAAGCGCCACGAGGGCGGCAGCAAGTGGATCGGCACCGGCGGCACCTCGCCCTTCGGCAATTCGGGCTATAATCCCGAGGGTGTGCGCATCGGCGGCGAGAGCAAGCACAAGCGCGCGCTGAAGGTCTGGGAAAAGCGCGAGTTCCAGAATCTCGACAACAGCAAGGAACTCGGCACCCGCAACATCAAGATCGCGCTCCGCCGCCTGCGCAAATTCGCGCGCGAGGGCGCGGCCGACGAGCTCGACATTCCGGGCACGATCGACGGCACCGCGCGGCAGGGCTGGCTCGACATCAAGATGCGCCCCGAGCGGCGCAACGCGGTCAAGCTGCTGCTCTTTCTCGACGTCGGCGGGTCGATGGATCCGTTCATCAAGCTCTGCGAGGAATTGTTCAGCGCGGCGACGACCGAGTTCAAAAATCTCGAATTCTTCTATTTCCACAACTGCCCCTATGAGGGCGTGTGGAAGGACAACAAGCGACGCTGGTCCGAACGCCACCAGATGTGGGACATCCTCCACAAATATGGCCATGATTACAAAGTGGTCTTCGTCGGCGACGCGTCGATGTCGGCCTATGAAATCACCCATCCTGGCGGCAGCGTCGAACATTTCAACGAGGAATCGGGCGCGGTCTGGCTCGGTCGGATCACCCATGTCTACCCCGCGGCGGTGTGGCTCAACCCGGTGCCCGAGGCGCATTGGGGCTACACCCAGTCGGTCAAGCTGATCAAACAGCTGATGAACGACCGCATGTATCCGCTGAGCCTCGCCGGGCTGGACGATGCGATGCGCGAGCTGACGCGAAAGCATTGACGGCGCGGCGGCCAACTTTGCCCGTGACCATTTCGCGCCGATCCCTTAACTCCGTTCGCATCGAGCGAAGTCGAGATGCCCGTCGTCGGCGCATGCCCTCTGGATGTCTCGACTTCGCTCGACACGAACGGATTTCTCCGTATTAGGCCCGCAATGATCGACCTCCCCCTCGTCACCATCTTGGCTCTCACGGGCTTCATCAACCTGATCGGCGCGCTCGCCTATGCCGCGCGTATCGCCGGCGTCCGCACGCGGCGGATCGCGATGTCGTTCGCGTTGTTCAACATCCTCGTGCTCTTTTCGCGCACGTCGAACAGCTTCCTCGGCCCCTTCCTCGCCAAAAGGATCGAGACGCGCATCCACGACGGCAGCGGCGCCTCTCTGTTGATCGACATGCAGTTCGTGCTCGCCGCGGCGAGCGTCGCGACGCTGATCGGGATACTGCTGGTGCCCACAGGGCAGCGCATGTTCGCCGCCGCGATCGGCTGGTATCAGGACAACCGCTCGACGACGAAGCTCGCGCTGAAGGCCGCGAGCCCGAGCGGCCTGCGCACATTGGGCCGCTCGCTGACCTTCCCCAGCCTGTCGCACCTCAAGAGCTGGCGGATGCCAAAGGGCATCGGCTGGGGCGTGCTGATCGCCAACTGCCTCGCGCAATCCTTGCTCGCGGTCGGCGTCGTCGCGTCGCTTTACGCTGGTTATCTCGCCCCCGAATTCCGCGTCACCGCGTCGCAGCTCTCGGCGCTGATCAACGGTTTCGCCACGATCCTGCTCTTCGCCTTCATCGACCCGCAATTGTCCGTGATGACCGACGACGCGGTCGAGGGCAAAGTCGACGAGGCCGATTTCCGCCGCGCGATCACGCTGATCTCGCTGAGCCGCCTCGCCGGCACGATCCTCGCCCAACTCCTGCTGATGCCCGCCGCGCTGCTGATCGCTTACGTCGCCGTGCATGTCTGACACGCAGCGCGGACACAGCCGCTTCCATGCCGTGCGAGCGCGGCTGGAGGCGATGGCGGTAACACCCGGGCCGCGCGGCTGGTTTCTCGAATTTCTCGTCTTCGGCTTCAAACAGGGCTGGGCATGCCTGTTCGGCGCGCT